>JAKARW010000028.1:19069-25885 GCA_021819125.1 Pseudomonadota bacterium | reverse complement strand
CGCTGGCACATCCTTCGCGGCCTGAAACCCGCCTTAAACGGCGGTTGGCGGCTTTTTGGCAGACCCGGTGTTACTGTTTTTGGCCTCGAGTTCCGCGACTTGGCGCTCGAGACGTTCAACCAGTTCGCGGGTCTTCTGAAGGACCGCTTGCTGCACCTCGAACTCCTCGCGTGTCACGAGGCGCAATCTCTGGAACGTGCTGTCCAGGACTGCACGGACGTTCTTTTCCACGTCCTGTCCGAACTCCGGGGGGACGGCCGCGCGTGCGGTCGCTGCGATTTGATCCAAGATTCGTGTCAACATAGACATAGTATAAGCCTTTCTCGTTGTTGCGCGAAGGGGTCAAGGCGGAAGGACTGGCCACCAGCCTCGGCTGCTATATAATGCGCTCGTGCGTACCCTGACCCGCCTCCAATCAACCTTGGCCCTGACCGCTTTGTTGGCGCTCCCCGCCTATGCGGAGGGTGTGAGCGGGCAGGTTTCGCTCATGAGCAATTACGTCTGGCGCGGCATCTCGGAGTCGAACGGCAACCCCGCGTTGCAAGGGTCGGTGACCGCGGTTGGACCCATCGGCCTTTATGTTCGTGGATTTCTTTCGACGCTCGATTACCGTGGGGCGCATGAACGGGCCGACTTCACAGGCGGTATCCGCGACATGACCCCGTCGGGACTGGGATTCAACGTCGGCGCCACCGCTTACCGCTTCGATGTGAGCTCGCTCAATTTCGAAGAGACCTTCCTGCGATTGCGGTTCGGGCCCCTGTCGGGCGGCGTCTACCATGACTGGCAGCACGGCAACACCTATCTTGAGGCCGGCTACCATGTGCGCCTGGGGAGCGGTTTCGGTCTTGTGCTCCATGCCGGGCACACCAGCGGTGACACCGTGGCCTCTTACGACGACTACGGGGTCGGCTTTACCAAGTCGTGGCACACTTTTAGCGCGGGCGTGTTCGTGACGGCCGTCGATCACCATATCATATCGGGCCTTCATGACACCCGCGTCGCCCTGGTTTTGACCAAGGCTTGGTAAGGCCCACCATTCGACAGCGGGCTCCCGTCAGGACAGCAGGGCCTTGGTCTCGAACATCTTGCCGTTGATGTTTTCGAATAGCACGGTGTAGTGCCCGGCCTTGATGTGCATGACCGCCGTCGGGCGCAGGGTAATCCAGGCCTTGGCCCCCATCTTGGCCTTGAGACCAAAGAGCCCGGGCGCGAACTTATTGTAGCGGTAGACGTTCTTGATATGCCCCTCGACCGCGCCCTCAAGGTCCTTGCCCTGCCAGGCCTCCACGACCCCCTTCGGTCCCTCGACGACGACCTTGACCACGTGCGAGGGCACGGCCGGCGTCCCCCCGTCCAGGTAGGCGAATACCTTCAGGCGACCATCCTTATGAAGCGTCGCGCGGCTTAGGCTGATATGGTGCTTACCGGCGCTTACCGGTCCGCCATGAAATTTGGTAAAGATAGAACCGCGGTAGTAGTTGTAGAACACGAGCGTAAAGAGCGCGGCCACGATGGCAAGCCCCTTGCCCCAGCCCTCGGTCTCGCGAGCGTTGAACGGCGCGCTGCCAAACCAGCGGAACCATCCCGCGTCCGCTAGCGCGGGATTCCGGCGTAGCAGCCAGCTATCGATGGACCATACGCCACTGCCTGCCGCGAATATCGTACAGCCCATGGCGAAGGTCGAGGCCGCCATGGTCCATTCATCGATGCAAGTGGCGCCCTGCCACCCGAAAACCAGCATGAGCGAGACGCTAAGGGCGATGCTGAGGATGGCGCTCGCGCGCGTCAAAACGCCGAGAATAAGCCCGATGCCGCAGATGAGCTCGACGGCGCTGACCAATACAAGTAGGGCGTAGACGAGTTCCGGGTGGTGGAGGATGGCACTCAACACATGCCCAAGCCCGAGCACCGCCCCGGGCATTCCCCCCTGAAGCTTATTGGCCATCCAGCTGTGGGCATGAGGATTAAGCTTTTGAGGGGCGTATATGAAACGCCGCGTGCCGCCGCCCCAATAGATCCAGCCAAGGATGAAGCGGATCGCTAACACTGCGGCGCCCGACATGCGAAACACGGTGGATTGATCGTATGTCTGCGAAAGCGTGTGTCGGCTCATGATTCGCTGCTCCTGGGGCGCTTTGTTGTTCTGTGATGCGGTCCGTTCGGCATCGCGACGCACGCCACGATACTGCAGGGCCGTACTACACCATACACCCCACCCGTTCACAAGGGACGGACACTGGGGCCTTTGCAGTAGGGCTGACCGCGGGTCTCTATGGGAGGTTCCCCAACGGGCACGGACCTTCGCAAGAATTCTCCCGGTGGCCCACGACGACTTCCTGCAGGGTCAGGCGCTCTCGACGATCTCGTCTTTCAAATCATGTTGGGCGTACCAGGCGTCCCGCGTCATGCGCAGTCCCTCGAGCGAACGGGCGATCTGAATATGGAAGACCACAAGGTCGCCGATCGTAAACGAGGCCTCGCAGGCGGCGAGATAGAATTCCCACATGCGCGCGAACCGCTCGTCCCAGCGCCGCACGACCTCAGCCCGCCGCGCCTGAAAGCGTTTCTGCCATTCGTGCAGGGTATATGCGTAATGAAACTTGAGGACCTCGATGTCGGCAACCTTGAGGCGGACCTTTTCGATCGCGGGAATGACCTCGGAGAGCGCCGGACTGTAGCCGCCTGGGAAGATGTACCGGCGGATCCATGGGTTGGTCCGGCAGGGGGGGCCGCTTTGGCCGATATGGTGAAGGAGCGCGAGCCCTCCGGGGGCCAGCCGCTCGCGGATCTTGCTAAAGAAGGTCTCGTAGTGGGGTGTCCCTACATGCTCGAACATTCCCACGCTCACGACCCGATCATAAAGGCCGTGGTGCTCGCGGTAATCCTCGAGCCGGAATTGGACGCGCGCGGAAAGTCCGGCGTCGTAGGCCCGAGCTGTTGCCACGCGGTGCTGCTCTTTCGAAAGCGTGATGCCGGTTACGTCGACGTCGGCGTGGCGGGCAAGATAAAGCGCCAAGCCGCCCCAGCCGCATCCAACGTCAAGCACGCGCTGACCGGGTTTTAGTTCGAGCTTGCGCCGTATCAGCTCGCACTTTGCGCGCTGGGCCTGCTCGAGGGTCATGTCCGGGTTTGCGAAGAAGGCGCAGGAGTAATGCATGTCACGGTCGAGGAACAGCCGGAACAGCGACTCGTCCAAATCATAGTGGTGGGCTACGTGGCGGCGGCTCGCATGCCGGTTGTTGCTTTGTTCGAAGTGGCGCTTGACGCCCGTGAAAAGCGAGGAGGGGGATTCATCCGGGATATTGCGCAGGAGCACCTCGAGCAGCACCGCCAAGCCCTTCGGTGCATCCCAGGCGCCATCCATATAGGTCTCGCCCATCTGGAGCCATGGGTTGCGGACGAGGCGGCGGATCGCGGATTTGTCCCTTATGACCCACTCGGCATCGGGCGATCCCTCACCATAGTGCCCCACCCGCCCATCCGGATAACGGACCGTCAGGCGACCGGTCTTGATGACGTCGGCCAAGATCTTTTCCAGCATAAGCGTCCTCCGCTAGCGACGTTGCGCGGGGCCCCAGTATTCCCGGGCCGCCATCCCTGCGGTATCCTGTGGACCTGATTTTAACACCACAAGACCGTGCCATGGCTAGGGGTCTGGCGCTCTTGCGGTCCCCGTGGGCCCGTTTGCCCATTGACTCCGGCAACAGTCGAGGTTAGCCTCCCACAGCCGCTGCCGATGCCCGCGTCGGCGCCGTTTTGCCCCCCAACTTGTCATTCGTCATGGGCGCGTGCCCCGGAGAGTCGATCTTGAGCCTTGCACACATCCTTGGTTTTCCCCGTCTCGGTCCCGATCGGGAGTATAAAAAGGCCCTGGAAGCCTATTGGAAAGGGAGTCTGACCCAGGCGGCCCTCCGCGATGTCGGGAAGGATTTGCGGATGCGCGCCTGGAATGCCCAAAAGGCCGCCGGCCTTGACCTCGTGACCGTCGGTGACTTCGCATGGTATGACCACGTCCTCGAGACGAGCGCCCTGTTGGGTGTGGTACCCCCGCGCTTCGAGTGGCGGGGACCGGAGGTCGATCTCGATACCTTTTTCCGTATGGCGCGCGGCGTGGCCCCGACCGGCACGGCCACCCATGCCTGCGAGATGACCAAGTGGTTTGATACCAACTACCATTACATCGTGCCCGAATTTCACAAGGGCCAGCGGTTCGCGGTGTCCTCACCGCGGCTCTTCGAGGACGTGGCCGAGGCTCGCGCCGCAGGCTTCGCCGTCAAGGCGGTGCTCCTGGGACCGCTCACCTACCTGTGGTTGGGCAAGACCAAGGGTGAGGATTTCGATCGGCTGTCCCTGCTGTCTGATTTGTTGCCCGTGTACCAACAGATACTGAAGCGGCTTACAAGCCTCGGGGTCGAGTGGGTGCAGATCGACGAGCCGGCGCTGGTCCTGGATCTGCCCAAGGCTTGGACCGATGCCTACCCCAAGGCCTACGAAGGGCTTTCGGCGGCCGGCCCGAAGCTCTTGCTGACGACCTATTTCGAGAGCTTGGGGGCCAACCGTGAGCTGGCCTGCAAGCTCCCGACGGCGGGTCTTCATATCGATCTCGTGCGCGGCCCTGATCAATTATCCGCGGTCCTGAAGGCGTTGCCGGCCGATAAGTTGCTGTCCCTGGGCGTGGTCGACGGCCGCAACATCTGGCGCGCCGATCTCGACGCGGCCCTCAAGGTGCTGCGTAGCGCCCAAGGTCATAAGGGCGGGCTTGCGGTGGCGAGCAGCTGCTCGCTTCTGCATGTCCCCGTGGATCTCATGAGGGAGCAGAGGCTAGACGCCGAGATCCGCAGCTGGCTTGCCTTCGCCACCCAAAAGATGGCGGAAGTGGGGCTCTTGAAGCGTGGTCTGGATGAAGGCGATGCGGCCATCGGCCAGGCCCTCGAGGAGAGCCGGCGCGTGGCGCAAGACCGCAAATCGTCGAAGCGCATTCACGACGCCGCGGTCAAGGCGCGGGTCGCGGCTGTGCGGCCGGCGGATGCGGCGCGCAAGCAACCGTTCGCCAAGCGCCGCCCGCTGCAGCGTGCCCACCTGAATCTTCCGATGTTCCCTACCACCACCATCGGGTCGTTCCCGCAGACCAACGAGATCCGCACCGCTCGCCGCGATTTCAAGGCCGGACGAATCACGGTCGCTGAGTATGAGGAGCGGATGCGCGCCGAGATCGCGCTTGCGGTGCGCAAGCAGGAGGAGATCGGTCTCGATGTGCTTGTGCATGGCGAGGCCGAGCGCAATGACATGGTGGAGTACTTCGGGGAGCAGCTCCAGGGGTTTGCGTTCACCGATTACGGCTGGGTGCAGAGTTACGGTTCGCGCGCCGTGAAGCCCCCGATTATCTTCGGGGACGTATCACGGCCCAAACCCATGACCGTGGAGTGGGCGAAATACGCGCAATCGCTGACCAAGCGGCCCATGAAGGGGATGCTGACCGGCCCCGTCACCATTTTGCAGTGGTCGTTTGTGCGCAATGACCAGTCGCGCGCGGATACCGCCCTGCAGATCGCGTTTGCGATCCGTGACGAGGTCTGCGACCTGGAGCGCGCCGGCATACGCGTGATCCAGATCGACGAACCGGCGGTTCGTGAAGGTCTGCCCTTGCGGCGCGGGGATCATAAGGCCTATCTGGCTTGGGCGGTGCGCGCGTTCCGCGTGTCGTCCGGCGGTGTGACCGACGAGACCCAGATCCATACCCACATGTGTTACGCCGAGTTCAATGACATCATCGAGGCGGTGGCAGAGATGGATGCCGATGTCATCACCATCGAGACATCGCGATCGGACATGGAACTTCTAGACGCGTTCGTGAACTTCCGTTACCCAAATGAGATCGGTCCCGGGGTCTACGATATCCATTCGCCCCGCGTGCCATCCACCGAGGAAATGGTGCGGCTCATGCGCAAGGCCGAAAAGGTCTTGCCGCCCGAGCATCTCTGGGTCAACCCGGACTGTGGTCTAAAGACCCGCGGCTGGCCCGAGACCGAGAGCGCCCTGCGCCATATGGTCGAGGCCGCGGTATCGCTCCGCAAGGCAGAGACCAAGTCCCCTTAGTGGTGCATGATCGGTAGGGGGACTCACCATTGTGGTGCGTTACTCCTTCCCCGGGAGGCGAGGAACCGTCCTAAAGCGTGGTTTCCGCCTCCCTTTTCTTTGGCACGCTCCCTGCATTGCTCCCACCGCCCGCCCACGCTGCGGGCCCAGTCACACTCATCAAGGGGGTAATATGAACGCGCATCGCACAGCGCCCGTGGTCGCGCTCGGGGGATATCGACGTGTATACGGGCGGCAGGGGCCAAACGCCTTTCTCAAGGAGATCCACTCATGAAATTGATAGCCGCCATCATCAAGCCCTTCAAACTTGACGACGTTCGCGAGGTCTTGTCGGAGATAGGAGTACAGGGCATCACTGTGACCGAGGTCAAGGGATTTGGGCGTCAAAAGGGCCATACGGAACTCTATCGAGGCGCGGAGTATGTCGTCGACTTTCTGCCGAAGGTCAAGATCGAGGTCGCGATCAACGACGACCTCGTGGAGCGCGTAATCGAAGCCATTAGCAAGGCGGCCAACACCGGGAAGATCGGTGATGGCAAGATCTTCGTTTTCGATCTCGAGCAGGCGATCCGTATCCGCACCGGCGAATCGGGACCGGAGGCCCTATGAGTCTTACTGGCCGCCTGACCGGCACCCGGTCTCGCTGGATGCGGGGTTTAGTCCTCGTGCTGGCGCTCGGGGCTCTGCCGACCGTGGCGCTGGCGGCCACGGCCACGG
>JAKARW010000028.1:3063-18969 GCA_021819125.1 Pseudomonadota bacterium | reverse complement strand
GGGACCGGAGGCCCTATGAGTCTTACTGGCCGCCTGACCGGCACCCGGTCTCGCTGGATGCGGGGTTTAGTCCTCGTGCTGGCGCTCGGGGCTCTGCCGACCGTGGCGCTGGCGGCCACGGCCACGGCGGCCACGGCCACGGTGGCCACGGCGGCCACGGCACAAGCTGTCGGAGCACCCGTGGCCGCTCCCGTCTCGGCCCCCATGCCGACGGATGCCGTAAGCAGCGACGCCAATGCCAAGATCAATCCGGGTGATACCGCCTGGATGCTGGCGTCCACGGCGCTCGTTTTGATGATGACGATCCCGGGCCTGGCCCTCTATTACGGCGGCATGGTGCGCAAGAAAAATGTACTCGACACCCTTGCGCAAAGCTTCATCGTCACCTGCCTTGTGAGCGTGCTCTGGTATGTGATCGGCTACAGCCTCGCATTCACCAACGGCAATCCCTGGATCGGCGGCCTATCGCGGGTCTTTCTCCACGGCATGAACAAAGATACGGTGACCGGGCTCTCGCTTGCGGTCCCGGAATCCGTGTACATGACCTTCCAGATGACCTTTGCCATTATCACACCGGCACTGATCGCCGGATCGTTCGCCGAGCGCATGAAGTTTTCAGCGCTTCTGTGGTTCATGAGTCTTTGGCTTGTGTTCGTGTATTCGCCGATCGCCCACTGGGTATGGTCCGCGGATGGCTGGCTTTCCCAGCTGGGTGCCCTGGACTTTGCCGGCGGCACGGTCGTGCACCTCAATGCGGGCGTCGCGGGTCTCGTCACCGCGCTTGTATTGGGTAAGCGCAAGGGCTACGGCAAGGAGGCGATGCCACCCCACAACCTCGTGCTGACCGTTATCGGCACGGCCCTGCTTTGGGTGGGCTGGTTTGGTTTCAATGCGGGCAGCGCGGTATCGGCTGGGGGGCGCGCGGGAATGGCCATGGCCACGACCCAGATCGCGACCGCCGCGGCGGCACTTGCCTGGATGTTCGCCGAGTGGATGGCGCGGGGCAAGCCGAGCGTGCTGGGCATGGTGTCTGGTGCGGTGGCGGGGCTTGTGGCTATTACGCCGGCGTCCGGTTTCGTCGATCCCACCGGCGCCTTCGTCATAGGTATAGCCGGCGGCGTGGTGTGTTTCTGGACGGCCACCTATATGAAAAATTTCTTTGGTTACGATGATTCCCTGGACGCCTTCGGGGTTCACGCCATAGGCGGCGCGCTCGGCGCGATCCTGACAGGCGTATTTGCGGTCAAGGCCATCGGCGGGACTGCCGGGGCGCTCGAGGGCAATGATTATCAGGTGGTCAAGCAGCTGATCGATGTCGGGTCGGTACTCGGCTACGACGCGGTCGTCACCTACATCATCTTGAAGGTCGTCGATGCCATCGTGGGTCTGCGTGTGAGCGAAGAGGATGAGGTCCAGGGCCTCGATCTCAGCCAGCACGGCGAGCAGGTTTACGAATAGATCTCCTCACCCCCAGGGTGTTGCGGGCCCTCCGGGGCCCGTCTTTTTGGTGTGCCCGGCATGGGGGCGTGCTCCTAGGGGAAAGTGTCGCGAACGAGGCAGGGCAAGTGGGAGAAGCCTAACCACGAGAGGGTGACCGATCGTGGGGAGGAGGCGTGGAACGAGCCGTAAGCCGAGGAACAAAACCTGCGTAGAGGGCATCACCGAGCAGGGTTAAGCGGGCCAGAAACCCGAAGCCTTTGTGGCCAAGACGAAGGGCGTCGATGCGGCGGCGCCCGGGGGCTCTTGCCATGCCCCTAAAAGCGCGGCCGTGTCCGCTTTAAGGCGAGAAGTCGGCAGGCCACGGTAGCGGCCGGTGCGGGGCGAAAAGCGAAATAAAAAAGGGCCCTTGTCGATGAACACGGTACGCCAAGGCGCCCGGTCCGCCTCAGGGGTTAGGGGGCGGCCGCGGTGCGTTACAAGCCCAGCGCTCAAAAAGTGACGATGCGGCCAAGACCATCACCGGCCGGGCGGCCTCCCGCGTCTTTTCTGGCCCCCGCTTCTCGAGCCGTCCGCCGTGGGCCCGCATGCCGGTGGCGTGGCACGAATATCCGCGATGGGGACCGCTCCTCACTCTTTGGGTGCTCGGGCCTGGACGCCCTGGTGCCGCGATTTTCCCGCACGCGCCGGCCGCCGTGTCTTATACTATCGCCTACGGATTCCGGAATCCCGGATTTCACATAAGGAGCTTTCATGCGCTACCTCCGCGCGGCGATCTGCGCCGCCTTGTTGGCGGGCAGTCCGCTCGCCTCGTGCGGCGCCGACCCGCTCACTGTGCCGCCCCCAGGTCCCGCCGCCGCGCCGGCGGTCCCGCCGCCAGGAACCGGCCCGATCTTCAATGGTCCGGCGCCACCGATGCGGGCGCGTATCCCCGCGGGCGTGCGGCTGCGACGCTTGGGGCGCGAGGAGCACTTTCTCAAGCGCCGCATGTGGCGGCTACGCATGCGCCGCCGCCAATATCTGGCCGAAGGCATGCCTTTCCATGCCCATCGCGTCCACGAGCGCATCATTGCGCTCGGGTGGCGCCTGCGGCGCGTGCAGGCCATGGAACGGGCCCTTCTGACCCGCTAAGGGGTCATGTCTCCGAAGGGATAGTTGACCGGTCTGCATCTTATGTTAGCATTTGATAATAAAGGCTTCGTGGTTTTCTGATCGAGACGCTATGAGGGGGAGTGGATTATGAAACAGGTGGTAAGGGGTTTGATAGTGGCGGCGGCCTTGGGCCTGCCGGGGTTGGCGTTCGCCAACGGGAGTCCGCAGGTCAAGGCGGAGATGACCAGCGCCGGATGTTTCGCCTGCCACGCGGTGAGCCACAAGGTCGTGGGGCCGGCGTATAGCTGGGTGGCCTATGTGTTCGCCCACAAGCCCGGGGCCAAGGTGACGCTGGCCCACAAGATCATCAGTGGTGGCGCCGGACGCTGGAACGCTTGGACCGGCGGAATCCCGATGATTCCTCATCCGCAACTGACGTTGGCGCAGGCCGAGCAAATGGCGTCCTGGGTGCTGGCGCAAAAGCCGGTGGCCCCGCCTAAGCCTTAACCGCGGTTGCCATCACCGGCCGCGGGCGCCCTTGTGGCCCCCGCGGCCGCGCTTTTCGGACTTACCCCGGCTCTCGCCAAGCGCGTACGCCTCCCGCGACGGAAAAGACGCGTTCGTATCCCATCGATCGCAAAAGCTCCACGGCACGCAGACTGCGCTTGCCGGAATTGCACAGACACAAAAGGACGTTGCCCTTCTGGTAATGGTGCTTGTTGATGATCGACAGAAACAGGCGTGCGTCCTTCTCCGTGGGTAGGTCGCAGTCGAGAATCTCCTGCTCCTCCTCGGTCAGCTTATGGCCCAGGATCTTCTTTAAATCGAACAGCGGCACCGACTCCGCCTCCGGTATTTCGCCTTCGATCTCAAGTTCCGTCGGTTGGCGCACATCGATCAACGTGGCGATCTTGAGCCGGACGATCTCTTTTGCGGTCTCCGCTTGGATTTCCAGTGGAGGTTCTTGTGTCGGTGTCACGGCAACCATAAAACGACGCCTCCCAAGGCTTGTATGTCGCCAGTATAGCGTTTCGCCTTGCTCGCGAAAGCCCGTTGCGTTTCATTCCTTCCGGCGCGCTTTATGGAGGCACACGCCGGTCCCGAAACGCGCTCGCGCCGTAGCCGGGCGCTTGCCTGTCATGGCCAAGCGGATACACTCGCTTTAAGGTCGCTCATCGATTCTTATGGCGGCCTCTGGGGTCCTAAAGCGGCGTACGGGGCCGATAATCTGGGGGGGCGCCGTGGCGGATTCATCGGCGTGGGCCCAAGATATTGCGCTTGACGCGACCCATGGCGTCTGGCGGCTCGTCTGGGCGGTTGCGCGGCCGCGACCCTGCAACACCCAAAAGTCGCGGGCTTTGGCGGCCTCTTGCGACGGTGAGAATGGCTCGGCTCCCTTTTTAGTCTCACGGGGAGGATCCATGCCGGAAGCGGCGCACGAGGGCGACTTTAAGGAGGACGAATGGACGCGGGCATCTTGCCGATCACGGGGGTGGTGCTCGCGGGTGGGGCGGGCCGGCGCATGGGTGGCCAAGACAAGGGGTTCGTCGCGTGGTCGGGAGAGCCGCTGATCCACAATGCCTTGCGGCGGCTCGCGGCTCTCCCCCAAGTGCTCATCAGCGCCAACCGCTCACAGGCACGCTACCGTGCCCTGGGCTACGAGGTTGTGACCGACGAGGCCGCGAACTTCGCCGGTCCGCTTGCGGGCCTGCGCGTCGCCTTTCGGCATGCCGCTTATCCTTGGGTGCTCTCGGTGCCCGTCGATACCCCGTGTCTACCAGCGGATCTGGTCGCCCGTCTGTGGGATCGGCGCATCGCCCAAGGCCTGGTCGTCGCGCGAAGCCCCTCAGGGCCCGAACCTCTCGTATGCCTAGCCGATCGGCGGTTGAGCGTGCGCCTGGAGGCTTATTGGAGGGCCGGGGGCCGCCGTGCCCAGGACTGGTTCGCGGGGGCTGACACGGCGTGGTTCGATCTCAGCGCGGCCGAGGCCGCCAATTGCAATGCACCCGAGGACCTGCGCTGAAAACCAATACGCGCCGACCGCCTTAGCACCCGAGGCCCTCGAAGGGGAGGAAAGGCACGGCCTCGCCCTCGGCCACCGTGCGCCCGGCGGCAATGTCGACAAGCCCGTCGGCCCAGACGGTCGAGGACAAGACCCCCGAACTCTGCCGAGGATAGGCCTCGGCCCATAACGCCCCGTCGGCGCGTATCGTAAGCCGCGCGCGCAGAAATTCGCGGCGTTTGTCGGGCGTGGCGCGCATAAACGCGGCACGGACCGGGAACCCTCGCAAGGGTCCGGGGGTTTGTCCCATGAGGGCTTTGAGGAAGGGCTGCGCGAATAGCAGGAAGGTCACGAACGCCGACACCGGGTTTCCGGGAAGCCCGAGAAAATAAGCTGCGCCCACGCGTCCGAAGGCAAGCGGCTTACCGGGCTTGATCGCCACCCGCCAAAGCGCAAGCGTGCCCTCGGCCTCAAGGGCGGTCTTCACATGGTCTTCCTCGCCCACCGAAACGCCGCCGGTCGTGAAGATGACATCCGCGGCTTGGGCGGCCGCGCGCAGCGCCTCGCAAGTCGCCGCCACGTCGTCGCTCACTGGCCCCGCGGCTTGTATCTCGCACCCCAGATGCGCGAGCAGCGCATGGAGCATGGGCCGGTTGCTGTCGTAGATCTGGCCTTGGTTTAGCGGTCCTAAGCCCGCTGTCTTTAGTTCATTGCCCGTGGACAGTATCGCCACCCGCAACCGCCGACGCACAAGGACCTCGGGAAAGCCGCAGGAGGCGGCTAAACCCACGGCTTGTGGGGAAAGCCGCGCGCCCGCTTGCAGGATCACGTCGCCCGCGCGAATATCCTCGCCGGCCCGGCGGATATTGGTGTGCGCCGTCCATGTCTCCGGGAGAACCAAAATATCGCCACGGCGCTCGCAGTGCTCTTGGATGACGACCGTGTCGGCGCCCGCTGGCACGGGGGCCCCGGTGAAGATCCGGCACGCCGTGCCAGGCGATAGCTTCCCGGGCGGGTCGCCGGCTGCGACCCGCAGGCTTATCGGAAGCTCGCGGCGGCCGCGCGCGTCGTCGGCACGAAAGGCGTACCCATCCATTGCGCTGTTATCGAATCCTGGTACTGTGATCGGCGCGCGAAGATCCTCGGCGAGCACTCGTGAAAGGGCTTCGTCCAAAGTCACCCGTTCGCAATCGGCGACCGCGACCGCCTCCGCTTGCATCCGCGCCCACACCTCCTCCACGGACAGCAGCGGCAACGATTCGTTTTTCACGATGCCGGTTCCCGGAAACGTGGCAAAAGCTCGACGAAGTTGCAGGGTTTGTGGCGCCGGTCGAGCTGCGGTTCCAGAATCTTGGTCCAGGCCGTGCGGCAGGCACCGGTGGAGCCGGGCAGGCAAAAGATCACGGTGCCGTTGGCAAGGCCGGCAAGCGCCCGCGATTGCAAAGTCGATGTGCCAATCTCATCATAGGAGACCGCGCGGAACAGTTCGCCAAAGCCCTCGATTTCCTTGTCAAAAAGCGGTTTTATGGCCTCCGGCGTGCTGTCGCGGCCGGTCAGTCCCGTGCCGCCGGTGGAAATAACGACCTGAATCTTGGGGTCTGCGATCCAGCGCGAGACCGTGGCGCGCAGGATGTAGCGGTCATCGCGCACAAGCGCCCGTTCACCCAATACATGGCCGGCGCCCGTCAGATACTCGATCAGCGTCTGCCCGGAGGTGTCGGTCTCCAGGGTGCGGCTATCGGAAACGGTCAGAATGGCGATCGTCAGCGGTATGAAATCGGTCATGGGTCGGGATGTCCAAAAGACAGGGTTAACGTCATCACGTCATCGCGAACAGGTCCGCGTCTCGTCAAATTACACGCGCCCCGCAGGCGGCGCAAGCCGATGCCAAGTCCGGCCCCACAGGCGCCTTATAAGCGCGGATCAAGCAGGGCGCGCAGCGTCGGTGTGGCCGGGGTCCGGGCAAGCTCCGACCAGTCGCCGCGCTGGATTACGCGTCCCTCCTCCAAGGCGATGACCCGTGGACATAGACCTTCCAGTACCAGGGGATCATGGTCCACCGCAAGCAAGGTAAAGCGCAGCCGCTCCTGCCATTCTTTCAAGATGGCGGCAAGTTCGCGTACCAGGGGGCGGTCGAGGCCGGCAAACGGCTCATCGAGCAGCACGAGGCGCGGGCGGCGGCAGAGCGTGCGGGCCAGCGCGACGCGTCGGGTCTGTCCGCCCGAGAGGTGATGGGGCCGCGTGTGCCACAACGTCGCAAGATTCAACCGTTCGCGGATCTCGTCGATCCACGCTCGCGCGCTGTCGCGCGCCGCGGCGTCTAAAGAAAATTGGACGTTTTCCGCGACCGACAAGTGTGGGAACAAGGCCTCGCGTTGGCTCAGATAACCGATTGACCGCCGGTGCAGCGCAAGCGGTGGCGGGAACCAAGTCTCGCCATCGCAGTGGATGTATCCGGCATCCGGTGTCTCCAGGCCGGCAAGGCACGAGAGCACCGTGCTCTTGCCGCTCCCAGAAGGTCCAAAGAGCGCCAGCCGCTCGGCATCCGCGACGATATCGACGGTCACGTCGTAAGCGCGCCGGGCCTTGTGGATGCGGCAATCAAGCATGGTTGCGGGTGCGGGCAAGGATGCGCAGCGCCCAGGGTAGCGGGAGCGCCGACAGCAGAAACACGAGCAGCAAGGGCAAGACCGCGGGCAGCCCGCTATCCTGGAGATCCACCCACAATTGCACCGGTATCCCGTGCGGATAGTAGGCGGTCACCATGATCGCCCCGAACTCGCCTAGCGCACGCACCCAGGCGAGGCTCACGGCCGCGGCGAGACCCAGTCGGGCGAGCGGCAAAGTGACGCGCCACAGGATTTCGTGGGGCTTTAGGCCGAGCAGGGCGGCGGCGCGTTCGAGTTCGCGCGGCACGGCGTCAAACGCCGCCGCCGCACCGAGCAGGTAGTACCCGAGGCTTGCATAGATCTGGGTGACGACAAAGGCCGTCGCGTCATTACTGGTCGGGATCCCGAGGCGCAAGAGCAGACTCCCTAGCGCCGTGCCGGGGCCGAAGGCCAATGCCAGCAAAAGCCCCAGGGCAAGCGGTGGCATCAGGACCGAAAGGAGCACCGTGGCCTCGAAGGCGATACGCACACCCCGCGAGGCCCCACGCAAAGAAAACGCAAGCGGGGTACCGATTGCGACGACAATGACGAGTGCCACGCCGGTGAGGGCGAAGGATGTGGTGAGCGCCGACCCCGTGTCGGCGGCCGCCCACTGCCAGTGGCCGACAGGCGACGCAAGACCCCAGAGCGGGTATAGCAAAAAGAGCCCCGTGACAGCGAGCGCAAGCGTGCGCGGCAGGTTCTTTGACACGCGCGGTTCAAATCTCGACGGCGAGTGTCGGGACGTACATGGACTGGATGCCCACGCGTCCGGGCCCTGTGAAGCGATTCCAGAAGAAGGAGGCGGCGCTCCCAAAAAGCCCCGAACTCAGGCTCTGGGTGACTGTTTTTATGGCGACTCCCGGGTCCTTATAAAGCCAGCCCCCCGGCTCGAGGTCGATCGATTCCCCGGCGCCCAAGGCCACCTCGAAGACGTTGCCAAAGCCGTGTAGCCAGACGATGCCGGGCGCGGTCTCGGCCCGAAACTGGTCGATTATAAGGGTATTGCCCCCGAACACCCAGTTCATGATGCCCTTGATGCGTGTCACGGAATAGGCCACCTGGTCTGTGGCCGCCAGATACTGGTGCTCACGCACATCGATCGCCTCGCCGGGCGCCAGGTGGATGGGCACGATCTGGCCCGCGCCGTCGCGACTAAAGGCGATGGTGCCAGGACCGGTCGCCGAGGCAAGCAGGATGGGCATGCCACTGATCGCGCGGCGCAACACCCCCTTGACGGCCTTCACCCCGATGCGCGTCGATGAGCTTTTCCACAAAAGGATGTGATGCTCGAAAAAGACCGGGGTGGTCTCGAGCACAACCTCTAGCACCGGGACGATATCGCCTGCGATATGATAAGCGATGCCCGCGAAACTCTCCTCGCGGACAAGCTCCTTCTTTAAGACCGGTCCCGGCATGCCCCGCCCTCCCAATGATTCCCGCTGATCATAGGCCCGCGCGTCTTTTTGGGAAAGGGACCGGACGCAGCCGGCCGCCCAGGACTTGGGCCCTGGGCGGCCGGGGCGTTACTTCAGGAGGCCTTCGCTTTTCAGGGTCTTTTGCACCGCCGGGCGCTGTGCGATGCGTGCTCGGTATTCACCAAGGCGTGGCCAGGAGGTCATGTCCATCTTGAGGTAGTCGGTCCAGCCCAGTACCGTGAACAAATACGCGTCGGGGGCCGTAAACTCCGCACCCGTGAGGTAGGGGTGCCGCCCGAGGGCCTCGGAGATATAATCAAACCGGCGGCCGAGCAGCTTCAGCTGCTGTTGCTTCACCGCCTCCGACGTGTCCGGACGAAACAGCGGCGAAAACTGCTTGTGCAACTCGGTTGAAATGAAAGACAGCCACTCCATCTGCTGGTAGCGCGCGAGGCTGCCGAACTCGGCCATCAGACGCCGGTCCTTGCGCTGATCGCTCAGATATTGCAGCACCACCGCGACCTCGGAGAGCAGCGCGCCGTTGTCGAGTGCAAGCGCCGGGACATAGCCCTTCGGATTGATCTTTGTGTAATCCTCGCCGTGCTCGGTCTTGTGGCTTGCCAGGTCGACGCGCTCCAGTGTGTGCGGGACGCCGGCCTCTTCGATCACGATATGCGCCGCCAAAGAGCAGGCGCCTGGGGCAAAATAAAGCTTCATTCCTAATATCCTCCAGTCCATGGTCAATCATCATTATCCCGGACGCCGGCGCTTCATTGCCATACCGGGACGGACGCAAAAGTATGCGATTTGTTACATAGTACCCAAATTTTGTGAAAGAAGGTGAACGGAGATGCTCGATAGAGGGTTTTTGCGTTAGGGTAGGGCCCAGGGCTTGCCTTTGCCCGAGGCGCGCGGGTAAGCTATTTAGCTTGCTAATAATAAGCCCATTAGTTATGGCCACGCCGACGATTGCCGGAGCAGGGCCCGTGGATCACGCGATTCTCGAAGGATTGGTACCTCACTATGATATCTGATCGGCGATGTCGCCACCGGGCCCTGGCTGGATCTGTCGTTGTGGTCTTGCTCACGGCGTTGAGCGGGTGCGCCATAGGGCCGCGCTACAAGACCCCGGGCCCGCCTCCGGTCGGCCGCTACACGCACAGGCCGGGGCCGACCACCGTCGCGGGAACCCATGGCCTAGCCGGCGCATCGCAACACTTCCATTACGGCGTATCACCGCGCGTCCGCTGGTGGCGAACATTCCAGTCGCGACCGCTTGACGTCCTCATCGAGGCGGCGTTGAAGAATAATCGCACACTCGCCGCGGATCGCGCGCGGCTTTTGCAGGCGCGCGCGGTGGTGGCCGCGGACGCCGGCATCTTCTACCCGCAGATCAATGCCAATCTCGGTGCATTGCGTCAGAAGTCGTCAAGCGGCGCCCTTTCCGGCGGCCACCTTCCCGGCATCTATTCCCTCTATACGGGCGGGTTGTCGGTAAGTTATTACCCCGACGTCTTTGGGGCCAACCGGCTCCTTTATAACTCAGCCCACGCACAGGCGCTCTTTGCGCGCGATCAGTTGCTTGCGGCAGAGCTCTCGCTGATCGGCAATGTCGCGACGACCGCCGTGCAGGCGGCAAGCGATCGCTCGCAGATTCGCGCCACCCGCCGGATCATCGCGCGCGAGACCAAGCTGCTTTCGCTGACCAAGCTCCAGTATCGCACGGGCGCTGTGCCCTATCTCTCGGTCGTTGATCAGGAGAGCCAGCTTGCAACCAGCAAGGCCGCCTTGCCCGCGCTTTTGCAAAATCTTGCCCTGGCGCGCTATGCGCTGGCGACACTCATCGGCCGTTTCCCGGCACAGTGGCGGCCTGTCCATCTGCGGCTGTCTAGCCTCCACTTGCCGCGCAATCTGCCCGTAAGCCTGCCGTCGGTATTGGCGCGCGACCGGCCGGACATACGCGCCGCGACCGCGCAGATGCGTTATGCCAACGCCGAGATCGGTATTGCCGACGCCCAGTTCTACCCGATCGTGCAGATTACCGGCAGCATCGGCCAGGAGAGCCTCACGGTCGGGAACTTCTTTAACGCCGCGAGCAATGTCTGGAGCCTCGGCGCCAACCTTCTGGCCCCGCTCTTTCATGGTGGCACGCTACGCGCCCAGCGCCGCGAGGCCCTGGAGCTCTACGCCGGGGCGCGCGCCACTTACCAGCAAACGGTGCTCGGCGCCTTCCAGCAAGTGGCCGGCAGTCTGCGCGCCTTAGAGCACGATGCCGAGGCCCTGCGCGCCGAGGGCGAGGCCTATGCCGCCGCGCGCGAGGCCCTGCGGTTGGCCAAGGTTAGTTATAAGGCGGGCGCCATAGACGCGCTCTCGTTGCTGACGACCGAGGCCTTGTATAGCCAGGCGCGCATCGCCTATGTGCGTGCCGAGGCCCAGCGCTACCTCGACACGGTCGCCCTTTACACCGCGCTCGGCGGCGGCCCACTGGCACAAAAGTCTCACAAGCGCGCGTACGCGCACACAGCCGCCACGTCCGTCACGACCGCTACACCTCAAAGGAATGCTCCATGAAAAAACGCGTTGTTCTGGTCGCCCTCATCCTCGCGCTCGTATTCGCGGGTATCTTCGGCTGGAAGGCGTTCGTCAATTACAAGATTCACCAGTTCATGGCCGCGCGCGGCATGCCGGTGGTGACGGTGTCGACGGCGCCGGCGAGGCTCGTCGCTTGGCGCAACCATATTCGTAGCGTGGGCAGCCTCACCGCCATCGAGGGCGTGACCGTGACCGCCCAGCTCCCCGGTGTCGTGACCGCCATCGATTTTCATTCCGGCGCCCCGGTGCGCGCTGGCGCACTGCTCGTGCAGGTCAATGATGAGCCGCAGCTAGCGCAGCTCGCCTATGATCGGGCGCAGGCGCGTCTGGCTTCCACCAACCTGCGGCGCACGCGCACGCTCTATAAGGAGAAGGCGGCAAGCCGCGCGCAACTAGACAGCGCGATCGCGAGCTTCAACGGCGCCACGGCCCGTGTCGCAGGCGACCTGGCGGCCATCCACGAGCTCGCCTTGCGCGCGCCTTTTAGCGGTATCCTTGGGATCCGCCAAGTGAATCTGGGTCAGTATCTCGCGCCGGGCGCGCCGATCGTCGATCTCCAGTCTTATCGCACGCTCTACGACGACTTTACGCTGCCGCAGGTCGAGGTGCCGCAAGTCCATGTCGGTCAGACGATCGAGGTGCGCGTGGATGCGTTTCCCCATCGCCAGTTCGTCGGGCATGTGCACGCGCTCGATGCGACCGTGAATCCCGCCACGCGCAATATCCTGGTGCAGGCGATAGTGCCCAACCCGACGGCGGCGCTGCGCCCAGGCATGTTCGGGCGCGTGCGCCTCATAGGTCAGCATGCCCGCGAGGTCATCGCCGTCCCGGCCGCGGCACTCACTTACAACACTTACGGCGACACGGTCTATGTGGTGCGGCATGGGACCATCAAGGGCCACGCGCATCTCATCGCCCATCAACAAGTGGTAGTGGTAGGCCGTGAACGCCACGGGCTCGTGGCCATAAAGAGCGGGCTCAAGGCCGGACAGGTTGTGGTCACGGCAGGCCAGGTCAAGCTTCGCGACGGCATGCCGATTGCGATCAATAACACGGTGCAGCCTTAAAGGGCGGTGGTATGACGTTTACCGATTTCTTTATCCGCCGGCCGGTACTGGCCACGGCTCTGAGTCTTGTCATCTTTCTGCTCGGCGTGCGCGCCTATCTGGGCATGACGGTCCGCGAGTATCCGAAGATGACCAATACCACCGTGATCGTCAGTACGATCTACGCGGGCGCGAGCCCGCAGACCGTCCAGGGCTTTCTGACCACGCCACTTGAGCGTGTCATCGCCACGGCCCCCGGCATCGACTATATGACGTCCGTCAGCGCCGAGGGGGCGTCGACCATCACCGCTTACATGAAGCTGAACTACAGTCCCAATGCGGCGGTCGCAAACATCCAGTCCAAGATCCAGCAAGTGGTCAACAAGCTGCCGACCGGTAGCCAGTTGCCGGTCATCAACGTGACCGTGGGCGATACCACGGATCTTATGTATATCGCTTTCTATAGCTCGCACATGACCCAGCAGCAGATCACCGACTATCTGTTGCGTGTCGTGCAGCCGAGCCTGGTCTCGGTGCCCGGTGTCAGTCAGGCGCAGATCGTGCCGGCCGGGACCGGATCGGGGAACACCTTCGCCATGCGTGTCTGGCTAAACCCCACCAAGATGGCCGCGCTCCACGTTGAGCCCGCGCAAGTGGCGGCGGCGCTTGCCGCGAATGACTATATATCAGCGGTCGGGCGCACGCGCAGTGCCACGATAGGGGAGGTCATAACCGCGACCACGAGCCTGTCGACGGTCCGTGGATTCAGGGATCTCGTCGTGGCTCACAACGGCCCGACCCTGGTGCGGTTGAAGGATGTCGCGCGCGTCGTTCTCGGGGCCGAGGACTACACGTCGCAGGCGTTTTTCGATGGCAAGACCGCCGCCTATATCGGCATCCAGCCCACGCCGTCGGCCAATTCCTTGACCGTCGCCCGCGGCGTGCACCGCGAGCTTACGCGCTTGAAGGCGCAGTTTCCGCCGACCTTGCACGCCCAGATCCCGTATGACGCGAGCACTTATATAACCGCGTCCCTGCACGAGATCGCCACCACGATCGCCATCACGCTGGTGGTGGTGATCTTCGTCATTTTACTGTTTCTGGGCTCGCTGCGCGCGGCCCTGATCCCGGCGATCGCGATCCCTTTGTCCATCATAGGCGGCGGCCTGCTCATGTGGATGATGCATTTCACCATCAATCTGCTGACATTGCTCGCCATCGTGCTCGCCATTGGGCTTGTCGTAGACGACGCCATCGTCGTGATCGAGAACATTCACCGTCACATCGAGGAGGGCCAAAGCCCGCTCGATGCGGCGCTCCTCTCGGGGCGCGAGCTCCTGTCGCCCATTGTCGTCATGTCGACCACGCTGGTCGCGGTGTTCGCTCCCATAGGGTTCATGGGCGGGCTCACCGGTAGCCTTTTCTCCGAGTTCGCCTTTACCCTGGTGGCGGCGGTGATGGTGTCCATGCTCGTCGCCCTGACGCTTTCGCCGATGCTGAGCGCGCGGGTTCTCAAACAGAACCCTCCGCATGGTTGGGCGCGATGGATCGATGAACGCTTCGAGGCGTTGCGCGCACGCTACAATCGGCTTTTGCACACAAGCCTTGACTTCCTGCCGGCCACTTGGCTCTTTGCTGCGGTCATGCTGGTGAGCGTGTATTTCCTGTTCGCCTCGACCAAGCAGGAGCTCGCCCCTCAGGAGGACCAGGGCGTGTTGTTCGTGGCCGGCGTCGCGCCCCCGACCGCCACGCCTCGTTATCTGCGCACATACGGGCTGCAGATCATCCATGACTTTGAGCACTTCAAGGTCTACGACAAGAGCTTCATGATCACCGGCTTCTCGCCCACCGGGGCCGGAAGCAACCAGATGATGGCTGGCATGCACCTTGTGTCATGGAGCAAGCGGTCGATCAGCACGATGAAGCTCCAGCCCATCCTGCAAAAGAAGGTCTCGCACATAGCGGGTCTGCAGCTCGCGGTGTTCCAAAAGCCGCCGCTTCCCGGATCGGCCGGTGGTCCGCCCGTGCAGTTCGTCATCCAGGGCGCCGCCGGCTACCGCAAGATCGATGCCGTCGCCGACCGGCTGATCGGCATTGCGCAGCGTAGCGGGCTATTCGCCTATGTCGCCAAGGATTTGCGCTACGATGACCCGCAGATCGTCTTGCATATCCACCGCAGCATGGCCGCCGCCCTGGGCCTTAACATGCAGACCATAGCCGCCAACCTGCAGCCCCTTTTGAGCGGCAACTACATCAACCGTTTCGATCTGAAGGGCCGCAGTTATGAGGTGATACCACAGGTCTCCGATCGATTCCGCGCCAATGCCGGACTTCTCAAAAGCTTTTATCTTCAGGCGGCGGGGCACATGGTTCCATTGTCGACCGTGGTGTCGCTCAAGACCAAGGTCGAGCCTCAGTATCTCCCGCAATTCGACCAGCTCAATTCGGCCACCATCCAGGCGGTGCCGATGCCGGGCGTGACCATGGGGCAGGCCTTGTCCTATCTGCGTGTCCAGGCGCATAGGATCTTCCCTCAAGGGTTTGCGATCAATTATGCAAGCGAGTCGCGGCAGTTCATGCACGCGCGCAGCGGGCTTATCCTGACCTTTTTCCTGGCGATCCTGCTCATTTACCTGTTGCTCGCCGCGCAGTTCGAGAGTTTCCGTGACCCGCTCATCGTCATGGTGACGGTTCCCATGTCGATCAGCGGGGCCTTGATCTTTTTGAGTCTTGGCCTTGGCACGATCAATATTTACACCGAAGTGGGCCTCATCACCCTGATCGGGCTCATCACAAAGCAAGGCATCCTGATCGTGCAGTTCGCCAACGAGGCGCAGCGTCACGAGGGCTTAAGCAAGCGCGAGGCGGTCGAGAAGGCTTCATCAATCCGCCTACGGCCCATCCTCATGACCACCGCAGCCATGGTCGTCGGCGTCATCCCGTTGCTGCTCGCAAGCGGTCCGGGGGCGGCCGCGCGCTTTGCGCTCGGTCTTGTCATCTTTACCGGGCTTAGTCTCGGATCGCTGTTCTCGTTGTTCGTGGTGCCGGCGATGTACATGCTGCTTGGCAAGGATCACAGCCGTGACGACGTAAAGCCTGGTGGGCCGGGCGGAGACGGGCGGGGTGTCGCACCGCGGCTTTAAAGCCCGCTGGCAGGGCGTTGAGGGACTTTGGGGAGACCTTCACTACCGCGTGCCTGCCGCAAAAAATCGGCGGGTCTTCCCCGCGGCCGAGCTATAGTCTCATCGCAAGCGCGACAATCCCCCGGGTATGGGGTGAGTCCGTTTCAGGTCGCGCGCCTTTCGGACACACCTTTCGAGCGCGGTCCGAGTCGGAGCGCTTTTGGCGTCGGCGGGAAGGTGTTTTGCACGGTTTGGCGCATGCGTCGGGAATGACATACATTTCAGATCATGGGCGCGAATGAGGCGTTAACGGAGCCGAAGCGAACCCCAAGCCCCGAGCGCGTCTGTACGCATCGGGGCCCCGCATGGCCGCTGGTGGTCGATCTATAGCCCCAGATCCTTCTCGGTCGCTTTGTCCGGGTGCCCCGTCGGCTTGAGACCGTGGGCCTTCTGGAATTTTTCCAGGGCGGCCCGCGTTTCCGGGCCCATTTTTCCGTCGACCGCGAGATGGGCGTGTTCCTTACGGTTCAGCGCCGATTGTAGGGATTT
>JAKARW010000028.1:0-2963 GCA_021819125.1 Pseudomonadota bacterium | reverse complement strand
GCCCCGTCGGCTTGAGACCGTGGGCCTTCTGGAATTTTTCCAGGGCGGCCCGCGTTTCCGGGCCCATTTTTCCGTCGACCGCGAGATGGGCGTGTTCCTTACGGTTCAGCGCCGATTGTAGGGATTTGATCCGTGGGCTTGACCCCGGTTTGTGGGCGCTGCCAGTCATGGCGCCGGCGCCTGTGGTGCGTGGCGCGCCCGTGCCCGGCTGCCCCATCATGGAATGGCCGCTCGCCGCCCCGGTCTGTGATGATGACGGAGTCCCGCCGGCTTGCCCGAAGGCGGCGGCTGGCAACGCGGCGGCCAACACCACGCCAAGAAGCGTGCGGTGAGTAAACCCACGAAAACGCAATCGAGACATAAGCCTTCTCCTATGAGGCCCCCACGAAAAGTCATCCCTTAAGGCGACCGGTGGACTGCTTTGTGGGGGAGGTCGCAGGCCGCGGGTCGCCGATCCAAGATACGAGAACTGCGGCCTCCTCATATCCTCCTAAAGTCTCGCCCTTTGCGGTGCCTGACGCGGCCCATGTTTTGTGCGATACTTTACAAACAGACTGTCCATATCAAAACTATAGAGGGTCCGGCATGTCACAAAAAGATGGGCAAGAGGCGTCCGCATCGGTGGCGTTCGTGGGCGCGGCCGAGGTTGCGGCCCGCGAGCCTTTCCTGGGTGTCTTGCGCGAACTCGCGGAGGCCTACCATGCCTTTTCCGGTTATTCGGCCGCTCATGTCCGCGAGCTGGGGCTCACCCCGGCGCAGTTCGACGTCATTGCCACCCTCGGCCATACCGATGGCCTTGCGTTGAGCGAGGTGGCCCGCAAGACCTTGATTACCAAGGGTACCTTAACCGGCATCATCGATCGCTTGGCGGCCAAGGGTCTGGTGTTCCGTCAGGTACCGCCCGGTGATCGCCGCAGCTTCCATGCGGTGCTGACGACGGAAGGCGAGGCCTTGTTTGCGCGGGTGTTCCCGATGCACATCCAACACCTAAAGCGCCTCTTTCTCGACATGAGCCCAAGCGACCTCGATCGGGTGCGTGGGGAGCTGCGCCGTCTGCGGGACCGGTTCCGCAAACCCTGAGCGGCGATGGTTTGCCTATTGACAATGGGCGCACGCCGATATAGTTTGTATATGGACTATCTGTATAAGAACGTATACCGCGTATGGTGATACCCGCCGGATGGCCAGGATTGAAACCAAGGCTCGGCGGATTCGAACCCTAACCGACAAGGAGAACGACCATGTCTTCATCACGTGTATCCACTATGTGCCGCGCGGCCCTCGTCTCGGGGCTTCTCTCCGGCATGTTCGTACCGCTTGCGCATGCCGCGCGTTATCACCGCCTGACCGGCAGCGCCAATGGGACCTACCGCATAGACCCGAACCATTCGCTGGCGTGGTTTACCATAGGTCACGCCGGTGTCGCGGTGGTCGTGGGGCGCTTCGACAAGATGTCCGGCACCTACACCTTCAATAGCGCGGCACCGGCACGCGACAAGGTGGCGATCCGCATCGCGGCCGCCAGCATCGACACCAATTTCGCGATGCGTGACCATGATCTGCGCGGCCCGGATTTCTTCAATGTCCGGGAATTTCCGGTGATCACCTTTCGCAGCACGCGCTTTCAGCCCAAGGGGGCGGGGGCGGGCCTTCTCTACGGGCGCCTCACGCTCCACGGCGTGACCCGCCCGGTCGTGTTTCACGTCCGCGAGATCGGTGCCGGACCGGTCGCGGCGCTTCCCAAACCCTGGGGCGGCTATCTCTCCGGTTATGAAGCCACGACGACTATCCGTCGTAGCGCGTTTGGCATGGCGGCCTACGCCGGGATGATCGCCAATCGTGTCCACCTGCACGTGAACATAGAAGGCGTGCGCACGGCGCGATAGGAAATCCATAGCGCGCCGTTATCCGGCGCACCGGGGGGACATTATGTGGGCGTTGCTCCATTCATCGTTCGTTCAATCCCAGCTGATACATGTTGTTCTGGTGCCGGCGGCGGTGGCGGGGCTCGTCGCCATGTCCTCCCGGTTTTTGGCCGCCGGCACCCCCCGCCTGGCACGCGGTCTTGCCGGGCTTGCGGTCCCGGCGGCCTTTCTTGCCGGCTATTTCGAGGCCTACCGCGACTTCACCTTTCCGCCGACGACGGTCTTGTCGTGGGTGCCGTGGTTTGTGCTGTTGCTGGCGATGGCCGCGTCCCTGCGGGGTTGGACGGACGGGGCGATCCTGAGGCCGGCGCTGTCTATTCTGGCGGCGGCCTGTGGGGCCGCAGTCCTGCTCTGGCCCATCCTCGGGCGCGAGACTTTCGATATGGCCTTGCCGGTGTGGGCGGTGGTCGCGGCGGTGTGGTCTACCCTGTGGGTCGTCTCGGGGTTGCGCGGTGTCGGTCGCCCTTCATTCCTTGCCGTCTCGTTCATCACATCGGGAGGTTTGGCGGTCGTAGCGCCGCTTTCCGGAAGTATTCTGCTTGGCGAACTCGCGGCTACGCTCGCCGTAGCCTTGGGGGCAAGCCTGATTCTGGCCGGCCCCGCTGCGTGCTCGCTTGTATCTGACGCCGGGCGTGCCACCACCGCCTTCATTCTCGGCGCCCTCTTGCTGGATCTACGCTTTTATGCGGGCGCGGGGGAGGCGACCATCGGGGCATTCATGGCGTCGGTCGCCGTGGGGCTTATCGCGGCCGTGGCGATCGGCCGCTCCCGTCGCGAAGGATCCTGGGCGGTGCTTGGGTCGGCCGTCTGCGCGTTGATCCCGGTGGTGATCGCGGTCGATTTTGCCTTCAGGGCCTCGCGCATGGGCGGCGGCGCGTACTAAGCGTTGGCGCCGCTTGCGCGCCACGAAGGCCCCCGACCTCAATCCCAGGAAAGACTGCCGCCAGTTCGGTATTCCGTCACGCGCGTCTCGAAGAAGTTCTTCTCTTTCTTGAGGTCCAGCATCTCGCTCATCCACGGGAACGGGTTGGGCGTCCC
>JAKARW010000087.1 GCA_021819125.1 Pseudomonadota bacterium | reverse complement strand
ACGCGCATGTCTTGTGCCAGGTGTTCGATCTCATCCGACCGCCCGCGTACCGACAATTCCCCGTCCTTGGCCTGCTTTAAGGTGGCGCCGAGATAGCGCGGAATCTCCGGCAGGACATGGATCCAGTTTGGGTACTCCTTGCGAAGCGCGTTCCACACCGCGTGTGGTCCCAGTTGTTCGCGCATCCACCGCTCGAGAAAGGGCTTGGCTGTGATCCACAGGTCGAGATCGGGGTAAAGCCGGCGCCCCAGGCCCTCGATATTAAACAGCGTCTTTTGAAGAAGTACGAGCTGCGGCTGGACCTCCATGTTGAACCGGCGCGCGGTCTGAAAGAGGTTCATGAGCAGGCGGCCAAATGATATGTCCTTTATGGGCTTTGCGAATATCGGCTCGCACACCGTGCGGATCGCGCCCTCGAGCTCATCTACGCGCGTACTCTTCGGGACCCAGCCGGCACGCACGTGGGCCTCGGCGATGCTGCGGTAGTCGCGATTGAGAAAGCCCAGAATGTTCTCGGCAAGGTAGTATTTGTCATCCGCGCTCAGCGTGCCCATGATCCCGAAGTCCACCGCGCGGTATTGGCCGGTGAACGATACGAAGATGTTGCCGGGGTGCATGTCGGCATGGAAGAATCCGTCGCGAAACGCTTGTGTAAAGAATATCTCCACGCCGTTGTGGGCAAGCTTGCGCAGGTCGACGCCGTTGGCGATCAAGGCCTCGCGGTTTGAGATCGGCACGCCCGTAATCCGTTCCATCACCATCACCGACCGGCGGGTGTAGTCCCAGAACACCCGCGGCACGTAAAGCAGCGCCGAGCCCTCGAAGTTCGTGCGCAGCTGGCTTGCGTTTGCGGCCTCATGGGCCAGATCCATCTCGTCGTAGACGATCTTCTCGTATTCCTTGACCACCTCGAGTGGCCGTAGCCGCCGGGCATCGGGCCAATAGCGGACCGCAAGCTGCGCCAGGGTCTGAAGGAGGGCAAGATCGCGCTTGAGGATGACATCGATCCCCGGACGGAGCACCTTGACCGCGACCTCGGTCCCGTCATGCAGAATGGCGAAATGGACCTGTGCGACCGACGCCGACGCCACCGGGGTCGTGTCGAAGCTGCGAAAGGCCTGCGCAAGGGACATGCCGTAGGCGGCCTCGATCAAGGCGACCGCCTGTTCGCCCGGAAACGGCGGCACCTGATCTTGCAGGCGGCTCAGTTCCCCGACGATGTCCTCGGGTACGAGGTCCGGCCGGGTCGACAACATCTGTCCGAACTTTATAAAGATCGGCCCGAGTTCCTCGAGCGCGAGCCGTAGACGCTCGCCGCGCGGCGCACGTGTCTGCCGCCACCGCCAGGGGGCAAGCCGCAGGACGTAGGCATAGAGCCGGAACAAGTGGAGATTGGCTACGAATTCATCGAGCCCGTGGGAGATGAAGACCGTGGTGATGCGCAAAAGCCGGCGCGCGCGCCCGAAGGGTTGCATCAGTGCGCCTTCAGGCGGCGCACACGCAGGCCAAGCCGCTCCACATCATCTCTGAGGACATCCACGGCGGCTAGAAACTCGTCCATCTCAAAGGGGCGCGGGAGCGCCCGCTCTTCGTCTTGCAAAAACACCACGGCGTTTGCCGCCTGCCGCCCCATGGCATAGCGCAGGGAGCCGTAGGTCCGGCGCAGGCCCCGCGCTATGATTTGCGCGGGTACGTCGCCCAGGGCGCTCGCAAGCGCCTCCTGCCAGTCCACCGACGCGTTTTCGAAAAGCCGCTTTATGGCCCACGCGGCGTCGATGTCGCCCTCCATCGTAAGTCCGGAGGCGACCACCTTCTGCGTCTGTTCGGGCCGCGCGCGCATGAGGGCCGCAAGCTGCAGGGCCGAGCCGCGTATGGTCACGTTCGGCGTTCCCGCCGATGGGCGGACCTGGATGCCGTCGGGCGTAAATACGAGATCGAACGACTGCGCCGGGTGGGTCAACACCACACGCATCGATCGCCCCGCGAGCACGGCAAGCTCGGCACGCGCCTCGGGATCGATGCGAAACGGGATGTTCAGGATCTGCTCCAAGACAAAAAGCGCGACGCGCACCCGTTACCCCCGCCGCGGGCGACGCGGCACATACAGGACTACCGAGCCCGCGATCTTGTCATGAAAGCCCTGTTTGCGAGGATCCCAGGCGATCCACAGGAAACCGAGTCCCAAGGTCGCGTAGGAGATGAGATACCCAAAGTTGCGCGCCAGCGATTGGCCGACCGTAAGCGGGCCCAGGGTTTGCGCGTCCACGAGGTGGCAGGACAGCAAAAGTTTGCCGGGCGTACCCAGAAATTTGACCCAGAACACCACCGAGTACGCGACTGCGAACACAAGACCCAGAAGCTGGCGCAGGGGGTCTGCGGCCAGCGCTTGGGCGAGCGCCACGAAGGTCGGGTGGGCCGGCCAGCGCGTCGGCGCCAGTGCCGAGACGATCGGCAGTACCACAATGTTGTCGACGATATCGGCCGCCATGCGCCGCCAAAAGCCGGCGTAGCATAGCTCCGAACTTGGCTGATCACAGCGCTGTTTCGCTGACGAAAGCGTTGCCGCCATCACAGCTTGTAGCCCCTGTGCACGGCGACGATCCCGCCCGTCAAATTCCAGTAACCGACCCGCGCAAACCCCGCCTCTTCCATAAGCGCCTTCAGGGCTTCCTGATCCGGGTGCTTGCGAATCGATTCCACAAGGTACTGGTAGCTCTCCTCGTCTCGCGCCACGTAGCGCCCGAGCTTCGGCACCACCGTAAACGAGTAGGCGTCGTAGAGCCGGCTCAAAAGTGGCGACCGCGGGTGTGAAAACTCCAGCACGATACAGCGCCCCCCCGGCTTGAGCGCCCGGCACATCGCCGCAAGCGCCCGATCCTTGTGTGTGACATTACGTAGTCCAAAGCCTATCGTAATGAGATCGAAGGTGTTGTCGGGAAACGGCAGCGTCTCGGCGTTCGCCTGGACGTAGGTCAGCCGGCGTGGCGTGCCACGATCCATCAGGCGGTCGCGGCCGACCGCGAGCATGGCATCGTTGATGTCGCTCAAGACGACAAGGCCGCGATCGCTGACGCGCGTCGCCATGGCGGCCGCCAAATCCCCGGTCCCGCCGGCGAGATCAAGAACGCGCTCCCCGGGTTTGGCCGCCGCGATGTTCAGGGCAAAGGCCTTCCACGCCCGGTGCAATCCGCCGGACATGAGGTCGTTCATCAGGTCGTAACGTGTGGCGACCGAGCGAAATACACGGCCTACGAGGCGCGTCTTCTCGCTTTCGGACACCTCACGATAACCAAAATGCGTAGTGGGTTCGGGCTGTTGTTCCTTATCCATTGCGTCAAGTCCGTCCGTATCCCGCCTGCTCCAGGCGGCTCAGATATTCGTGCCACAGCCGGTCCTGATGGGTGCCCAGATTATAGAGCAGGTCCCAGGAGTAGATACCCGTGTCGTGGCCATCGTCGAAGCGCAGCAATACCGCATAGGTGCCAACCGGTTCTATGGCCACGATATTGACCGATTCCTTGCCGGTCTGCAGCACTTCCTGGCCCGGCCCATGGCCACGCACCTCGGCGGACGGCGAGTACACGCGCAGGTACTCCGCGGGGAATTCAAACCGGCTTCCGTCGGCGAAGGTTACCTCCAGGATGCGGGATTTTTGGTGAAGCTTGATATCGGTCGGCCGTACGGTATTTTTGCGCATCCCCGGGCGTCTCCTTGGCGCCACTGTTGTGCCTGACACAAAAGCGTCATACTGCTTGTGTTGAATGGGCAACAGGGGGAACATCATGCCTGGAAAGATCCTTGTTGTCGACGATGAGCCGGCGATTCGTGCCATGGTCCGGTTTGCCTTGAAGCAGGCCGATTTTCGTTGTGCCGAGGCGCAGGACGCCGCGGAGGCCCAGACGTGTGTCCTGGCCGATCTCCCGGACCTCATCCTGCTCGACTGGATGCTCCCAGGCCTGAATGGGGTCGATTACGCGCGGCGACTGCGGCGCGAACGGCTTACCCAGAATATCCCCATCATCATGCTGACCGCCCGTGTAGACGAAGAGGACAAGGTGCGCGCGCTCAATACCGGTGCCGATGACTTTATGACCAAGCCGTTTTCCCCGCGGGAACTCATCGCGCGGGTCCGGGCGGTGCTGCGGCGTGTCGCCCCCATGGCGTCCGACGATATCGTGGCCATCGGCGGTCTATTGCTCGATCCGGCCACGCACAAGGTCCTGGCCGACGATGAGCGCCTGACCCTCGGACCCACCGAGTTTCGGCTGCTGCACTTTTTCATGACCCATGCCGAACGAGTCCATAGCCGGGAGCGCGTGCTAGACGCGGTGTGGGGCAGCAACACCTATATCGATGAGCGCACCGTCGACGTGCACATCCGCCGCCTGCGCAAGGCCCTCACCGCGAGCGGCTACGACCGCTATATTCAAACCGTGAGAGGGGTGGGTTACCGGTTCTCGGGAGATTCCTAGACCTTGTATCGGGAACTGTATCGCGATCTGTGGATGGCCCTGGTCATTGCCGCAGTCGGTGGTCTATCCGCGGCGATTGTGGGTTTACCGCTGGTCGGAGTGGCCGCAGGCCTCGGGCTCGTGGCCGTTTTGCTGTTTATCAAGCTCGCCCGGCTGCACCGCTGGCTTGCGCGTGGCAGACGCCCTCCGATCCCCGAACTCGGCGGCTTGTGGGATGAGGTCATACGCGAGATTCATAAGCAGGATCGCGACAGCGCGCGCCACAAGGAGCATCTCACAGGCCTTTTCGACCGCCTGCAGGCGGCCGCGAGCGTGATGCCCGATGCCATGGTCGTTCTTGCCCGGCATGATGCCATAGAATGGGCAAACCCCCCGGCCGAGCGCCTGCTCGGCCTGCGCATCGAGCGGGATACGGGCGCGCGCATCGTCCACCTCATTCGCGATCCGGCGTTCGGCGCCTATCTCGCGGCCGGCGATTATCATGAGCCGCTCATCTTGAAAGGACCGGTCGAGCCGATGGCGGTCACCCTCCAGATCATCCCCTTCGGGGCCAACGAGAAGCTCGTCATGGCCCGGGATATCACGCATGTCAAACGGCTCGAAGACATGCGTCAGCATTTCGTGGCCGATGTCTCGCACGAACTTCGCACGCCGCTTACGGTCCTGCACGGCTTCCTCGAAACCTTCGCGGATCTCTTCGAGGGCCAAGACAGCGAGGTGCGCTCGAGCATCGCCTTGATGCGTGAACAGGTCGAGCGCATGCGCCGCCTCGTGGACGATCTGCTCGCGCTTTCGAGGCTCGAGACCACGCCCGCGCGCGCCCATGACGAGATCGTCGATATGGCAGCCCTCCTTAAGGGTCTCGCCGACATTGCCGCCGTGCTCGGCGCCGACCGCGGCCACCGAATAGAGATCGAGAACTGCGGTGCGGACCTCGTGGGAAATGTCGAGGAATTGCGCAGCGCATTTACAAATCTCGTGCAAAATGCCGTCCGTCACACCCCCCCTGGCGGATCGATACGCCTCACCTGGCGAATGGATTCCGGCGAGGGGCGCTTCGCGGTGGCCGACAGCGGCGAGGGCATCGCCGAGCGCCACATCCCGTTTCTCACGCAACGCTTTTACCGCGTCGACAGTGACCGGTCACGGGCCTCCGGGGGTACGGGTCTTGGTCTTGCGATTGTCGCCAAGGTTTTGTTGCGCCACGATGCGCGGCTTTTCGTCGAAAGCACCCTGGGGCGCGGCAGCACGTTTACCTGCGTATTTCCGTCCAGCCGACTGAAGTTGCATCCCGCCCTCTCGCCGCCCGCGGTATAAAG
>JAKARW010000027.1 GCA_021819125.1 Pseudomonadota bacterium | reverse complement strand
CCCCCGGTTCCTGGCGGATTTCGATTGTCGGGCCCGAAAGCTTCTTCTGCCAGCCGGCATGCGACAGCCCCTCAAGGCGGCGCTACCGCCCCGACTGCGAGACATCCGCATCACAACTTACGTTACGGAAGACCCTCTCGTGTCCTGCGATCCTCTGCGCCACCCTTGGGGCGCCGTAAGGCCGCTTGCCGCTCACAGCCTCTCAAGGCAGACGATGAACCCGGGCTTTAAGGGCGCGCCCAGAGGCCGTGGTGCCACTTTCACCCCGATTGGGTCTGGATACGCTATAGCGGGGAAGAACCCTACCCACCGCCAGATGAGAAGGGGCACGGCCGCCGCGTGTGTGTCGTGCGCCGGTGTTTCCGCTTGCCCTTCTATGGTCTATACCTCACAAAGGAGGTTTGGTGCTGCGGAAACGGCCAAGCGGCGACTATAAAAGCGACTGTACGACCTTTCGGGGCGGCCGGTGTGGTTTACAACACCAAAAACGAATGGCGTCTGGCAGGGTAGCGTCGCACAAGCGAACTGAAAACGACTTGCGGGCGCCAGGGCTGTCTTAAGTGACCATGGGGCATGAGGGAGGGGTATGAGGGATTATGCCAAGGGGCGTACGGGAGGCGGGCGCCGGGTCGTGTTGGGGGTGATGCTCGGGGTGGTGGCGCTATGGCAGGCCGGTGTGGCATCGGCGAGCGTGTTGGTAGGGACCAGCGCCTTCAAATGGGCGACATCATCGCAGGTTCGGGCCATGCGGGCGCGGGATAATGGGACTGTGCATGGCAAGATCATCTCCTACCGTGGTCTTGTGGCGCATGTCGTTGTGGTGGTGCCGCAGCCGGAGTTTCCATTCCCAAAATTTGCGGTTCACCATGTCGCCAATCCGACACTTGAATTCCGGGCGGGGGCGACCGTCAAGTTCACGTTCATAAATCGCGTCATGGGGTTTAGCCACAGCCTTCAGATCACCCGGACGGGGCCGCCCTTTCCCATGTTTCCGAAGGTCCAGCCGGTGTTGGCGGGGACCGAGCTGTCACCGTCGCCTAAAAGCCGGAAGTCGCCGTATGCCACGTTTACATGGCGCCCGACGGCCGGGCATTACTATTATCTTTGCGCGGTCCCGGGACATGCCGAGATGGGCATGTTCGGGGACATCATCGTGAAATAGCGGCCCGAAAGCTGCGGACGCCCAGAGACCAAGATCGTTTGGCGACTGTGGGGGATCGCCATGGTGGCGGGGGTCGCGCCGTGTATCTGCATATGAACGCCCCCAGGGCCTGAGGGCGCGAGTTCAGACGGCGCGGCATGGTTTTTCTTGGGGAAAAGCGTCCGCCGCGTGAGCTCGGACGCGTAAGCCCGGCCAAAGGCAAAAAGGGGTGTGGGTATGGCGGTCACAAAGTCACAGGGTCCCTTGGAGATGCTTCGCCAAGGTGTCGCTCTCTATCGACGAGCGTTCGGGCTTTTGACGATTGAGCTCGTCGCTCTGGAGTCGGTCAACCTTCTCGCGTTCATGCTTTTGACATCGACCCATATCCTGCCCACACGCGCGCCGATGCCGACCATGACGCGTTTGCCTGTGGCGCTATTCTTTTGGGGATTTGGCGTTGTAGAGTTCGCTTTGCAGACGGGCCTCATGCGCAGTCTGGCAAACGTGGCCGACGGGCGCGACGCCCGCGTAACAGATCTTTTGTGGGGCGTAAAGCGCGGCGAGGTATGGTTGCTCGCGATCGTTTTGCAGGTGGTCAGTCTTGTGATCTTTCAGGTCGTGGCGTGGTTTGGTGTCGCAAGCGGCGTGCACGCGACCGGCAACCCTCATCACCCCATTGCCCTGCTCGCTGGCCCCTGGCTGCCATTGCTGTTTCTCTTCGGGGCGATCGCAGTCTTGGGGATTTTCGGCAACACCGTCGCGATGGCCATGGCGATGGCCGCGCGCTATACGCTCCCGGCCTTTGCGGCCCTGCGCGCGGCCCTGAAGACCTTCCGTCGCGGTTATCGCCGGTACCTGTTATTAAATTTCGCCGGCATCGGCGCCTTGATGGGAATGGCGCTGGCGTTTGCCGTGATATTCACGATACTTCTGGTTCTTGTGCGTTTCCTGGGTGCCGGACTCATTATCCACGTCGTGACCGCCATTATTTTTCTCGCGGTCTTATGCGTGGCCCTGATCGCCATGCTCATGTGGGTCGTGGTGTTGTTGGCCGCTTTCGTGATCACAAGCGGTGTGGTCGGACCCGCGGACAAGCCCTGAGCGCACTCGGTTCGAGGCAGGCCATCCAGGCCTCTCGTATTCATGATCCATGCGGCGGCCCTTCGTGGCTCTCGGTTCTCTGAAATGTCGGACCCGCCTGGGATCCACGGCGATCGCCGCTCTCCATACTCTTAAAGGATGCAGCGCCCTTCGCCTATGAGGCCATCGCTCATGGGCAAAAACCCGGTATCATTGTCCTGTAAAGTTGCAGTAGTTTTATGAATAATTAATAAATAATGTGCCAAATTACAAAAATAGAAAATAGTTAGGATATATAAAAAAAAGCAATAGGACATTTTTTGTAGGGCCTGGATACACTGACCTCGTTCGAGATCGGCAGGGAATCACAATCATAATAAAGCGGAGGAGATCATGAAGCGAATGAGAAGTCATCTGGGTCCGTGGTCTGGCCACATGGCTATGCTGGCAGTGGGCTTATGCCTGTTTGTGGTGGGAATGCATCCGGCATGGGCGGCAACAATGTCGACTGCGGGGAGTGGAGGTGCGGCGGCCTCCTTGGCGCAGATTGCCAAGGAATTGGCGCCTGCCAAGCCGTTTTTCGTGCTGACTGACGGAAAATGGATTGCGCCCCTTATGTATATTGGCTCGTTCGCACTACTTGCCAACGGCCTTATGCATCTCGACCCAGCGCGTAAGAAGGCCAACGAGTTCGGTGTGGGTCTCATCACCGCGACCGCCGGCATCATGTGGTGGCCGTTTTTGATCGCGATGATGATGGCGCAAGGGCTTGGGCCTCTGACAAACCTCGTGACCGGACTTGCCGGTATGTACGCGTTCTTTTTTATAGTCCTCGGGCTGACCCAGATCTTTCATGTGGAATCGCGTCACCAGCTGGGTGCGGTGGCAATCTTCATAGGGTGGCTTACCGGCGTCTACGCCTACTTCTTTCTGACGACAGCGGCGCCTACCGGCGGGACTTGGATGTATCACTTTACGATAGCTCTGGTCTGGTTCGTGGCGATGAACCTCGCTGGCCTGCTTATGCAGGGGCGGATGAATGAGCGCCTCGTGGGGTGGGTGGTAACGTTTGCCGCCATCTATACGTTTGCGGTGCCGGCGGTTCTCTGGTCTATGCCGCCCGGTCATCAGGGACCTTTCTAAAACAGGGGAGACGCATCATGATACCTTGGACATTGGTGGATATTGCCGTGGCGGGCTGGGTAATTACCGTGGCGGTATGGTTGGCGTGTTAGGCGTGCGGTGACGCACGATTGAGGTAACGGGATGGAGGGGGGAGTGGTCCAAAACGGGATGGACTGCATGAAGCGCTTGTAGGGAAAAAGAAGGGCGATGGGAGGTATTGACCCGCGGTCGGCGTCATCGTCGGCCGCGGGTTTCGTTTGTCGGGCGTGGTCGCCCGCGCTGATCCGTATAAGAGGATTCCGGGCGATAGCCTCAGGCGGCTGCCATTTCAGTTACTGGGTATCGGGCCTTTCCTGCCATATCTTTCAAGCTCTAGGCCTTTGCATCGAGAATGGCCATTGGGTCGGGCCCGGCGCTTGACATGACCAAACATCGGGGCGAATATGGTAACATGATGCCTCGTGTTTATCATTGCATGTGCCCCGATCGCGGTTTTGAGCGACTGCGGGTTTATTGCGCCCTGTAGTATCCAGTCAATCCTTCGTTTCATCTTTTTTCGTTCAGGTTTGGGGTGATGGTGTGCCTATCTTTGATTTCTCAAGGAATCTGCGACTGCGTTGCGCCTGCCGGGCCGTGAGCCACGGTTGCCCGGCAGTGGCCGCCGACCACGGCGTAAGTCGCACTGACCTTGGGAGATGCCACGATGTTAGAGACACCGCACCACAAATACCGGCCCTTTGCGCCGGTGAACCTTGCTGATAGGACGTGGCCTGGGCGTACGCTGCAGGCCCCGCCGACTTGGCTTAGTACGGATTTACGCGACGGGAACCAGGCCCTTTTCGAGCCACTGGATGTCGATGCGAAGCGGGAATTGTTCGCACTGTTGTGCGCTATAGGTTTCAAGGAGATCGAAATCGGCTTCCCCTCTGCGTCGCGCGCGGATTTTGCCTTCGTGCGGGATCTCATCGAGCGACAGCTGATACCGGAGGATGTGACCATAGGGGTCCTCACGCCGGCACGGGGCGATCTCATCGATCGGTCGATAGAGGCTCTCGTCGGCGCTCGGCGCGCGATTGTTCACGTCTATAACGCGGTGTCGCCGGTGTTTCGTGACGTGGTCTTTCGCAAGACCAAAGCCGAGGTCATGGCCATGGCAGTCGATGCGACGCGGCGCGTGCGGGCATTGACCGACCGCAGGCCAGAGACGCAATGGGTACTGCAGTACAGTCCGGAAGCGTTCAGCGCCACCGAATTGGATTTTTCGAAGGCGATCTGCGATGCGGTCGTGGACGCGTTCAAAGCCACGGATGAGGCCCGGGTCATCATTAACTTGCCGGCGACCGTGGAGGTGGCGACGCCCAACGTATTTGCCGATCAGGTGGAGTGGATGCACCGCCACATCGCCCGGCGCGAGGCGGTAGTCTTGAGTGTGCATCCCCATAATGACCGCGGTACCGCCGTAGCGGCCGCCGAGCTTGCGGTCATGGCGGGCGCGGAACGTGTGGAGGGCTGTCTTTTCGGCAATGGCGAGCGGACTGGCAATGTCGATCTTGTGACCCTTGCATTGAACCTTTATACGCAAGGGGTCGCGCCGGGGCTCGATTTTTCGCGGCTCGACGAGATTGCGCGCACGGCCTCGCGGCTTACGCGGCTGCCCATGCACCCGCGCCACCCCTATGTCGGCGATCTCGTCTACACAGCGTTTTCCGGGTCTCATCAGGATGCGATCCATAAGGGTCTTTGTGCGCAACGCCCAGGCGCGCCATGGGATGTTCCTTATTTGCCGCTCGATCCCAAGGACGTGGGGCGTGACTATCAGGCGGTGATTCGCGTAAACAGTCAGTCGGGTAAGGGCGGGGTCGCCCACCTCCTGGAGGCGCATTATGGGGTCGTGCTGCCGCGCCGGATGTTGATCGGGCTCGGCGCGGCGGTGCAGGCGCGCGCCGATGAGACCGGAGGCGAGATCGCGGCAGCCGAGATCTGGAGGATTTTTTGCGACCATTATCTGAAAGATTCGGAAATGGTCCGCTATCACGGCTACGATCTCGACACGCGCGCCGATGGCCACCATGTGCGGCTGCGTCTTGCGATCCGCGGACGGGTCGTGCATTACGAAGGGTGTGGGAACGGTCCGTTAGACGCGGCGTGCCGGGCATTGCCAGGGGCCATACGCTTATGCCACTACGAAGAGCGGGCGGTGCGCGCCGGATCGGATGCGCAGGCTTTGGCCCTTGTGGAGGTCGCAGACCCCGAGGATGGCCAGACCGTCATGGCCGCCGGCCTCCACGAAAACCTCGTGACGGCCTCACTGATGGCTTTGGTCCGGGCGTGGGCGGGCCTTGCGCTAAGCGCTGCGATCGGCGCAGAGACGGGGCCGCACGCCGTTCTCGGGGCCGACGGCCGGGCATGAGGCAAGACTGCCATAAGTCTCATACAGACTCTGAAATAGCTTGCTATCGTTGGGCGCCTAGGATGTCTCGTGCAAACGGCAAGGAGGAGAGTATATGAGAAAGGAGCTAGTGGCGGTTGGCAGTTCCCTGCTTTTGATGACGATGTTGACGGCGTGTCACCATAAAACCAGTGGCAGTGCGGCCAATGGGTCTGGGGCGGCATCGTCCGGGGCCACAAGCGGCGCTGGCGCTAATGGCGGCGCGGCAGGAACGGCCGGTGGGGCGAGTGGCAGCGGAACGAGCGGGGGTACGACGTCCCCGGGTGGCGGCACGGGAACGGCAGGCGGTGGCAGCGGATCAGCAGGCGGTGGTTCAGGGTCTGGGGGCGGCAGCGGGTCTGCGGGCGGCAGCTAACAGCGGCCGCGGGCTAGGGGTACAACGGCAATATTCCTGACCGGAGAGGGCCGCCTATCAGCGCGGGCCTCTAGGTCTGCCCAGCAGGCTTCAGGGGTCTTTAATGAGAGGTGAGGACCCTGTGCTTTTGGGCGCCTCGTGGGAGGGTTGCATCGCTTGTGTACGCGCGCCGCAGGCGAGGATACGGATGGTCGTTGGCGCGTATCCTGGCGGCCCATCTCCGTATTGCGCAAGCCTTGAGGGTCTAGCCCCAACATGGGAGGCACTGATATGCTCGGTCCCATGCAAAGGGGCGATGATGCGGTCAAGGGATACGGCTGTCGGGGTTTTGGGGGTCATTCGTGATACGGCCATAAATGTCATCCTACGGCCGGCGGCATTCTTCCAGACCATGCCGAGACGGGGCGGTTTTCGAACCCCGTATGTGTTTTTGCTCGTCATCGGTCTACTCGACATGTTGCTGTTATCCCTCTTCGAGGCCCTGGCCGTTGGACCGAAGGCGGGGCTTGCGTTCGCCGTCCATGCCCTGGTGCTCGCGCCGCTCGCGTTGACCCTGTCTGGTTTCGTGCTGGCAACCGTGTTTTTCGTGTTCTGGAGGCTCATGGGCTCGTCGCAGTCCTATGAGACCGCTTACCGCACGTTTGCCTACAGTTATGCGATTTCGCCGGTGACTACTGTCATAGGATTTGTGCCCTATCTGACGCTCGTCGGGTTGTTCTGGTGGTTTGCTCTGCTTGTCGTTGCGAGTGTTTATGTCCATGGTATAGGTCGTCTCAAGGCGGCGGCCGTGTTTGCTACCCTGGGCTTGGCCATGGCCATCTTCGTGACGCGTGCCGAGCACTATGTCATGCGCCAGAGCCTCATGCATCCGGTCGCCCATGTGGGCCGGCCGGCACGTTCGACCCACAGACCTCCCCTCGTTCGTTTAACCCCATCCCGCGCGGCCCCGGGGCGGGTCACGCCGTTTCCTGCCCCCGGACGGGCAGGGGGCGAGCCTGGCGCGAATCAGGTAAGCTTGTAGCCTCCAATTCTCTACGAGACTTTAGCTTATGTATCTCAATATTGCGCTCGCGCCGCTCATTTCCCTGATCGCCGGCGTCCTGATTCTGGTCGTCCCGCGCCTGCTGAACTATATCGTGGCTGTTTATCTCATCGTCATCGGTATCCTGGGGTTGATGCATGGGGGATGAGGCGCGTCGTCGCGCTTTTGTTATGGGGGACGGCAAGGCCCATGCCGCCGCCCGTTCGCAGACCCTCGGGGGCAGGGCTTGCGCTCCATGGTTTGGGTCTGTGCAGGCCTGTGCCATCCGCCATGGATCGTAGGGACAGGGGCGGTGGCATTGCGCGCACCCTTGAAGCGGCTTGGTGGTCGCTATCTTTCCCGCGTGCTTTAGTCTTTATGCTGATGGGGGCTTCAATGGCATCACGATCCCCATCGCTCGCTGCCTTTTCCCAGCCGAGACGCATGCAGTGGCACGGTACGATGCGGGTTTTGCGTCGCGTCCTCCACGGGTCGCTCGTCCTCGGCGATCGCGTCCGCCTAACCGGTGGCCGACGCCATGACAAGCATGGGATCTTGGGCAAATCCCTTGATCGCGTGCGCCCTGCCACGGGTCGAGTGGCAGTCTCCCTTATGCCGATTCCAGCATCTTGGCGACCGTCCGCGGACTTATGATCGGGCTGCGTTTCTGGACACCCAACCGCGGCCCCGCTGACGGGCACGGGTGCCGATCCCGCCGCTCTTGCGGGAGGGCAGTATCCTGCGGCGCCGTCTCGAGTCATGGGTTCACAACGGTTGCCTCTACCAGGATCACGGGTTTGCCGGGGTGATCGCCAAACTCTATTATGATGGGCGCGAGGGCGGTGCCTCGCGCGACACTATCGGATCGTTTCCGTGGTGGGAGTGGCTTGTGGCACGATTGCTTGTGATATTGGGGGTCGTTCTGATTGTCGCGGGCTTCGCATGGGGGGCGCGCGATCGCCTGCCGTGGCAACGATTCCCCGGGGATCTTGTACTGCGCATAGGCGACGTCCGTATCCACGTCTTGTGGGCTATCTCACTGGTTTTGAGTGTGGTCTTGAGTCTTTTGCTGTGGATGACACGCCGGTAGTGGTAGCCCCCAATGCCTTCAAGGGCACTTTATCGCCCCTTGAGGCGGCACACGCCATGGCCCGTGGCGTGGCCCAGGCATGTCCAGGGCGCCCGGTATTGCTAAGGCCCATGCCAGACGGCGGCGACGGGACCCTCGAGGTTCTGAGGCGCGCCCTGAAGGCCGATACGCGGTTTTTCGAGGTCCCAGACAGCTGCGGTCAGATGCGCACGGTGCCCTTCGGCCTCATCAGGCGTCGCCAGGGGTCGGTCGCCTTGATCGAAAGCGCGCAGGTCATCGGCCTTGCCGGGGCCCATTGTCCATTTGTGACGCGATCCACGGAGGGGCTGGGTCGGCTCGTGCGCCATGTCCTCGATTGCGGCGTGCGCACCATCTATCTCGGACTCGGGGGCAGCGCCACATGCGATGCCGGTGTCGGACTGTTGGCGGCCCTGGGGGTTCGTTTCGCGGGGCTTGCCCACCCAAACCTCGAGGCCTTGGATCGTATGGGCGATGTGGACCTCACGGGTCTTGATCGCCGGTTGGCGCGGACTCGTCTCGTGGCTCTGACCGATGTCGCCAACAGCCTCGCTGGTCCATCGGGGGCCGTGTTATTTGCCGCGCAGAAGGGCGCCGGGCCGGCCCTGCTCGCCGACCTTGACCGCCGCCTGCGCGCCGCCGCCGATCGCCTCGAGCCGGTGTTTGCAGTCCATGCTCGAAAACGCCCCGGTAGCGGTGCGGCCGGCGGCCTTGGCTTCGCCTGCGCCCTTCTGGGCGCGCGGCTCATCCCCGGTGCCGCGATGATCGCGCGCCTGACGGGCCTGTCGGCCGCCATAAAGATGGCGGGGCTGGTCCTGACCGGCGAGGGGGCCTGCGATGCGCAGACCGCTTACGGGAAGGGACCGCAGTTGGTGGCGGCCTACGCGCGTCGCCTCGGTCGACCCGTATACTTGATATGCGGCCGGATCGACGATTCGCTTACACCGTTTGCCGAACAGTTCGCGCGGCGCGTGAGCCTGCCGGCCGGCCGACCGGCGGCTGAGGCCTTGAGCGCTGCAGTAATGGCCTTGCTCATCCCCTGAATTCGCCCTTTTCTTCTCGCGCTTTGCAGCTACGCTTAAAAGAGGGCCGGGCAGTCGTTCCCAACGACTCGCAGTCCGGCTTGCGCGCATCGGTTTTGGATTGAAGTGAGGATGCCATGACACCCGAGCAAGCTACCGCCAACTTACACAACCTGTTGCGATTCATGTTGAGCAAAAAGGCCTCCGATCTATTCTTGTCGGTCGATTTTCCGCCTGCCATAAAGCTCGACGGCAAAATGACACCAGCCGGGCAGCAATGCCTTACACCGATCCATACGAGGGCGTTCGCTCACGCCATCATGAACGACAAGCAGCGCCAGGAATTCGAGACCGAGAAAGAATGCAACTTCGCGATAAGCCCACCCGACATCGGCCGTTTTCGTGTCAATGTATTTGTTCAGCAAGGGCATGTGGGCCTCGTGTTGCGGACGATCACGAGCAAGATCCCGACGTTCGATGACCTGAATCTCCCTTCGGTGTTGCGCGATGTGTGTCTCACAAAGCGTGGTCTTGTGATCCTGGTCGGCGGAACCGGGTCGGGAAAGTCCACCTCGCTTGCGGCGATGATCGATTACCGTAACGAGCACTCCCACGGCCACATCATCACCATCGAAGATCCGGTGGAGTACGTGCACCGCCACAAGAACTGCCTCATCACCCATCGCGAAGTCGGGGCCGATACGCATAATTGGTTTGCGGCGCTGAAGAATACGTTGCGCCAGGCGCCCGATGTGATCTTGATCGGTGAGATTCGCGATCGCGAGACGATGGAGTACGCGATCGCCTTTGCCGAAACCGGGCACCTGTGCATGGCCACCCTGCATGCCAATAGTGCCAATCAGGCCCTGGACCGGATCGTGAATTTCTTTCCCGAGGAGCGGCGTAATCAGTTATTGATGGACCTGTCGTTGAATGCGCGCGCCATCGTCTCCCAGCGGCTCATCCCGCGCGCCGATGGACAAGGGCGCGCCGCCGCGGTCGAAATCCTGCTCAATACGCCGCTCGTGGCAGACCTGATCTTCAAGGGCGAGGTCCATTCCTTGAAGGAAGCGATGGCGAAGTCACGCGAGCAGGGTATGCAGACCTTCGATCAGGCGCTTTTCGACCTTTACGAGAGCGGCGCGATCAGCTACGAAGATGCGCTACGCAATGCCGATTCCGTGAACGAGTTGCGGCTTGCCATAAAGCTGCGCGGAAAGGGTGCCCCAACCACCCAGGAATCCACGGAATTTCGTATGATGGCCGATCCCGAGCCCGTGCCCGAGGCGGGTTAATCAGTTAGAAGCCTACCCACGTGAGCGGGTTGAAAGTGTCACGGGGAGACGAGCCGCTTGTCCTGAACGTCGCCGAGTTGCGCATCCCCATGGCCGAACTCGCGATCGAAGGTTTCCTTGAAGATTGCCTTGTGGACGTCTCCGATACTGAGGATGCCTGCAAGGCGGCCATGGTCGGCGACCGGGATGCGGCGGATCTTGTGCGCAAACATGACGGACACCGCACGCAGTATCGGGTCGGTCGGGGCGACCGTGAACACGCGCTTGCTCATGAGGTCGTTGACATGCAAGTTCAGCACATCGCGGTATTCGGCCTCCAGTTCCTCGAAAAGCGGTGTTTGGGCGAGTCGCAGGGCCTCGTCGACCTTGGGGTACATGGCCCTCAAGACATCTTTCTCCGAAATCACGCCGACGATCGCGCGGTCCTCGTCCACGACCGGCAGGCCGCTGATACGATGAAAGCACATCAAAATCGCCACGTCGCGAATGCGTGTGTCACTACGGGCCGTCCGAACATTGGTGGTCATCACGTCTTTGACTAGCATGGCGCCTCTCCGTGCCCTGCCCTTTTTCCTGGGAGGGTGGTTGGTTAATGCCCGATCTCGGCCAGCAGTTGTGTCATCATGCGTTGCGCCTGGCCCAGATAGCCCCTACCCGCGAGGTTCAGGTGGTTTAGTATATGGTACAGATTGTAGAGCGTTTTGCGCACCCGATATCCGCTCCCAAGCGGAGCGGCTTCTTCATAGGCTGCATAGAACGCCGCTGAAAACCCGCCAAAGAGCTCGGTCATGGCGAGGTCAGCCTCTCGATCGCCATAATACACCGCGGGATCGAAGACGATAGGGCGCTCGTTGTGGGCAAGGCAATTGCCTGACCAGAGATCCCCATGGAGCAGGCTTGCTGTGGGCTTGTGGCCCTTGAGCAGTACCGGGACCGCCTCGGCAAGCCTGTGGCCGAGCTCCTGAAGCGCGCCGTCATAACCATTCTTGCAAGCGAGGTCGAGCTGAAAGAGGATACGGCGGTCCCGGAAAAACGCCGCCCAGTCGGCGTGGGGGGTGTTGACCTGCGAAGTGGTCCCTATGGTGTTGTCACGGTACCAGCCGAAGTAGGGCGAGTGGCGGGCATGCAGCGCCGCCAAGGTATGACCAAGCTCGATATCGTCCGATTGGGTGCGCGCGGACAGTTCGAGATAGGGTAAGACGAGATAGGAAATCTCCTCGGTGGTACCCCAGCAAACCGGTCGGGCTACGCGTACGGTGAGGGTGTTGGCGATTTCATGCAGGCCCAGGGCTTCGGCCCGGAACATCTCGATAAGGCCCGGATCGTTATGTTTGACGAAGTACGATTCCGCGCCGTCGCTTAGTACGGTTGTGTGATTCAGGGCGGATATATGCGCCTCGCGGACGATACGCGCCACGAAAGGCGTGCCCGTCACCTGTGATATTTGTTGGGCTATGGCACCCCAACCGATCATGACGACTCCCGGCTTTTTGCTCTCTACCCCGGTATTGCGCCCCTATCTTACGGCCTTAGGTTTGATATGCAAGGCCGGATCCACAATGAGGGCGGCAAGCCGCTTTACCGACCACCACGCCCCATCGCGAATGATACCAAGCCCGCAAAGTCCATTGACCAGACCTTCATTGTCGGGGGGCAATCGCAGGGAAGTCGTTGTCGCGCACGCAAAGCATGCGGTTTGTGCGCCACATGGGCGGCCTTGCCCTCACCTGAGAGTGGCCGTTCGATTCCAGTTTCGAACCCCGCAACTCGCCCGTTTAGCGACGGTGGAAAAGGTGGGAAGCCGGTTCACGGCGCGGACCAAAATGCGGGTTTTGGTAATCAAGGCCGGGAATGCGAGCACGACGAGACGCGCAAGAAACAAGGACCCGTCTTGCGACGCTCGGGGCATGGAGCGCGGCATCGGCCCCCCTTAAGGGGCGGGCCGAAGCGACCACCGTTCCCCGGGGGTGGGGCGGACGGGCGGCGTGAGGGTCGCCCGTCCGCGCCGAACTTCGGGACTTTAGAAAATCCCCTTCAGAGTCTTGAGTGGCTGGATCTTGATCACGTTGCGCGCCGGCTTGGCCTTGAAGACCATTTCTTCCTTCGTAAAGGGGTTGATCCCCTTACGGGCGCGCGTGGCCGGCTTGCGGACCACCTTGATCTTCATGAGGCCAGCCAAGTTGAATACCCCCGGGCCTCCCTTGATGTCGCGCTTTATGACGGTAACGAGCTCGTCGAATACCGCGCTCACTTCTTTGCGCTTGAGGTTCGTTTTGTCCGCCAAGTGGGACAAGAGCTCCGACTTTGACATCGGTTTCTTCGCCGCTTTTTTGTTTGGGGTCTTGTTTTTCGTTGCCATGGGTGTCCTATTTGATGGTTGAGAACAACGCCGATAACTTAGCATAAAAAATCCCAAGGGAAAGGCGTTTTGCGCCTTTTTCCATGGTTTACGCTCGTAAGGTGCCGGGCGTCGCGGTTTTCGCTATACTATCGACGTTGATTTCTTTCGCCTTCGGTCCCATATGATGGGCATTGGGCTTATGGATTTTGCGAGGTGTTATGCCGATCTACGAGTACGTTTGCGATGCCTGCGGTCAGCATACCGAGATTATGCAAAAGATGGGAGAGCTGGCCACCGAGTGCCCGGCCTGCCATAAACCGGCCTTGAAAAAGCGCATTTCGGCGCCCGGGTTTCAGCTGAAGGGTTCGGGGTGGTACGCGACCGATTTCCGCGACAAAGGCAAGGCGAAGGGTGACGACAAGGCCAAGGACGAGGCCCCGGCCCCGGCGGCGGCGTGTGGGGGAGGCGGCTGCGGCTGCCATTAAATGGCGCGATTTCGACGGTACCTGACGGCTGGCCTGCTCGTTTGGGTGCCGCTCGGGGTCACATTTCTGGCAGTTGAGTCGCTTACGGATCTTGCGAATCGTCTGCTAGGGGTGTTGCCGGCCGATATACAGCCAGAGCACTGGCTGGGCCATGATATCCCGGGTCTTGGCATACTGCTTGTGTTTGTCGCGGTCATGGCGACTGGGGTGGTGGCAGCCAACGTCATCGGCCAATGGTTGCTTGCCGTAGGCGAGTCGCTGTTGGCGCGTATTCCGTTGGTGCGATCCGTGTATTCCGGCGTGAAACAGCTGCTGGAGTCGCTCATGTCCGGGGCCGGAAACTCGTTTCGTACCGTCGTTCTCGTACCCTATCCGCATCCCGGGAGCTGGACGCTTGCGTTTCTGACCGGCGATGGCCTGCCCGAGGCCGCCGCTCTGCTAGGCACGGACCTTGTAAGCGTGTTCGTGCCCGCGACGCCCAATCCGACCTCGGGTTTTTTCCTCATGGTCCCACGGAAAGATGTGGTGGAGTTGCGCATGAGCGTCGACGAGGGCTTGCGCATGATCCTGTCCATGGGTATGGTCGCTCCCGGCCTGCCGAGGAAGGGCGCCGCCCCGGCGTCCAAGAGCGCCACGGCCTAGGATCCCTATGCGTACACATTTGAGTCGAGAATTGCCTGCGCTCGGAGCCGGCGCGGCGGTGGTGGTCTGTGGCTGGGCGCAACGTCGCCGCGATCATGGCGGCATCCTGTTTGTGGATCTGCGCGACCGTAGCGGCCTGGTTCAAGTGGTCTTCGATCCTGCACGCCCGGAGGTGTTTGCGCGCGCCGAGGAGCTGCGCAGCGAATACGTCCTCGAGGTCAGCGGGGTTTTGCGCAAGCGCCCGGCGGGAACCGAGAATCCGGCGCTGCCCACCGGGGCTTTTGAGATCGACGCTACGGGGCTCGTGATTCTGAATACCGCCGACGTCTTGCCGTTTCCGCTGGACGAACCCGATATCAGCGAGGCGGTGCGCCTCAAGTACCGTTATCTTGACCTGCGGCGCGCGGCCATGCGCGACAACTTCCATCTGCGCCATCGTCTGATTCGCGCCGCACGCCGCTACCTCGAGGATAACGACTTCCTTGAGATCGAGACCCCCATGCTGACGCGCTCGACCCCCGAGGGGGCGCGCGACTATCTCGTACCAAGCCGCACCCATCCTGGGCACTTTTTCGCGTTGCCGCAGTCACCACAGCTCTTCAAACAGATCCTGATGGTGGCGGGCTTTGAGCGTTATTATCAGGTCACACGGTGTTTTCGCGACGAGGACCTGCGCGCCGACCGCCAGCCGGAGTTTACGCAGCTTGATATCGAGACTTCGTTTCTCGACGAACAGGCTATCCTCGGCCTCATGGAAGGGCTCGTTAAGGCGGTATTTCGCGAGACGGTCGGAGTGGATATCCCGATGCCCCTGCCGCGGCTTACATTCGACGAGGCACAGCGTCGCTTTGGAAGCGACAAGCCGGATCTTCGCAATCCGCTCGAGTTCGTGGAAATCGCGGACCTTGTGCGCGAGGTCGAATTCAAGGTGTTTGCAGCCGCCGCCCAGGATCCGAAGGCGCGGGTCGTGGCCATGCGCGTGCCGGGCGGCGCTGACCTGTCGCGCAAGGCGCTGGATGATTATGCGGCATTCGTGGCAGGTTACGGCGCCAAGGGCCTTGCTTATATCAAGGTGAATGATCCGGCCTCGGAAAACGGATTGCAATCACCCATCCTGAAATTCCTGGGCGGCGCGGTGGTACGTGAGATTTTAACGCGCACCCAGGCGCAGGCCGGCGACCTGTTGTTCTTCGGGGCCGATAGCGCGCGCGTCGTGAATGAGGCGATGGGTGCCTTGCGTCTGCGCGTGGCATCCGATCGCGGCCTGGTGGGGGAGGGCTGGCAGCTCCTGTGGGTAGTGGATTTTCCGCTCCTTGAATACGATGAGGGCCATAGGCGCTTTCAGTCCATGCATCACCCGTTTACCGCCCCGCGGTCTGATGATCTCCCCTATCTTCTGACCGATCCGGGACGGGTCCGTGCCCGCGCCTATGATCTCGTGTTAAACGGTACCGAAGTGGGTGGAGGCTCGATCCGTATTCACGAGTCCAGACTTCAGGAGCAGGTCTTCGAGGTGCTCGGGATCGACGCGGCTACGGCGCGCGAGAAATTCGGTTTTCTGCTTGATGCCTTGCGCTTCGGCGCGCCCCCTCACGGCGGGCTTGCGTTCGGGGTCGATCGCTTGTGCGCGCTGTTGGCGGGCGCTGAGTCGATTCGCGATGTCATTGCCTTTCCGAAGACCCAGAAGGCGACCTGCCCCCTAACCGAGGCCCCCTCGACGGTCTCGGCAGAGCAACTCGCGGACCTGGCGTTGCAGAGCACGGCCCCCCGGCCTTGATCATGGCCGCCGATGCGCCGTTGTCTTTCAAGCGGCCGGAATCGGTCCTGGTAGTGATTTTTACCACCCCAGGCGAGGTGCTGGTCCTGCGTCGGGCGGACCACGCGGCATTCTGGCAGTCGGTGACCGGCAGCCTTGAGTGGCATGAGGATGACCGGTTCGCGACCGCCCGTCGGGAGTTGCTCGAAGAGACTGGCATTGCGGCCGATCGCGGCTGGCGTGATTGGGGGGTCAGCCATCGCTACGAGATCTACCCACAATGGCGACATCGCTATCGTCCGGGTACGGTGCATAACACCGAGCATGTTTTTTCCTTGGAACTGCCGGATCGGGTGCCGGTCGTGCTGCGGCCCGATGAGCATGAGGAGTACGAATGGCTGGCGTGGCCTACCGCCGTGGCACGGGTCACCTCGGCCAGCAACCGCTGGGCGTTGGAGATATTGGGTCGTGAGCGGGGATTCCTGCGCTCATAGCGAAAAAGTGGTGTTGGTGCCTGGTTTATGGTTTGGCCGGCCGGCGCTCTGGTTGCTGGCTTGGCGGCTGCGGCGTTACGGTTTGCAGGTGGCCCTTTACCGGTATCGGGCGCGTCGCGAAAGGCTGCCAATGGCGCGTGCGGGGCTCGCGCGCTTCATGGCCGCGCGCGGCGCCCGTTACGTCGTCGGTTATAGCCTCGGGGGCATCGTCGTCGCCGATTTTTGTCGGTATCATCCGCGGGCCTATGAGCGGGCCGTGGTCGTAAGCGCGCCGTTTCGGGGCAGCCACGCGGCACGACGGCTTTACCGTTGTCCGGGCTTGCGCGGGCTGTTCGGGAGCGCGGCCCCGGTTCTTATCCGCGGCGTACGGATAGACGCGATGCCACGGCTTGGCATTGTGACCGGTCTCAAGCCGCGCGGGTTCGCCAGGTGTTTATTGACGGGTGGGGCGCATGACGGCGTTTTGCGGGCATGCGAGACCCGTTTACGGGGCGCGCGCGATGCGGTAGCGTTGCCGCTGTCGCATGCGGGTCTGGTCATGAGCCGTGTGAGCGCGCACGTCATCCTGACCTATCTTACGCACGGGCGCTTTGGGGATTGAGGGGATAAGTGTATGGCCGGGCATAGCAAATGGGCCAATATTCGGTTCCGCAAGGGCGTCCAGGACGCCAGGCGCGGCAAGATCTTTACGAAGTTGATCCGCGAGATCACGATCGCCGCGCGCGTCGGGGGTGGTGATGTATCCCATAACCCGCGGCTGCGGCTTGCGATCGATCGGGCGCTGGGGCAAAACATGCCCAAGGATAATATCGAGCGCGCCATAAAGCGTGGCACCGGTGAACTCGAGGGCGCGCATTACGAAGAGATCCAGTACGAGGGTTATGGGCCAGCTGGTGCCGCGGTGCTGGTGGCGTGCACCACGGATAACCGCAATCGCACCGCAGGCGAGGTGCGGCATGCCTTCAGTAAGCATGGCGGAAACCTGGGGACCGAAGGGTCCGTGGCTTACCTGTTTGAGAAGCGCGGCGTGCTCATGTTTCCGGATGGGGACGAGGAGGTCTTGCTGGAGGCGGCGCTCGATTTAGGCGCGGACGATATCGCCGCAGTGCCTGGCGAGGGCATCGAGATTCTGACCGCCCCCGACAAGGTCATGAGCGTCCGCGAGGGGCTCGTCCGGCGTGGCTTCACCCCATCTTCGGCCGAAATCGTGATTCGGCCGCTCACGGATGTGGTGCTGGCGGGCGAGGAGGCAGAGCGGGTGATGAAGCTTCTGGAGGCGCTGGAGGACCTTGATGACGTTCAGACGGTCTATACAAACGCGGCCTTCGTGGAGGCATCGGCTTAAGGGGCGCTGGTGATGCGGGTCTTGGGTGTGGACCCGGGATCGCGGCGCACGGGATTTGGTATCGTCGACGACAAAGGGGGGCAACCGGCCTACGTCGCTTGCGGTGTGGTGGTCTCGGTATCCGGGACTATGGCCGAACGCTTGCACAGGATTTTTGCCGGACTCACCGAGGTGGTCGAGTGTTATCGGCCGGATGTTTGCGCGGTGGAGAGGGTCTTTTTCGCACGCAACCCCGATAGTGCCCTGAAACTCGGCCAGGCGCGCGGGGCGGCACTGGTCGCCCTCGCCGGTGCTGGCCTCGATATCCATGAATATACGGCCCTGCAGATCAAGAAGGCGACGGTGGGGGTGGGTCATGCCGACAAGGGTCAGGTTCAGCACATGATACGCGCCCTATTGGGATTGTCGGCGCGGCCTTCGGCGGATGCCGCCGATGCCTTGGCCTGCGCCCTCTGCCATCTGCACCAGAGTCAAGGTCTTGGGTCGCGGGCCCGGGCGATATCGTCATGATCGGCCGATTGCGGGGTTTGGTGGTCGAGCGCTGTCCCCCCCAGGTGCTTTTAGAGGTTCAGGGGGTGGCCTATGAAGTGGATCTGCCACTTTCGACCTTTGGCGAATTGCCGGCGTCCGGAGAGGTGGTCTTGTATACGCACCTCGTGGTTCGCGAGGACGCGCATCTTCTCTATGGATTTCTCACCGCCGAGCGCCGTGCCTGGTTTCGGCTGCTCCTCAAGGTCAATGGCATCGGCCCGCGCGTGGCCTTGGCGCTGCTATCGGGGCTCGCCGACGAGGAATTGGCGGCATGCGTGCATGAGGGGAATGTGGCGCGGCTTACGCGCGTACCGGGGATCGGTCGCAAGACCGCCGAGCGCCTGCTCGTGGAATTGAGCGGAAAAGTGCCGTCAGGCGGACGAACGGTGATAAGCCTCCGCGATGAGGCGATCGGCGCGCTACAGACGCTCGGTTACAATGAGCGCGAGGCCCAGGCCGCCGTGGAGCGGGCTGAAAAAGCCGCGGGGCCCGCGGCCTCGGGCGAGGCGTTGATTCGCGAGGCGCTCAGGGGAATGGTGCGATGATCGAAACCGAACGGCTGGTCTCGCTTGATGGGTCCGAGCAGGAGCGCGCTCAGGAAGTCCGCCTGCGTCCGCAACGGCTCGCCGATTACATTGGCCAGCCGCGCCTTCGGGAAAAGCTTGAGATCTTTCTCGCGGCCGCCCGGGGTCGCCAGGAGTCGCTGGATCATGTCCTGCTCTTTGGCCCTCCGGGGCTTGGCAAGACGACTCTGGCCCACATCATTGCCTCGGAAATGGGGGCGTCCTTACGCCAGACCTCGGGGCCGGTGCTCGAGCGGGCCGGGGATCTGGCCGCCCTGCTCACCAATTTGAAGGCCCATGATGTCTTGTTTATAGATGAAATCCATCGCTTGAGTCCGGTGGTCGAGGAGGTGCTGTATCCGGCCATGGAGGATTTCGAGATCGACATCCTGATAGGCGAGGGCCCGGCGGCGCGCTCCATCAAATTGAATCTCCCACCGTTTACATTGATTGGCGCCACCACCCGCGCGGGGCTTTTGACCTCGCCTCTGCGCGATCGCTTCGGAATTGTTGAAAGGCTCGAGTTTTACGAGGTGGAAGATCTGGCGCGTATCGTGGCGCGCTCCGCGGGCCTTCTTGGGATGCATGCCGAGGATGCCGGGGTGCGGGCTTTGGCCTCGTGCGCGCGCGGCACGCCGCGCATTGCCAATAGACTTCTGAAGCGTGCCCGCGACTTCGCGCAGGTACGTGGGGATGGCCTGTTGACCGAGATGATCGCCAAAGAGGCCCTGAAGATGCTCGATGTCGATGATCGCGGCCTGGACAGTCTCGACCGTCGCTTGCTGTGGGCGGTGACCGACACCTTCCAGGGTGGTCCCGTCGGGGTCGACAGCCTGGCCGCGGCCATAGGCGAGGAGCGCGGCACGATCGAAGATGTCGTAGAGCCCTTTCTCATTCAAAGAGGCTATCTGATGCGCACGCCGCGGGGGCGCATGGCCACGCCCCGCACCTTTCATCTTTTCGGATTGGCGGCGCCCTCCGGGGACGGCCCGTGAGCGTTGACAAAGCTCATGTTTTACCGTTTGCGATCGAGCTTCGGGTGTATTACGAGGATACGGATGCGGCGGGGGTTGTGTATTACGCGAACTATCTGCGTTTCATGGAGCGCGCGCGCAACGAATGGCTGCGGGCGAAATTTGGTGGGCCGCATGAACTGGCATTGAAGGCGCATGTCTTATTCGCCGTACGATCGGTGGCCGTGAAGTTTCAGGTGCCGGCGCGCCTGGATGACGTGCTGCGTGTCACCGCCGATCCCGTTTCGATCCGCGGCGCGAGTCTCACATTCCGGCAGGATTGTTGGCGTGGAACGGAGTGCCTGTGCGCGGGAGAGGTGGGCGTAGTTTGTGTGGATGCGCGGACTTTCGCGCCCCGCCGGCTACCCCGTGAATTGATGCAGGTTTTGGCGGAGGCATCCGCCCCGTAAAGGAGAGTGTCTTGAAAGTCGCCGCTTCCCATCAGGGGATAACCCTCTGGTCCATGGTGGACCACGCGAGCCTTGTCGTGCAGCTCATGATGTTGATCCTGCTCGTCGTCTCGATTGTGTCATGGACGATGATTTTTCGAAAATGGTTCATTATTAGGAAGGCCTATCAGGACGCCGAGCGGTTTGAGGATACCTTTTGGCGAGGCGCGAACGTAAATCATATGTATGCGGAACTTGCGCGCAACGAGGATAAACTCGCTGGGAACGCCAGCGTGTTCGTAGCGGGCTTTCGAGAGTACACGCGGCTTGAAAAGCAAAAGGGCATAGCGCCCATGGATATCATCGAAGGGGTCCAGCGGGCGATGCGCGTGGCGTTGACTCGCGAGACCGATTACCTGGCCACCAACCTTTCGTTTCTTGCGACCGTCGGATCCACGAGTCCCTACATAGGTCTGTTCGGGACGGTGTGGGGGATCATGTCGGCCTTTCAGTCTTTCGGGAACATGCAGCAGGCGACCCTTGCGCATGTGGGGCCGGGTATTTCCGAGGCCCTAATCGCCACTGCTATGGGGCTTTTTGCCGCGATCCCCGCGGTCATCGCGTATAATCGCTACGCCGACGATACCGATCGCCTGACGTCGCGTTATGAGATCTTCCTGGAAGAGTTCTCGAGCGTGTTGCAGCGTCAGGCGTATGTGGTTAAGGCCCCGACATGAAACATCACCGCCGACCGCGCGCCCGGCTCATGAGTCAGATCAACGTCGTCCCCTATATCGACGTCATGCTCGTGTTGCTCGTTATTTTTATGATTACGGCGCCGGTATTGAAGCGTGGCGTCAAGGTCAAGCTTCCGCAGGCGGCGGCACGCGCGATTCCCAATCCCCATCGCGCGGTATTGATCGTCACGGTCGATGCCGCCGGCCGGTACTTTCTTGATGGGCATCCGGTTACACCCAAGGCGTTGGAGCAGCGCACGCGTCGTCTCTTGCGGCTGCGTCCCCATACACCGATTCTGATTCGCGGAGACCGGGCCGTGCCGTACGAGGACGTCGTGGCGGCCATGGTGCTCCTGCAGCGGGCCGGCGCCCCGAGCGTCGGGCTTATGACCAAGACTTACGGACACTAACCATGATCGGTCGGACCCGAGAGGCGCCGGGACGCATGCGCGCAACGCTCTATGCGCTGCTTGTGCATCTGGCGGTGGTCGCGTTTCTGGCGGTAAGTTTTCGCTGGAGCGAACTCGATACCTCTTATGTCATAAAGGCCGGTCCTCATGTCATCCATGCCTTTATGGTCGGGCCGCGCCCGACATTGCGCCCGCTTCCGCCTATTCCGCTGCCGCGCGTGGCGCCGCCAGCCCCCCGACCTGCGATCCGCAAGGGCCCGTCTCGGGCGCAGCTCGCCGCGCGGCGCGCCCAGCAAAAGGCCCTTCAGGAAGCCCGCGCCAAGGCCCAGGCCAAGGCCAAGGCGCAGGCCTTGGCGCGAGCCCAAGCCCTCGCCCAAGCGAAGGCGCGCGCCTTGGCCCGAGCCCGGGCCGAGCAAGCGGCGCGCAAGGCCGCGCGGGAACGCCTGAAGGCGCAAGAGCAGGCGGCCGCCGCGCAGGCGCGGGCGAAATTGCAGCGCGAGATCGCGCAGGCCGCAGTGCGGGCTCGAGAGAGGGCCCAGGCCAGGGCCGCGGCGGCTCGGGCCCAGGCCCAGGCCCTGGCCGCTCGAGGGGTCGTGGATCGTTATAAGGCACTTATAGAGGCGCGGGTGAGTTCGGCCTGGGTCGCGGTCCCGCAATCCAAGGGGTTACACTGCACGGTGCGGGTTCGGCTCATAGCCGGGGGGCAGGTGGTGGGTGCCCGTATCGTGCAGGGCAGCGGTAACCGCGTGTTTGATCGGTCCGTGATCGCAGCGATCTATAACGCCGCACCGCTGCCGGTTCCGCATTCGGCGGCCAAGCTTCGCTATTTGAACCCGTTGATTTTTGTCTTTACCGCACCGAAGGGATCTTTGCCATGAATCGTGTTGGATGGGGTTTTGCCGCCCTATTGATCGTATTGGTCGCCATGCCGCTTATGGCGCGGGCCGTCACAATCCATATCAACCACGGTTATGGGCAAAAATTCCCGATCGCCATCGTACCCTTCAAAGGCGAGAACGCCTGGCCCAAGGATCTGCGGCCATCCGCCGTTATCACCAAGGACCTCGAGGGCAGCGGGTGGTTTAATGTTCTACCGAGCCGTGATTATCTGACCGAGCCCCACCATGACCGCCAAGTCGAGGGCCATTTCAATGATTGGCGCCTTTTGAAGGCGGCGGGGCTTGTGATCGGACGCATCGAGAGGCAGCCGGGCGGGCGCGTCGGTGTGGCGTTTCGTCTCTATGATGTCAATAAAGGGGTCCAGCTCAAGGCCCTGCAGTATGTGGTGGCGCCTAGGCAGCTACGCGCGGTAGGCAACGCCATCGCAAACATCGTCTATCAGCGTTGGACCGGGGTGCGTGGGATATTCAATACGCGCATGGCGTTCATTACCATGTACCCCGACGGGCCGCCTGGCGATTTTCTCTATAAACTCGAGGTGGCCGACGCCGAAGGCCATGGGGCGCATGTCATTCTGCGGTCGCAGGAACCCATTATGTCGCCGCGTTGGTCGCCCCATGGACAGCGTCTCACCTATGTATCCTTCGCGACCGGTTGGCCAGCGGTATACATTCAGGATGTCGCCACAGGGCGCATCCGACAAGTGGCAGCTTTTCATGGTTTGAACGGTGCGCCATCATTCGCCCCGGATGGCACCCATTTGGCGCTGTCATTGTCAAAAACCGGGTATCCCGAGATTTATGTGATGAATTTGTTGACCGGTCGACTGCGCCAACTGACCTTTGGGCCGGATATCAACACCGAGCCCTCCTGGTCGCCGGGCGGGGGGCATATTGTATTTACCTCGAACCGTAGCGGTGGACCACAAATCTATGAAATGACAGATTATGGGCGCCATAAGCAGCGTCTTACTTTCCACGGCCGCTACAATGCCGGCGCCTCGTTTTCCCCAAACGGCAAATGGCTGACGCTGGTAAGTCGGCGCGCAGGCCAGTATCATGCAGCGGTGTTTGAGCTGGCGGACTCGACCCTGGAGATTCTGACTGCTACAAGCCTTGATGAATCCCCGACATTTGCACCAAACGGGCAGGAAATACTCTATAGCACGGTGGTTGGGGGGCACAGGGTTCTGGCTACGGTTTCACTAAACGGGCGTGGGCATCGTATACTAGGGTTAAGAGGGGGGGATGTCACTGATCCTGCTTGGTCGCCATTTCGTCACCCGTGACTACTATCAATAGGTTAAAGGAAAGGAGTGGTGTAATGAAAATGAATAAAGGCATGCTCGTTGCAGTCGGGCTCGCCGCTCTGGCGGGTTGCGCGGGCAAAGAGGCGGTAAAGCCGCAGGGGGCGTCGGCCACGGCGTCGCGTAGTTCAACCCAGGCAAGCGGTGCGGGACAAAGCAATGTGCAGGGAAGTGGGATGGCCGGCGCCAGTAGCAGCCAGGCCTTGAGCAGTTTCCCGCATATGGTGCATTTCCGCACCAATAGCGCGGTTATTAGCGGCGTGAACCGCACGATCGTGAAGGAGAATGCGAGCTATCTCGAGGCCCATCCGAACGTGCGCGTACGTCTGGAAGGTAATACCGACGAACGTGGTACGGCGCAGTACAACATGGCGCTTGGCTGGCGCCGTGCCGATTCCGTGAAGCACATGCTGGAGGTTTTGGGCGTGTCCGGTGGTCAGCTTGCGACAATTTCCTTTGGCAAGTCGCGCCCGCTGGCTTTGGGACATAATCGGAAGGCGTGGGCCGTCAATCGTCGCGTCTATTTCAACTACAAATATTTCGCCAGTAAGTAAGTCTCGTGGGCGCGCGGTCCAAGGTTCTTTGGTGGACAGCGCTGGCGATGGCGGGGGTCGTTGTGGCCCCCGCCATCGCGCATGACCGCGAACCGCCTATCATCTCCATCCCCACGAATGGGGCGAATTCCTCCTCGCGAGCGGGAATTCTGACTTTGCTCGAGACGCTGCACGGAATACGCGAGCAGCTGCGCAGTATCGAGAATCAGGTCGAAATAGAGAATCACAGGATCAGTCGCCTGCGTCAGCAGCAGCAGGCGTTTTTTGCCGATTTTGACCGCCGATTGCGTCATCTTCAGGCCGGGAAGGTGGCGGCGGGAGCAGAACCGCAGAGCCCTCCGGGCGCGGCCGCCCCTCAAACCGCATCGGGGCCGAGTACCGCTGGCAGCGGGTCGGGGATCGTCGTCATTCCTCCGGACAACAATCCCGCGGTCGTATCGGCTTCGGCTGCCAAAGGGGCAGCGGCGAGCGTATCGGGCGTTGGGCCGCAGCCGGAGGCCGGCGAGGCGGGCGCAGGGCTTGCCTTGAGCTCCAACGACAAGCCAGCCAAGGAGATGTACAACAAAGCCTTCAATTTTTTACGGACCGGACGTTATCGGCACGCGGTCGCGGCATTTCAGGTTTTCTTGCGCGCTTATCCCCAAGATAAACGGGCTGCCAAGGCCCAATATTGGGTGGCGGAGACAGACTACGTAGAGCGCGATTATCCTCATGCCAAGAAGGCCTTCAAGGCACTGGTGACGCATTATCCGAAGAGCAAGAAGGTGCCGAACGCGCTTCTGAAGATGGGTTATATCGCCAAATGGCAGGGGCATCCGAACAAGGCGCGAACTATCTGGAAGGCGCTGATCGCCCAGTATCCGAAGGCCATGGCGGCCGAGGTCGCCCGGAACTCCTTGACGAACCTCGGGAGCAAGGGCAAAAAGTAAAAAGCCCCGATACGATCGTCGCATCCCCTCCATGGTCGCGATAGAATATACCATGCTGCGGGATCTTCGTATCACCGAAATCTTCTATTCCTTGCAAGGAGAAACGCGAACCGTGGGTTGGCCCACGGTCTTCGTGCGTCTTACCGGCTGTCCATTGCGTTGCCGATACTGCGACACCGCCTACGCCTTCCACGGGGGCGAGCGCATCCCGATAGAAACCGTTTTAGAGAAAGTGAGTAGTTACACACCACGCTTTGTGACCGTGACCGGCGGTGAACCCCTGGCGCAGCCCCCAGTCTTGCGGCTCTTAGAAGAGCTTTGTGATCGCGGCTACGAGGTCTCGCTCGAGACGAGCGGGGCGCTGTCAACGCGGGATGTTGATCCGCGGGTGGGCGTAGTGCTCGACCTGAAGACGCCGGGCTCGGGAGAGTCAGCGCGCAATGTTTACGCGAATATCGAGCAGCTGCGTGCCACCGATCAAGTGAAGTTCGTGATTACTGACGTCCAGGATTACGATTGGTCGCGCGGCATCGTCGAGAGATATGGCCTGTGCGGCCGCTGCGATGTCTTGTTTTCCCCCGTCCATGATAGCCTCGAGGCGGGGCAGCTTGCGGACTGGATATTGCGTGATCGGCTCCCGGTGCGTTTTCAGATCCAACTGCATAAGGTCCTGTGGGGGGATACCCGTGGCCGATGACAAAAAGGCGGTCGTTTTGCTGTCAGGCGGTCTCGATTCGGCAACTATTTTGGCCTTGGCCCGCCAGGAGGGGTTCCAGTGTCACGCACTGTCGTTTGACTATGGACAGCGTCACAAGGCCGAGTTGAAGGCGGCTTCCACGGTCGCCACGGCAGGCGGCGCCTGCGAGCACAAGGTGGCTACTCTTGGTGTCGGTTTTATCGGCGGATCAGCCCTGACCGATCCTGGGTTATCTGTACCTCAGGTGCCCACGACTGGTATTCCTGTGACCTATGTGCCAGCCCGCAATACCGTGTTTCTGGCGGTGGCCCTTGGGTGGGCCGAGGTGCTCGGCGCCCGGGATATCTTTATCGGCGTCAATGCCATTGACTACTCTGGTTACCCGGATTGTCGACCGGAGTACTTGGCGGCGTTCGAGACACTCGCCAACCTTGCCACCAGGGCCGGCGTCGAAGGGGGGCGATTTCGTATCCGTGCGCCCTTGCTGCACCTCACGAAGGCCGAGATCATTCGAACGGGTCTTAAGCTCGGTGTGGATTATCAGTTGACTCTTTCGTGCTACGCCCCAAGTGACGCGGGGCATGTCTGTGGGGTGTGTGACGCGTGCCGCCTGCGCGCCAAGGGTTTCGCTGAGGCCGGTATCCCGGACCCGGCGGGCGCGATTTGACAGGGGTTGCGGCAATCACAATAATGACCAGCTTTTGGGGCCGTTAGCTCAGTCGGTAGAGCATCTGACTTTTAATCAGGTGGTCGCTGGTTCGATCCCAGCACGGCCCACCATATAAAACAAAGACCCGCGGTTTCAGTCTTCCCCTGGCTCCCTGCAAGATATTCAGATTGGACACGACAAGCAGTGCGCAGATTCCACTCATAGCCGCAACCATGGTTTGTAGCGTCACTCGGACGGTTGCGAGGCGAGCGTCGCCTGGTGGTTTCAGGGTACCCCCAGGGCCGGGTAAGCGGCGATTGCGTCACCGTGACGCTAAAGCGTCACCAGATACTCAAACGGGGCCACGTGGTTTCGTTCGGCGGTGTGGATCAGGCTCATGCATGGTCGCCCCCTTTGCTAAGCCCATTAGAAGATGTCACCGAGGTGGGCCCCATTCAGGGTATGGGTGAAGAGCGCGTTCCTGCGATGCAGGATCGCCTTTTTAAGAACTCGTTCACAGGTTATTGTCCAGGGCCCCGGATACCCGCGGGAACAAGACAAGCTTCGGCCCGCGTTTTTACATAGTGCGGATCGCGGCACCGAGCGCTGATTTCGATTCGATCGCCTGC
>JAKARW010000026.1:24855-27107 GCA_021819125.1 Pseudomonadota bacterium | reverse complement strand
GCTTCCCCCCCGCTACGGCTATAGTTCTGTTCCAGCATCTTCAATGTCATTACCGCATAGATAACAAGACCCATGCCTGTCATCTGGACGATATCGAGCGTCTCGTGATAGATGAGAAGCCCGAACAATGCGGCAAATACGATCTCCGAGGAACTGACCACCGCGACTACGGTGCCGCGCATCCTGGTGAGCGAATAGTTAAACAAGAACATGGCCGCCCCCTGGACAAGGACACCGGCCAAAATGGCGTAAAGGATGGTCGCCATGCCGCGCGAAAATAATTCATGCGCTTCATTACCGATAAACATGGTCGCCCCCGTAAACAAGGCGAGCACAAGGTTGTATTCAGAAACGGCACGCAGGGGATCCGCAACATCTAACATGCGCCTTTTTTGCAGTATGATATTACCGGCGAGCGTAAAAGCGCTCCCCAAAGCAGCCGCCATTCCTAATATCTCGCCTGCGTGAAATTTGGGTTCCGCGATGAGGGCGCCGCCCAAAAAACCCATGGCTGCCAGACCCATTTGTCGGCGACTCGGCCGTTCGCCTAGCGCAAGAGGCGCCATGATCTGCACTATCATGGGCCCCATGTAGTGGAGCGTGATCACGACTGCGAGTGGTAAATGGCGATACGCATAGATAAGAAGAAGGACATCCAGCGTAAGATTGAGCCCGACCCATAGCGACCGCTTTGGCACCCGCAAGCGCCAACGCGCAAGAATGAAGCTGCTGCCAAGGTATGCCGAGGCGGCCATAATGAAAACCAGCACCCGCCCATCGAGATGGATCCCTCGCGCCACCACGCCCCACGCGCCAAATATCGCTTGGGAGACCAATAACGCAAGGATCGGTGAGGGGGAGATACCGGGGTGATCTTTTGGCATTGTCGCTTAAGGACCCTATGAAGCCCCAGGCGGTTGCGGCATGGTTGTCAGGGCAATTTTGTCGAAACTTTTTGGCCACGCGGACGATTGGCCAGAGCCTTGTGGTCTAGGCGCGTCCCATTAAGAGAGGGCCATCAAAGAGGCCCTTTCTGGTGCTTCTAGTGGCGCCCCTTGACGGCGTGCCAAAAGGCCAGTCCTCCGGCCTTGGCGGCATGACCGACGGCAAGCCCGACCTTTTTGGCCTCGTGCCCGATCGTGTGGGCCGCGGCGCCAAGCGCGTGACCGACATGGCGCGCATCGTGATTGATGTTGGCTGATGCGGGGGGGCTTGCCATGGCGAGAGGTCCTAGCACGGCGCCCAGGAGCGCGAGCCGACGCAACGCCGGTCGGACGGATTTCGGTTGATCTGTGCGGGCCTTAAATTTGTCGCAAGTAGGCATGGTTGGCGTAACGCCCATGATGGGTTCGGCGAAAGTGTAGCAGGATTCGGTGCGGACAAGGAGGAGGGGCAAAGGTGGTGGCGGTGTCGGCCGAAGGCGGCTTGCGGCCGGCAGGTAGGAACGTCTATCGTCACGCAGGAGAAAGGTAAAAGCGCGGTCGCTGGCCGCGGCTTTTCTGGCGCTTAAAGGAGGAGGATGGCATGACGAACCTAATCAAGGCGTGGGCTGCAGCCGGGCCTGGCAAGCCCTTTGAGCGCTTTTCCTATGATCCTGGTCCGCTCAAGGCCGACGAGGTGGAGATCCGCGTGGAATATTGTGGGCTCTGCCATTCGGACCTGTCGATGTGGGAAAACGCGTGGGGTGTATCCGTGTATCCGCTGGTACCGGGCCACGAGGTGGTCGGCCGGATCGTGGCGCGCGGGGGCGAGGTGCGTGGACTCAACGAAGGAGATCGCGTGGGTCTTGGATGGTTCGCGCGCAGTTGCATGCACTGTGCGCAGTGCCTGGCCGGCGATTATCACTTGTGTGCCGCGGCGCAGGCGACCATCGTGGGCCGCCATGGGGGTTTTGCCGAGCGCGTGCGTTGCCACTTTGCATGGGCCATCCCCGTGCCTGGGGCCTTGCCCGCTTCCTCGAGCGGACCGCTTTTTTGCGGCGGAATAACGGTTTTCAGTCCGCTCATGGAGCTTGGTGTGCGTCCCGTCGATCGCGTCGGGGTAGTCGGTATCGGGGGTCTGGGCCACCTTGCATTGCAATATCTGCACGCCTGGGGTTGTGATGTAACGGCCTTTACCTCGCGTGCCGGTAAAGCCTCGGACCTTCAGTCCCTGGGGGCCCACCGGGTCGTGGCAAGCACCGATGAACGAGCCTTAACGGAACTCGCGGGCTCGCTGGATCTGCTTTTGGTGACCACCAGTGCGGCGCTCGA
>JAKARW010000026.1:16339-24755 GCA_021819125.1 Pseudomonadota bacterium | reverse complement strand
CCGGTAAAGCCTCGGACCTTCAGTCCCTGGGGGCCCACCGGGTCGTGGCAAGCACCGATGAACGAGCCTTAACGGAACTCGCGGGCTCGCTGGATCTGCTTTTGGTGACCACCAGTGCGGCGCTCGATTGGCCGCGTTTCATGACGACGCTTGCGCCACGCGGCCATCTTCATTTCGTGGGCGCGGTGCTAGAGCCCCTCAACATCGGGGCGTTCAGCCTCATCTCCGGGCAAAAATCGATCTCGGGGTCGCCGTTGGGCCGCATTAGTACGCTTCGGCACATGCTCGAGTTTACCGCGCGCCATAAGGTTGAGCCGATCGTCGAGCATTTTCCCATGAGCCGCGTCAATGACGCGTTCAACCATCTGCGCTCCGGGAAGGCCCGTTACCGAATCGTATTGGATCCGGATTTTGCATAAAAAGCGGAACAATCGATGGTGGTAGCCTAGTTATTGGAACTGGTCCAAATATAAAACGCTGTGCGCCTATCGAAATGGCCGTGTTGCCCGGTGTCTCGCCCAAGTGATAAGGTAAAACGTTTATGGGATTTCAGGGGCGGGCGGATAGCGGGGGTTCGATATGCGCAAGAGACTGGCGCGTCTTTCGAGACGGGATCTGCTGAATGTCGCGGAGATCCAATATGTGACCGCTAGGGCCGACAGCGCAGAGGCCGCGGCTGCGGTCTTCCGGTCGATAGATGGCCTGCTGCCGGTACGCGGCGTGATCTGTATTTTGGCGCGCTGGGACGCTGATGGCGGGATTCGCGAAGTGCGCCAGCTTTTGAACTTTGGCTACCCACCGGAGTGGCTGGCCTTGTACCGCGAGCGGCGTTACGACCGGGTGGACCCGGTATTGCGGGGCTATCATTGCGGGAAGGATATCCAGGTCTGGTCACAGGCCTTTCGCACGGTACGTTCGGCTGCGGAGCGTTCGTTTATCGAGGCCTGTGTGGCATTTGGTCTGTGCGAGGGCGTGACCGTGGGGCAAAGCGGCGTGGGCGGATACGCCAGTATCTTGTCGTTCTGGGGCAACAGCCTGGAACAGGCGGCCCGGCATCGCACAATCATCGAGTTTCTGGCGCCTGCCATGCATGGTCTGTTGCTGCGGCTTTCTGAACCGAGCAGCGGCGGCAAGCCGGGGGACGGTGGCCGGATTTTGACGCCGCGCGAGCATCAGGTGCTTCATTGGGCGAGTCTTGGCAAGACCACCTGGGAGATCGGCCGTATTGTAGGCATTCGCGAGCGGACCGTCATGTTTCATATGGGAAATGCCATGCACAAGCTAGACGCGCGTAATCGCGCCCAGGCGATTGCCAAGGCGGCGCTCCTGGGGATACTGGCGCATCCGCCTTGAGCCAGTCGCGAAACCGCGTGGGACTGTCATCGGCTTGGTGTTCAAAGGCCCGGCGATCGAGCCGCGCGGCGACGCACAAGGGGCCCGCGCCAAAGCGCCCAGGAGGGCCAAGCGGGACGCATGGGAGTCCGCGTCGGCGCAGGTGGCGAAGGTAGCGGGTCTCGACGACGAGATACAAAAACCGGACGCCGCGTGCGCAGGCCCAACGATAGATGGCCTTGTACAAAAGGCTTGAGACCGCCAACGGGCGCGCCGTGCCGATGGGCGCCGGCCGGGTCGCAAGACGCGTGATTTCGGCATAGTCGGGGCCCTTGGGAAGACAGTAGCCGGCCCGTAGCAAGGGCCGGAAGTCGTGATCGAGCATGAAGGGGCGCCCGGGCGGGATGAGCCGCACGAGGCCTACGATTTGGCCGTCTGCGGTCAATACGCCGACGGTCGTCGATCCGTCATCGTAGCGATCATATTCCCGGCCATCGGGGCGCGGCGCGACCCAACGCAGCTTCTGGCAATAGACGGCATGACGAAGGCGAAAGGCCTGGTCCCGGTCGGCCGGGGTGTCAAGGACACGGACGGTCAGTCCGCCTTCGGTAAAGGATGCGATGTCAGCCATAATGACCTCCTGTGGGGTGAGGTCGAAGAAATAACGGAAAACAGTCGACAGCGTACCTGTCGGTTTATGCAGGTGCGGGGGTCTCGTCGGGGGAAAAAAGCGGGGCCTCGCCGGGTGGCGGGTGAAAGCCGGGGTCCGAAGGACGCCGTTGAACATTCGCCCGCGCATTTCCCTTCCTGGGCTGCAGGCCAGGAGGGGCATTGTGGGCCGAATGGCTCATCGAGCGGGCTGTGGCCTTGCGGGGTCTTCCCTTAGGTCCCCAGACTTTCCCCATGACGCCGCGCGATCGTAAAGCGTGGCGCCGCCGACGCGGCCCACATAGTAAGCCCGATGCCAGAAATACGGTTGCCAGTAGGACGGCTTCAGGTGCTCGGCAAGCGGTGTTAAAAAAACACGCCGCCCTTACGGACCGCGCGCGCGGCGCCGCCTGATACCGCGGCCTGCGCGTACAGCGCAGCCTGCAGGCCGGCTCTCTTACCGGCGGTGGCGACGCTTGCCAAGCCCCCAGTAAATGAGGCCTCCGGGGATCACGACCGCAAGAAGTTCCTCACTAAGCCGCATGATGTCTATCGTGCGCGCCACCGGAAACACGGGCGGCGGAGGCGACCACAAAAACGCATAGACAAGCGGCGCATGCATGCGAAACCCTTCGAAGTTTGTCCATACGTTGTCCCAGGGCGGGTATAGGCAGACCCCGGCGGCCGCAACCACGACCAGCACGAGCCACACCGCGCGTGCCGCACCCCGGCGCGCTGGCGGCCGTGATCGTCGGGCGGGAGGCCTTTTAGAGGATTTGCGTGTCGTCATGGTGGTAAGGCGGTGCGCAGCAGCATAGGATGACAAGCGGTGTTAAGGCAGAGGCCATGACGCGGTGGGTGACGCCGGCGGGAATGCGCACGGTGTCGCCGGCCTCGATTGCAAACTGCTCCGCGCCGCGCTCCATCACCCCTGCGCCGCTTACGATGTAGTAGATCTCCTCGGCTACAATGTGCCGGTGGAGCCGGGTTTGGGCGCCGGCCTCGACCGTCGCCTGGGCGAGGCTCATGGCCCCGCCGCCGTCATGGCCGGGATGCCACAACTCGCGGATTTGCGATCCATCCTTTGTTGTGTAGGCGGGCTTTGGTTTCGCCACCGGGTTCGTTTCACCAAAATCCATGAATACATTCTATAGGGAAAGCCCGCCCCTTGTCTTGCCCCAGCGCGCCTGCGGCAGGCGCGCGTGCGGGCGGCGCTAAACGAAACCCTTCTTCGTGGGCTTTCCCATGTGCGTCACTTGATGTCAGCGCATGAGAGGGGGCAGCGATAGCGCGCGCAGAAGCGCGGTTTGCGGGCGCGCCACGTCGGGGCGCGCGATCCGTGGGTGCGCGACGGCATGGTGCGCCAGAGCCGGACGGTCGACCACAGGGCGCGACGGGCGCTCGCGGTGTGTGTCTCGGTCCGAGTGCAGACCGTAGGTCATCATGCGCACATGCGGTGTCTCGCTTACGATCACGAAGCGATCCGGGGCTTCGCGCCTTATTGCCAGAAACACGGGTCGGCGCGTAGAGATCGCGAGGCGCTCGCCACCGCGGGTCAGCGGTTCTCCTTCGAAGCGCCACCCGCGGGCCGTGGCCCGCAGATATCCGGCCATAAGGATACGCCGTTTGGCGTCTTGCAGCCCGGCTGCGGCGCGTAGGGAGGTTGCGACCGGATGCCCCGACCGGTAGTAGCCGCGCGCCACGACGTAATGGCCTACCAGAGACGCGGGGGCGGCGGCTCCGGTCCAGACGAACAAGCGGTTGTCGAGCGCGATGGCATGTCGGGCGATCCTATGCAGTACGCCGCGGATCAGAAATGGCGCTTTGTGGCCGGGTTGTTGGTGCACGACACGCGCACGGGTCGCGACCCAGGTCCCGGGTGCGGGGGATCCGGCGCTGATGGCAAGCTCCATACCAGGCCGTAGGCCGCCTTGTTCGAGCTGTTGGAGACGCGCGGACGCCTGCGTGCTTAGTGTGACATCCTGTCCGAGGATGCGTAATTGCCGCCCATCCGCCCAAGCCTTCTGGACGACTCCGATCAGCGCATGTTGAACGCGCACCGAGCGGGCGGTGTGGTTCGCCCCCTGTGCCCATGCATCGACGAAGACATCCTGGCCGCGGTGCAGGGCTTCCATGTGCGCGGGTCGTCCATCGACCCAGTAATGCGTCTGCGCCGACAGGAGGTATTCGCGACCGTTCACATAGATGCTTCCGAATCGTTGAATGACGCCGATGGCGGTAACACCGGTACCGCCTATGCCGCCTTGCGGAGCTCCCGTACCGCCTATGCCGCCTGCTTGCGAAAACGCGCTCAACGTTCCGACAAGGGCGGCGATCGTAGCGAGGCGCTGCACAAGAGGCGAGATACGAATCATGTGCGGTCCTCGGTTGGCAGGGCGTCATCTTCATAGTAATAGACGCCTACGCGTATGCGCCGCGCCCCGGCGACATCCTTGTGCACGCACTCCAGGGGATTCAAGTCTTTGTGAAGGTCTTGAAGGAGTCGGTCGGCGGCCATCTCGATACGCGGGCGCGCCTGTGCGGCGACGTCGGCGGGGAGCGCGTCTAGGTAAAGCGCGCGTTCAAGAAAGGGAGGGTCCCCACTGAGATTATGAAAGGCGCAGGCCATGTGATCACCGACGTTATGGGCCAGAAAATCCAACCGCTCCTCGGGCGCCTCGGGCACATAGGCGGACCGCAAAAGGCGCGCGCACCCGTCGTCGTCGATAGCCACGACATGCGCGCGTATGAGTTCATCGAGTATGGCGCGTGGACGCATGTCGGCCTTGATACGCCGGGCGAGTGTCTCGATGCTGGGCCCGGCCTCGCTATGCAAGGGAAGACGGCGAGGTCTCCCCGAGGCATCGCGCGTATCATCGCTCGTGGTCCAGGCGGCAATGAGTTGCGCGCCTCGATGCGCGCCCCGCCCAAGCCGCGCCGGCTGCAAGCTCTCGGCCACGAGCGCTCGCAGCCGCTTGATATCCTTCCTATGAATGCCGGTCACCAAGCTCAGCTCACTGCCGGTCGGCGCGCGATCCGTCGTGCGATGGAGTGCCTCGTCGACATAGAGTGTCTTCAAAAGCTCGGCGAATGCGACGAATGTGAAGCCTTGCGCCATGGCGTAGCGCACGAGCGGACGCAGCAAGCGGTCTAGGGCGCGCTGAAACGCGGCGTTCATGGATCGGCCCATGGCGTGGTAGAGAGAATCATGGGTGGAAGTATGGCACAAAAACTTGACGTGGGAAATTATCCCACTAAGATAATGACCGAGTGGTTGTCAGAAAGGCAGATTTCGTTTCAAGAAAGTCGTAGCGCATGGGGGTGAGAGCATAAAAATGCCTGCACGCGACGAGGGGTAGGGACGGTTTGAGGGGCGCCCTTGAGTGGAGCGGTCGCTCGGGCCCATGCCGTAGTGACTGGTCGTGCCGCGGTACGAAGGCGCATGGGGCGTATGCCTTGGGGACCGGTCATCGAGCGGGTTTTAAGAGCGCTCAGCCGACCGTGGAGGGCTTGAGGGAGGGGCGTGCGGTGTGCGCCATTATCCCCGAGGACGGTCATGGGTCGGTGGCGCCTCGATTCTCGAGGTAGGCGCGCCAACCGCCCCATGCGGTCACATCGGTCAGGCCTTGGACTGCGAACGCCTCTGCGATAAAGCCTTTGACCGATCGCCCATCCGCGAGCGCGACGGTACCTATGGCCAAGGGCGCCGGTATCTCGGCGACCAGCGCCCCGAAGGAGCCGAGGGGCATGTCCCAGATCTCGACTTCGATCGATGCGCCGAGGGCTTCACGTACAAGGCATGGCCGCACAGGTGCGCCTGGGAGGGCATAAAGACGATAGCACGGCGCGGTGCGCGTGCACTCGCAAAACACCGCGTGGCGCTGGGTCAATGCGCCATTGAGGGAAAGGCCCCGCATAGGGGCGCCGACCACGGCTAGGGACACGCTGCGGCTTAGGGTGGGGCGGGCCTGGGGGGGTCTTTAAGAATCGGCGACCGGTGGCGCCCAAGCGGCGCGGCGAGTTCACGCTCCAGGGCCTGCCCAAGGACGGTAAGCGCCTGGTCGTGCCACGCCGGGGCGATGAAGGTCACACCGGCGGCCAGTCCGTCCTCGCGAAAGGCCCCGGGGACGGCAAGCGCGCACTGGTCGGCGAGGTTCACGAAATTGGTATAGAACCCGAGCCGCGTGTTTCGACCCTGGGGATCGCCTGCCATATCGGCGATCGTGTAGATGGTGGGCGCGGTCGGGACAAGCAAGGCATCGAATCCGCGCAGGGTTTTGGCGACGAGGGTACTCAAGCGCGCACGCTCGTGTTCGCCGGCAAAGGCATCGCAGGCCGAAAAGTTCATAGCGCCGGCCAAAGCGGTGCGTACGGCCGAGTGAAGCGCGGCGGGCTGCTGCTTAAGGAATGACGCCAGGGGCGCGATGCGCTCCGCGACCCACGGGCCCTGGTAGAGGAGATCGGCGAGCGCGCGAAACGGCGCAAAGTCGATGGTCTCGATGTGTGCGCCAAGGGTCCTTAGGGCCTCAACGGTCGCGGCAAATGCGCGTGCGGCGTGGCGGTCCCCGAAAAACTCGAGGACATCGGGGATGGCGAGCGTCATGGGGTCGCAAGGCCTTGGCGCCGTCCGCTGCGGGTCTTCGCGGGAGTACGGATCATCGGGGTCGGGGCCGGCCACGATCGCGGCAATCTCCGCGGCGTCCGCGACGGTCAGCGCAAAGACCGAGACGCAGTCGAGTGTGCGGCAGGCCGGTACCACCCCGCGGGTGGACCACCATCCGCGAGTGGGCTTTAGTCCCACGATATTGTTAAATCCGGCGGGGACGCGTCCGGAACCGGCAGTATCGGTGCCCAGCGCGAATGGTACGAAGCCGCGGGCGACGACCGACGCCGATCCCGAGCTCGATCCGCCGGAGATATAAGCCGGGTTCAAGGCGTTCGGTACCAGTCCATAGGGTGAGCGGGTACCGCTCAACCCGGTGGCAAATTGGTCCATGTTGGTTTTGCCGATGAGGATGGCGCCGGCGGCCTGCAGGCGGGCCACGACCGGCGCGGTCGCATGGGCGATATAGTGGAATTCGGGACAGGCGGCGGTTGTCGGCCATCCGGCGACGTCGATGTTGTCCTTGACCGCAAAGGGTATTCCATAGAGCGGCAGCAAGCCCCGGCCGTCTGTGGCGAGCCGATCTTCGAGTTCGGCGAACTGGGCGGCAAGGCGCGCACCGTCTGCGACCGTGATCCATGCCGGATCCTGGATCGGGAGGCGCGCGACGTAATCGCGCAGGGCCGTGGGTGTGATGGCGCCGCCGAGATAGGCGCGTTGCCATTCGCCAAGGGTCCAGCCTGTGCAAGGCCCGGTCATGATCAATATTCCTGTGAGGTCGGATGACCGACGCGTTGCAAGAACGATGCCTGGATCGGGACGGGTGGGAACGCGCCTTAATGCCCCCTGGAGGGCATTATGAGCCGCGAGAGCGGCCCACGTGCCCTGTCGTGGGGCGCTTTGGACCGAACCTGGGCACAAGCGTGTGTTCGGACCCGACAGGGAGGTTTAAGGGGGGGCATCGTAGGCGATGGCGGCGTATAGGGGTCGGCGGTGTAGGCTCGGGAGTCGGTGTGTAGGAAGCCGCACTCGTCAAGACTTGGGGAGGCCCGCCACCTTAAGTTTTGGGTAGGCCGCTTGTGGATGGCGGTAGAGAGACGCCTTGATGCGCCAGGACTTGGCCGGTGCGTGGCCGCGATCGTGGCGCCATGCGGTAGCGCGGGTGGGACGGGCCTTTGGTGGCCGGACCTTAAGGCCTTAAGACGTAAGGATCGTGTGGCCTAGCGGCGCCGATGCGGCGCGGGCCTCAATGACGATCACGTAAGCTACGTGCGGTCGTCGCGTGTATGCCATAAAGACCTCCGCGGGGTCGTTCTGGTCTTGGGGCCGGTAGGCGTAAAGCCACCGCCGAAAGGCGCGGCGACAGACCCACTCGCGTGGGCCGACGGCGCGTTTTGTGAAACGTTTGTAACGGGAGGAGGGTTGCGTTTGCGCGCTGTGGTATTGTCTGACGCGCCTGTGCGTGATCGGCCGTGGCACGCCATCGGGGACGGTTATCAACGTTTAGTCGGGGGAGGATCAGGGCGGTGAAAGGGCGATCGCGAGTAGGGCAGGCGGCGGACGCCATGGGCGTGGGGAGCGGGTTGGCGCTGTGGTTTACGGGCCTGCCGGGAAGCGGCAAGAGTACGCTCAGTCGTGCCGTGGCCGGGGAGCTGGATGCCTGCGACCGGCGTATCGTGACGATACTGGATGGTGATATCGTGCGTCAGTTCCTGTCGCGAGGCGTGGGATTTACGCGCATGGACCGTTACGACAACGTATGCCGTATCGGTTATGCAGCGAGCCTTATCGTGCGCCACGGCGGTATCGCCATCGTGGCGGCGGTCTCGCCGT
>JAKARW010000026.1:5047-16239 GCA_021819125.1 Pseudomonadota bacterium | reverse complement strand
CAGTTCCTGTCGCGAGGCGTGGGATTTACGCGCATGGACCGTTACGACAACGTATGCCGTATCGGTTATGCAGCGAGCCTTATCGTGCGCCACGGCGGTATCGCCATCGTGGCGGCGGTCTCGCCGTACCGTGATGCCCGGTCGCGGGCGCGCAGGCTCGTCGAAGACGCAGGCGGGGTGTTTCTCGAGATTCACATGGATACATCGTTTACCGCCTGTGTGGCGCGCGACCCCAAAGGCTATTACGCACGCGCCTTGGCTGGGGACTTGGACCTGTTCACCGGTGTCGATGACCCCTATGAAAAGCCGCTCACGCCAGATATCCGCGTGTGCACGGAGGTCGAGGATGTGGCCGGCGGAGTCAGGCATGTTATGACGACCCTGCATGAGCGGCACATCTTATGTTCGGCTGGCCGCAAGACGACCGGCTGACGATCAGTCCGGCCTTGCGCGGCCGGTTCATGCTAGAATAACCGACCATAACGATGTGACCATGCCCCCTGTAAGCACCCGATGAGCCCACCATCCACAGCCCGGATTCGGGAGATTCCGTACAACTACACCTCGTTTTCCGACCGGGAGATCGTCATGCGGTTCCTCGGGCCCCGGATGTGGGAGACCCTCAATACGCTGCGCGCGGCGCGGGTGACGGGGCGCTCGGCACGGATGCTGTTTGAGGTGTTGGGGGATATGTGGGTGGTGAGCCGCAACCCCTTTATCCAAGATGACCTGTTGCGTCACGAGGCGCGTCTTGGGTCGTTGGTGTCGGCTTTGCATCAGCGCCTTGACCAGATCGTGGCGCGCGCCCAGGGCAACCCCGAGGCGCTGGCGCTCGCCTCGGCGGCGCGTACCGCGGTCCATGCCTTCGAGGAGGGCTTTCCGCGGGAGCGCGCCCAGCGCAAACAGGCGTTGCGGGTGTTGTCGCGCGTCACCCACCGCGACAATATCGACTTCAGCGGTTACGCGCGCGCCGCGCACGTGACCGATGCCACCGACTGGCGGGTCGAGCTGCCGTTCGTGGTGATCACCCCGGATACCGAGGATGAGGTCATGGGGGTGGTCCAGAAGTGCATCGAGTTGGGACTGACCATCATTCCGCGGGGGGGTGGGACCGGCTATACCGGGGGTGCGGTGCCATTATTCGCAGACACCGCCATCATCAACACCGAAAAGCTCGACGAGCTTGGCGATGTCGTCTGGCAGGAATTGCCGGGTGTCGATGGGCGCGTGCCCACGATACGCGCGAGTGCCGGTACTGTCACCCTGCGGGTGACCGAGGCGGCGGAGGCGGCGGGCCTGTCGTTTGCAGTCGACCCGACCTCGCAGGATGCCGCGACCATAGGCGGTAACGTGGCAATGAACGCGGGCGGGAAAAAGGCCGTCTTATGGGGCACGACGCTCGATAATCTGGCCTCCTGGCGCATGGTGACCGCGCAAGGCGAGTGGTTGACCGTGGAGCGCGAACATCACAATCTCGGCAAGATCCATGAGCAGGATGAGGTGGTGTTTCGCATAAGCCGCACGCACGCCGACGGACGTACGGCAGCCGGCCCCTGCGAGATGCTGCGCATCCCGGGGCATTCGTTACGCAAGGAAGGTCTCGGAAAGGATGTGACCGACAAGTTTCTCTCCGGCTTGCCCGGGATCCAAAAGGAGGGCTGTGATGGCATCATTACCTCCGCTTCGTTCATCCTTCATGAAAAGCCGCGATACCTGCGGACTGTGTGTCTCGAGTTTTTCGGGTCCGATTTGCGCGAGGCGGTGTCTGCCATCACCGCGATCAAGGCCTACCCGGCGGGCGTATCGGGGATTATGCTCGCCGGGCTAGAGCACCTAGACGAGCGTTACTTGCGCGCGGTGCGCTACAGCACGAAGGCGCCGCGCCGCGAGCGCCCGAAGATGGTTTTGCTGTGCGACATCGCAGGCGACGATGATCGGCGCGTGGGCGAGGCGGCGGCGGCGGTCGTGCGTATTGCCAATAGCCGGGGCGGCGAGGGTCATGTGGCGGTGACTGCCGAGGCGCGGCGGCGTTTCTGGGCGGATCGCGCCAAGACCGCGGCCATCGCGGCCCACACCAATGCCTTCAAGATCAACGAAGACGTGGTAATCCCCATCGAGCGCCTCGCCGATTACAGCGAGGGCGTCGAACGCATCAATATCGAACAATCGCTGATTAACAAGATCACGATGGTCGAGGCGGTCATCACCTATCTGACCGAGGGGGGGCCCGCACGGGCTTTGGCCTTGGACTACGAGACGAGCGTGGAGAATACCGCCATATTGACGGCCAAGACTGAGGCTGCGGTGACGCATCTGCGCGCGGTCGCGCGGCGCTGGGCCGGAATCCTTGCAGGTCTCGATCGGCCGGTCGATGCGTGCGCCGATCTGCTCGCCGAAGACGAGACCGTAAGGGCGCGGCCCGGCGAGAGGCTTATTGCGTTATTGCTGCGGCGCGATGTGCGCATTTCTTATCGGCGCGAGGTGGGACGGGTTTTGCAGGACATTTTCGGTGGCCAGGAGCTCGCGGCGGTGCGCCATCACCTTGAGGCGATTCATGCCGAGGTGTTGACCAAGCGGCTTTTTGTGGCGTTGCACATGCATGCCGGGGATGGCAACGTGCACACCAATATTCCGGTGAACTCCAACGATTACGAAATGATGCGTGAGGCCGATCGGATCGTCGAGCGTGTCATGCATCTGGCGGTGGATCTCGGGGGCGTGATATCAGGAGAGCACGGCATCGGCATCACGAAGATCCGTTATCTGGAACCCGAGGCGATCGCGGCATTTGCCGCCTACAAGCGCCGCGTCGACCCTGACGGGCATTTCAACCGCGGGAAACTCATGCCGGGCTCCGGTCTGGATCGCGCATACACCCCGTCATTGCGCCTTGTGTCCCAGGAGGCCTTGATCCTCGAGCGTAGCGAGCTTGGGGCGTTGAATGACGCGATACGCAACTGCCTACGGTGCGGCAAGTGCAAACCGGTATGCACGACCCACGTGCCGCGCGCGAACCTGCTCTACTCGCCGCGCAACAAGATCCTCGGGACCGGGCTTATCATCGAGGCCTTTCTCTATGAGGAACAGACGCGGCGCGGGATATCGGTGCATCATTTCGATGGCATGAACGACATCGCGGATCATTGCACGGTGTGCCATAAGTGTCTGAACCCCTGTCCGGTCGACATTGATTTCGGGGACGTGTCCATTCGCATGCGCGAGATCCTGCGCACGCGCGGCCATAAGCGCATGGCAATCGGTACGCGCGCGTCCATGGCCTTTTTGAATGCCACCGACCCCGGTACCATCCGGGCCCTGCGTAAAGGCATGATCCAGTGGGGTTTTGCGGCCCAGCGTCTTGGCCATGAAGTGGCTGTGAAGCTTACCGCGATCGCGCGGCCGGCGCGCCCGCGCGCGACCACCGGCAAGACGCCGGTGTCGTCGCAGGTGATCCATTTCTTGAAAAAGCCCCTGCCAAGCGACGTGCCGCGCCAGACCATGCGCGCGCTGCTTGCGATCGAGGACGCGAAGACCGTACCAATCTTGCGCGATCCCGCGAAGGTGACCGAGGATTCGGACGCGGTTTTCTACTTTCCGGGCTGTGGATCGGAACGGCTGTTCAGTCAGGTGGGGTTGGCGACGCTTGCCATGCTCTACGACGTAGGGGCACAGGTGGTGCTGCCGCCGGGTTATCTTTGCTGCGGCTATCCGCAGACCGCCGCAGGGGATGACGCTAAGGGCCGCCAGATCACGACCGATAACCGCGTACTGTTTCATCGGGTGGCCAACACCCTCAACTATCTCGACATAAAGACCGTCATCGTCTCGTGCGGGACATGCATGGATCAACTTCTGAAATATGAGTTTGAGCAGATCTTCCCGGGGTGCCGGCTGCTCGATATTCACGAATACCTGATGGAGAAATCGGTGTCGCTGGACGGAGTTTCGGGCGTGCGATACCTGTATCACGATCCATGCCATACACCGATGAAGACCCATAACCCGGTGGCCGTGGCGAGTGCTCTGGTCGGTAGCCCGGTGACGCTTTCGGATCGCTGTTGCGGGGAGGCCGGCACGTTTGCGGTCGCGCGGCCGGATATCGCCACCCAGGTCCGCTATCGAAAGGAAGAGGAATTGAAAAAGGGGTTGCGCGCCATGAATGCCGCAGAGGCTGATGGTGCCGCCGGGGGTGGAGACGTGAAGATACTGACGTCGTGCCCGGCGTGTCTCCAGGGGCTTAGCCGGTACCGCGAGGATACGGGTCTCGATGCCGATTACATCGTCGTTGAGGTCGCCCGCAAACGCCTGGGTGCCGACTGGGTGCGACGTTTCGTCGACGTAGTGAAGGAAGGCGGCATAGAGCGCGTCTTGCTCTGAGGGGATGGACTGCGGCTGCGGATCTTTAAGACCGCTGTCGCACGGAAAAAGTGGGCGCCCCACGAAGGGGCGCCCGGTTCCTGAGGGCTTAGGGCAAGGTCACGACGACGTAGGCGCTTTCCCTGCCGCGCCGCACGAGTACGGGGATCGGCGTATGCGCAGGCAGGTTCGCTACCACGTGCGCGATCTGGCTTGGCGAGGTAATGGCCACGCCGTTTAGCTCCTGGATCACCATCCCAGGCGCGATCCCAGCGCTTTCGGCCGGCCCCGGTTCGACGCTTAAGACCACCACGCCATGATGGATGCGCATGTCGCTCAAGGCCTCATGGGTGAGTGGGCCCACTTCCATGTGCATGCGCGACAGCGTGATGTTGTGGCTCCCTGGATGACGCAGGTTCTTTGGGAGCGTGCCGATGCGAACGTCGATGGTAAGCGGACGACCGTTACGCATGATACCCACCGGCACGCGATCGCCGGGGGTCGTGTTGCCGACAAGCGGCGGGAGCTGGCCCACGCTGTACACCGGCTTGTTGTCATAGGTCATGATCACGTCTCCGGGCTTAAGACCGGCCTTGGCGGCCGGGCCGTCGTGCGCGAGGCTTGCAATCAGCGCGCCCACCGGCTCCTTGAGACGCATGGCGCGCGCCATCTCGCTGCTCACCCCTTGGACATCGACCCCAAGCCAGCCAAAACGGATCGCCTGGTGATGCTCGAAGGCGTGGACGGCGCGCATGGCGGTGTTGATCGGAATCGAGAACGACAATCCCATGTAGCCGCCGTTGCTTGTGTAGATCTGGTCATTGATACCGACGACCTGGCCTTCCATGTTGAACAGCGGGCCGCCGGAGTTACCCGGGTTGATCGGGACGTCGCTTTGAACGAAGGGGATGTATTCGTCGTCGGAAAGCGGGCGGTTGATGGCGCTTACGACGCCTTGGGTAACGGTGTTATAAAAGCCAAAGGGCGCGCCCACGGCCAGCAGCCACTGGCCGACCTGAAGTTGACCGGAGTTGCCAAGCGGTACGGTGGGCAGGTCGTGGCCTTTGATCTTCAATAAGGCGGTATCGTAACGCACGGACAGGCCCACGATTTTAGCCTTGTAGACGTGGTGATTGGATAGCCCGACGACGATGTGACTGGCGCCGCGCACGACATGAGCGGCGGTCACGATATAACCCGAATGGCTGATGATAAAGCCGGATCCGAGCGATTCCACCTTCTCCTTTTGTGAGGGCGCGGCATTCGGCCCCGCAAAAAACTTCCGGAAGAACGGATAGAATGGCGAATTCGGCGGCACAGGGTCGGTCGGCAGCGCGCCATGGACGGTTTTCGTGCTGGTGCTGCTGATATTCACCACCGCCGCGCCATAGTGCTGGATGATCGGCGTGAAGTCGGGAAGTGCGACCATCGGCTGCGCGATGGCGGCTTGCAAGGCGGTGCCTCCCGCGAGTCCCGCCGCGAGCACAACCGTTTCCCACCGACGCCCGTGCGGTCGGTCTTTCAAGTGACCCATGTCGATCTCCTCGTAGATGAAACCATGTAAGGCCGCGTATCGCCGGCGCGGCGAACGGGTCATCCCAGACTCACGGCCCCCCGGCCCTTCGCCTCCGAACCATCAGCATACCGGAAACACGCGCTTGCTCACGGCTTTGAGTCTGCCCAAAGCCGGTTGTTCCCCATTATCCTAAAAACTACCAGTGCGCGCCTATCATAGCGCGCCGGGCGCCATGTCCCAAGTGTGGGCGCAAGAGATAGGGAAAACGGCCCGCGTGACCGGCTGACCGGTCGTCGCGGGCCGCGGGGCGTCAGCGGATAAGACGAGTGACCGTATAGAGGACAAGGCCCACGATCCCCCCGACCAGGGTGCCGTTAATGCGGATGAATTGAAGGTCGCGGCCGATATTGAGTTCTATCTGATCAATGAGGAAGGTGTCATCCCAGGCCTTGACCTGGGCGGCTATGAAAAGTCCCAGGGTGCGCCGGTAGCGCTTGACAAGCGGCGGGGCATAGGACGCGATCTGGGCATCTATCCAGGCATGCAGCGCGGGACGGTTGGCAAACGAGGCCACCAGTTCGCGGACCGCGACCGCGAGCGTGCGCGCCGATTGGGGGGATCGCTTGTGCCCCTCTTCGAGTTGGCCCAAAAGCCACTCCTGAAGCCCATCCCAGAGGGCCGCGATAATGATCTCCATTTCCGGGTTATAGATGAGATCGGTCTGCATGGCTTGGATGCGCGCCCGAAAAAGCGGGTCGCTTTTTAGTTTGTTGCTGATATCGATGACGGCCTCATCGAAGCGCCGGCGCAACACATGGTCATGGTCCTCGCGGACCGCCTGTAAAACAGTCTGCAGGGCATCGTAGAGCCGCTGGAGTATGGCGCGACCCACGCGTTCGTCGAGATTGAGGGTCGACGGCACGAAATCCATGTGGCGCGCTATGGCATGGACGAGTTCCTGGCGCACGTCGTCATGCTGCAGAAATTGATAGAGCTGGGTAAGCGCCTCGTCCAGCAACCATTGATGGCGGCGGTTTTCGGCAAGCATGTCCAAGAGGCGTCCCGCGAGCAGGCCTGTGTCCAGGGTCTCAAGGCCGCGGGCCAAGGCATTGGCGAGAAAGGCGCGTGCCTGTTTTTGATCGACCGTGGTGAGGAGATGGCGCACGATCTGGGCAAGGTAGCTTTGGATGCGCGCGACATTTTCCTCGTGCAGACACCATTTGCCGAGGCGTCGGCCGGGTCCGAGGGCGTGGACGCCTTCGCGGATTTTGTCGGCCGAAAGGAACCGAGACTGGATGAATTCCCCGAGGCTGTCGGCGATGCGCCCCTTGTTGGCGGCAATGATAGCGGTGTGTGGCAAAGGCAGGCCCAAGGGGTGGCGAAAGAGCGCCACCACCGCAAACCAGTCGGCCAGAGCACCGATCATGGCGGCCCCGCTGAATGCTGCCACGAAGCCAAGCCAAGGATGTCCGGGGCGAAAATATTGCGCCACGGTGTAGAGTAGGCCCGCGCCCAAAAGCAAAGCCAGGGCAGACAGGCGTGCGGCGCGCAACCGGGCGCGCTTTAGCGCGTCGTTCGAGTGTTTTGGGGTGGGACCTATGGCAGTCATGGGCACCGGCAAGGATAGCGGGACCGCCGCGCTTTGTCGCCAGTTTTCGGGCAGTTCGTGGTTAGATAAAGGCCGCGGCGCGCGTCGAGGCGACGAAGACGCCCTGTTCGTGGCTCAGCGATTGGCCGCGCAGCCACATGGCGAGCCAGTCGGGCACGGCCGCGGCGGGCATCGGGCGGGCAATCACATAACCTTGCGCGAGATCGCAGTTTTGGGCCTTTAGCCACTCCCATTGGGCCATGGTCTCCACGCCTTCGGCGAGCACCGGCCGTCCCAATTGATGGGCCATGTGGATGACGCCTTCGACGATCGCGCGGTGCTGCGGGTCGTCGGGGAGCGGGGCGATAAAGCCGCGATCGATTTTGATAAGCGCGGTAGGCAGGTCGGTCAGATAGCTAAGCGAGGCCTGTCCGGTGCCGAAATCATCGATGGCAAACTGCAACCCCCGTTGACACCAGGCGTCCAGGGTCCGGCGGGCGTGCTCGGGATCGGCAAAGGCGGCGCGTTCGGTGATCTCAAGGGTGATGTGATCGGTCGCCGTACCGCTCGCACGCAATACCTCACAGACGCGATGATGGATGTCGGGATCCTGGAACTGGCTGGGTGACAGGTTGACGGCGATCTGCAGCGTGAGGCCCTGATCCATCCAAAGCTTTTGCTGCCGGCATGCCTCCTTAAGCACCCACTCGCCAAGCGGTATGATAAGACCGGATTCCTCGGCGATCGGTACGAAGACCTCCGGCGATTGCGGCTGTTCCTCGGGATCGCGCCAACGCAGTAGGGCCTCTACGCCCGCCACGCGTCCCGTGGCAAGTTCGATCTGCGGTTGATAATGGAGCACAAAGCAGTCTTCCGCAAGCGCCTTGCGTAGACGTTTCTGAAGGGATTGACGATCGCGCGTGGCGCGGTCCAAGGACGGCTCAAACAGCGACCAGCGGTCGCGCCCTTGGCGTTTGGCCTCATACATGGCAAGGTCGGCGTGACGCAAAAGTGTCTGAGGGTCGCTTTCATCGAACGGGTAGATCGTAAGGCCGATGCTGGCCTGGGTCGAGACCTGGTCTGTGCCGATGCGTATCGGGGCGCGCATCGCCGTAAGTAGCCGCGCGATCACATTTTCGATGTCTGACATGCGCGTGGCGTCGCGCAGGATGACGGCAAACTCGTCGCCGCTCAATCGTGCCACGATATCGCCGGTGCGCGCGGTTTGGCGCAGGCGGGCTGTGACCTCCAGCAGCAATCGGTCACCCGCGGCATGGCCAAGCGAATCGTTGATATCTTTAAACCGGTCGAGGTCTAGAAACAGCACGGCCTGCAAGGCATTCATGTGCGCCGCTCCCTCGGCAATCTCGGTCAGCAGGCGCACAAAAAAGGCGCGATTGGGGAGGCCCGTGAGCTCATCGTAATGGGCAAGCGTGCGCAGACGGGTCTGGGCGGCGTCAAGCTCGCAGGCCGAACCTATGTCCCAGGATAGCCGCGCGAGCCATTCCTTGGCTTCGTCCGACAACGCCTCGGGGACGAGCGGACGGTAGGCGATGGTGCCGTAATGGAGGCCATTGTGGGCGAGAGGGTAGACGATGCGGTAGGGGGGGTCTGCGGGCGCAAGCGCAAGCGTGAGCGCGCTTTGCGCGTCGAGATGCAAGCGCCCCCCTTGGGCCACGCTAAGCGGTGCCCCGGAATTGCTGATGCGCGCCATGGCGATCCAAAGAAGGTCGAGGTGTTCGGCGATACTATCAAGGATTGCGCCCAAGGCCTTGTCCGGGCTCTCGCCGCGCAGTGAAGCATCGGTCAGACGGTCGCGCAGCTGGCGCGCCAGGGCCTCGCGTTTCTGGGCCGTGACATCGCGACCGATCAGCAGCGAACCGCCGCCGACCGTGTCTGGCAGCGAGCAGTGTAATAAATCGAGCACGCGCGGCGTGGCATGGGTGCGGCGCAACAGAATCTCCTCGCGCGCCGTACCCTCCGGGGCGCGCATGAAAAGGCCCAGGCTCTGGCGGGTCTGGGTATCGGGCAGCTGTTGCAGGAGGCGATGCGGCTCGACGTGGATCAAATCCTCGCGGTTCATTCCAAACGCCTCCAGGGTGGCGCCATTCGCGAGCTGCCAGCGGCCCTCGGCATCGAGCAGGCCGATGAGATCGGGCGAGGTCTCGAGCAGGCTGTGTACCGCCGCCTCGCGGCGCTTGGATCGCCGCAATAGGCCGTGGAGCCGAAAGTCGCGCAGAATGCGTTCGCGGACGGCGGTGCCGTTGAGTCGCGCGATCTTGGTGGCGAAGGCCTGCAGGACCACCACCGCAAGCGCCATGGAGACGCCGAGAAAGGGATCACTGCGGCCGGCGTATTCCCGCCAAGCCAGCGCCAGCACCGGGGGAATGGAAAATGCTTCATAGCCACCGGGCAATATGCTCAGAAATGGGATGGGGCCTGCAGTCAGTCCGGTCACGATGGCCACGAGAAACGGCGGATTGATGCCGTCGTGGGGATAGGGCACCGCGAGGATCAAAAGCGCCCACAAAAGGCCATCCAGGAGGAGGTGGGCCACAAGCCGTCTGTGGCGCGCCCTGGCATCGAGTCCGTGGCCGGGCTGCGTCAAGCGGACCGGGAAAAATCGCAGGATGCCGTTGATCGCAAGCCCGATCCACCAGAGGGTCTTTTCCAGCGTCCCCACGGAGCGCGCAAAGAGCAGCAGACAGGTTGTGGCCACAACGAGGTTGGCCAACACCTGCCAGCCGTAATTACGGCTAAAGAGGCGCAATTGTTCGGTAAGGAGCGCAGTCCGCAAAGGCGGGCCGAGGTCCGTTCCTGGGCCCCTTTGCGGGCGCGGCGCTTTTGACTCGCGCGCTCCGGCCCCCGCTTGGCGGTAACGATCCATGATTTTTTTCGTTATGATTCCCGCCTCGTCAGCCGATTTGCCGCAGGCGCCGCCAAAGGGGTAAGCGGCCTTCCTGCAGCGATTGTGGCGTATTTTGGTGTTTCGGAAAAGCCTTTAAGGCTTTGCAGGTGGCGGCGCAGGGGCTGATCGGATGGCGATCCCGTGGCGCCACCGCAGCCGGCGGCGCGATCAGGGGGCCTGGATGTGGGGGCTTAGAAGGGTATGGCCGGCGCTACCCAGGGCAATGACCCCAAGGAGGATGATGAGGGTCGCCGAGATGCGGTTAATGAGGATGAGGGTGCGCGATTCCAGGTGGGTATGAAGGCGCGCGGTCACGAGGCTTAGCGTGATCCACCACAAAAGACAACCGGAAAAGATCCCGGCAACCAATGACAGCAGGCGCGGCAGGCTCGAGTGGTCCAGCTGCAGGGTTGTGAACACTACGATGAAAAACAGGATCGTGAGGGGGTTTGCGAGCGTAAGCAGGACCGATGACACGAAGGTCCAGGCTACCCCCGGCCCCCCATAGCGATGCGCGTGGGCCTGCCGTCGCGGCCGAAAGAAGAATGCGCGGCCGCCAAACCAGAGGCAGAGGATGCCTGCCCCAAGATGAATCCAGAAGCGCGCGCTGGCAAGGAAATTCGACACCACGCTCAAGCTCAATCCCGCAAGCCCGGCATAAAAGGCATCGGCGGTGGCAGCTCCCGCGCCGCTCAACATCCCGGCGAGGCGCCCATGCGCCAAGGTCCTTTGAATAGTGAGCAGGCCGACGGGTCCGATGGGCGCGGATGTGATGATGCCGACGATAAGCCCTAAAAAAAACGGTTCCACGCCACTCCTCGGCC
>JAKARW010000026.1:0-4947 GCA_021819125.1 Pseudomonadota bacterium | reverse complement strand
CTTAAAGGCAAGACCTTGATTGAGACCGATATCCGCATTCTTTTGAACGCCGACCATCCCTTGGCGCAAAGGCCGCCGGACGAACCGGTGGCGCTTCATGAACTGGCGGGTGTGTCGGTGGTATGGCGGGAACCTGGTTCCGGCACCCGTGACCGTGTCGAGGTCGCTTTTCGACAGGCCGGCCTAGAGCCCGAGATCCGCTACGAATTTAGCGCCGGTGCGGCCGTGCGCGAGGCGGTTCGCTGCGGGCTTGGTGTGGGCTTTGTGTCGGCGTTATCGGCCACGCCCGCGGATTTGTGCACGCGGCCGGTCTCACCGCGTATCGTGCAGACACTTTCTGTGATCTACCAAGGGCCGCTCAGTCGCCCCGGCGAGGCGTTTCTTGGAGTCCTCGAAGATATGATGCGCGATGGAGTCTACGCCGCCCCGCGTAGCGTCGGCCCCTGATCTGGCCACACCTAGCGGGCCGAGGCGTGGATTTAGCGTGGAGGGTGCAAGGCAGTACAATGGCGTGGGATAAGGGGGTGGCAGTCTGATGGTCGACGCGATTGACGCGCAGGGGTGGCTTCACGGGGCACAGCGCAAGGCCTCGCCCAATTGCGATGCCCGTCCATGCGGCATGGCCGCGGAAGTCATCATCATTCACGCCATCAGCCTACCGGAGGGCCACTATGGCGGGACGGATGTGGAGCAGCTCTTCATGAATACCCTGGATGTGGGGACACAGCGCTATCCTGATCTTCGCGGCCTGCGGGTCTCGGCGCATGTTTTTATTCGGCGTAACGGGGAGGTTGTGCAATTCGTATCCTTTGAGGATCGGGCGTGGCATGCCGGTGTATCGCGATGCGAAGGACGTGAGCGCGTCAATGATTTTTCGGTGGGTATAGAGCTCGAGGGTACGGATCACGAATCCTTCGAGGATGCGCAGTATCAGTCTTTGCAGGCGGTGTCGAAGGCGCTCATGAGGCGTTATCCGGCGATTGGCGCCCATCGGCTCTACGGTCACTCGGAGATCGCTCCCGGGCGCAAGACCGATCCCGGACCGTATTTCGACTGGGCCCGGTATCGCAATGCGCTTTGTTCGGCGGGTGTGGGGTTATCGGGGAAGGAGGGCTAGGGCGATGGCAATCACGTTGATCATTATACTGTTCGCAGTCGCGCTCGATCGCTTTTTCCCGGATCGTGGTCGGGCTCCACCGTTTCTGTGGTATGAGGACTGGGCGCGCAGCGTAGAGCAGCGGTTTAACGCGGGGACCCGTGGCCAGGGTTTGGCCGCGGTACTCGTAGTGGCGGGTCCGGTGATACTCGGGGTGGCGCTGATTCGCTATATCCTGAGCCATATCAGTTACGTTCTGGTCTATATTTTCGACATCCTGGTCCTCTATCTGTGTCTCGACCTGTATCGCCTGACACGCCAGGCGGTGGAGATCTCGGAGTCGCTGGAATCGGGTGATGTGCTTATGGCGGCGACCCATCTTGAGGCGATGACCGGCAAGACCACCGCCGATGTCACCGAATCCTCCATCGCCCAGACCACGGTCGAGGCGGTCTTAAAGCACGCCAATACCGCCGTCATGGCTCCGCTATTCTGGTTCATTCTCTTTGGCCCGGTGGCGGTCGTCTTGCAGCGGCTGACCGCTTTGCTCGATCGCCTATGGGGTCACCGCAGTGCCCAGTTCGCGGAATTCGGATGGGCGGCGGCGCGTCTGAACGACCTGCTCGGATGGGTGCCGGCACGCATCACGGCGCTTAGCTATGGCATTATGGGCAGTTTCGAGGACGCCTTGCACTGCTGGCGGCGACAGGCCGGCATGTGGTCTGATATCAATAGCGGCCCGTTGCTCGCGTCGGGTTTTGGGGCCATGCACATGAGTGCGTGCGAGGAGCCCGAGGAAGAGGATACGCCGGGGTTGCCGGCGGTGCGCGGCATTGTCGTCAATGCCGCCGATATCCGCCGCGCCGTAGCGCTGCTTTGGCGCGTGTTGCTGTTCTGGCTTGCGGTGGCGCTGCTGATGGCCGGGGCCCGCCTGTTCGGCGTATTTGGCTGAGCGTACGTACGCCGATGAGACCGCCTGGGATCATGGCCGATCAGGGAGCTATGCAAACAAGGCCTCACGTGAGGGGTCGGAGCGCAAGATCTCCCAACCACGTTCCTCGGCGGCCGCGAGCAAAGTCGCGTCCGGGTCCACGGCGACCGGCCGCGATACCGCCTCGAGGAGCGGTAGGTCGTTGTGCGAGTCGCTATAAAACACGCTGTCTGTGAATGTCAGCCCATGGTCGGTCATCCACGACCGCACGCGTGTCACCTTGCCCTCGCGAAAGCAGGGCACCCCGTGCGGGCGACCGGTAAAACGTCCGTCGCGTTGCTCGGCGACCGTCGCGATGAGATGCGGGATACCAAGGAGCTCGGCTATGGGCGCGGTCACAAAGTCGTTAGTCGCGGTGACGAGAGCAAGGGTCGCTCCCTTGGCACGATAACGCTGGAGCAGCGGGGCCACCCACGGTTTGATCATCGGCCGCACGCATTCCTCGAGGAAACGCGCGCGCCATGTCAGCAGCTGCGGGCGCGGGAGGCGACATAATGGCTCGAGGGCAAAGGCCAGGAATTCAGCGATGTCGAGTGTGCCGGCTTTGTAGTCCTCGTAGAATCGGGTATTGGCGTGCTCGTAGCGTGCGCGGTCCACGGCCCCGGCGCCGATCAGAAACTGTCCCCAGGCATAATCGCTGTCACCGGCGAGCAGGGTATTGTCCAAATCAAACAGTGCGAGCGCCAATTTCCCCCCAACATTGCCGTAGCCGGCCGATTCTGTAAAAATGAAGCCTATTCTAACTAGCTAATGCCTTGTTGTATATGATAGATCACGAAGGATATCGCCCCAACGTCGGCATTATTCTGACCAATGCCGAGGGCCAGGTGTTTTGGGCGCGCCGCTGCCGCTGCGACGGCTGGCAGTTTCCCCAGGGGGGTATACAGCGCGAGGAGAGCGCTGAGGAGGCCTTGTTTCGCGAGCTGTACGAGGAGGTGGGGCTCGCGCGCGGACAGGTCGAGGTCTGCGGGCGGACACGCGGCTGGCTACGCTACGATCTGCCGCGTGCCTATCAGCGCCCCAGTGGACCGCGGCGGTTTCGGGGACAAAAACAGGTATGGTTCCTGTTGCGGCTTACTGGTAGCGACGCCGACGTCAGGCTCGATCTGTCGGCGTCCCCGGAGTTCGATGCCTGGCGGTGGGTGGAGTATTGGAGCCCGATCGATACCATCGTAGCCTTCAAGCGTAAGGTGTATGAGACCGCTTTGACCGAGCTCGCCCCTTTGCTCAAGCGTTGATGGACCTATTGCTCGAGTGGCCAAACCGCGAAGTCTGGCTCGTCGAAGGCGGGCCGCCGGCGGTCTATTATCTCGTGGACCGCGCCGCAGGTGGTGTGCTCATAAATGCCCCGCCGTTTAGTCGCACAACCCACGAGGCGCTTTGTCGGCATGCTGAGCCCCGCTATCTGTTTTTGCCGAGCCGGTTGGGGGCGCAAAGCCTGGCGCCATGGCAGGCGGCGGGCGTTCGCGTGCTTGTGTCGGCGCAAGAAGAAGGGGTGGCCGACGCGGATCTGCGGGTCGGTGCCGAGCATAAGTTGACGAGGACCATCGATTTTCTGCCGCTCCCCGGCCGTACCCGCGGGACCTGCGCCCTGCGCCTGAAGAATCTGCCCGGAGCCCTCTTTGTGGGGCCGGCCCTGGCTTTTGGCGACTCAGAATGGCCGGAATTGATACCGGCCCCAGATGACTACTCGTACGAAAGCCGCCTCATCGGGACGGTGGGGCTCGGGAACGAAATATTCGAATACCTTTTCACGGACACGTTTGTGCTTAACCATAGCCGCTTCGGACCCGGTGCCCGCGACGCCTTGCGTGCTCATATCGAACAGTTATTGGCCTAACCTCACAAAGGCGACCTTAAGGCGGCTCTTATTTAGCCCCCATGCACTAGCCGTTATCATGAATGGCTCCCGCCAAGCTTAGATGGCTATGGCGATGGCGAAAGTTTCGCGCGTCAACGCACAAGCTACTGTCGCTTAGCCCCTACGGACCGCTTTGGTAAGGACACAGGCGCGCGGCTTGATAGGGGCGCGCGGGTCGACTGCGGTTTTATCCCGGCACTCGAATAAAGAGCAAAGCTGTGCGACGGCAAAGCGAAGTCAGGCGGTATTGAACTTGCGTATATCACAGTAATCGATGGTCGTTAAGAGCCGCTTGGGCCGAGACGCAAAAAAGTTGCGAATGAAAAAAAAGACAACCCACGCCGCAGTGGGCAGGTCAACGGGTCAAGGCTTTATTCTGAAACCCCCGCAGAGTAATCTTTGGCCCACCATGGGATACCAAGACCGGGATTGGTACAAAGACGCACAGCGTGATAAGCCGCCCGTCACAGGTAAGCCACCTACGTTTAAGCGTAAGACCCCCGTGCTCTCTTACATCCTGCTCTGGATTGTGATTGGCCTTACCTTTTACGGACTGGTCACGACATTCGTTCCGGGGATGGGAAGGCCGCAGGTTCAGAGGGTCCAGGTTCTGCATGATGGATCGGTGGTGCTTGGTACCGACCATACCGGCAATTACGTGATGTACGGGTCGATCAACGGTGTTTCCGTGCGGTTTGTTGTGGATACTGGAGCATCCGTGACCTCGGTATCGCAACGCGTAGCGCGACACATGGGGCTTCTTGGTTGCGTGCCGGCGCGCTTTACGACGGCAAACGGAGCGGCGCAGGTTTGTATTGCCACGGCGCAAGATCTGCAATTCGGTGACTTCCGGGTGCAAAATGTGCAGGTCGCCATAATGCCCGACATGGAGGCTCAAGCCTTACTGGGCATGAACGTTCTCCGCCAATTCCACATTACGCAAAATGGCGGTGAGATGATTATCTCAAAAACCGCGCCATGAGGGCCGAATGCCATTGC
>JAKARW010000086.1 GCA_021819125.1 Pseudomonadota bacterium | reverse complement strand
CCATCGGCACATTGACCACGGCGCGGCCGGCGTCCGACAACATCACCTTGCGTGCCTTTTGGTAGACATGTTCCATGGCATCTATCAAAAGCCGCTCGCGGGTTACGAGCGGCGCGCGCGCGTAGATGCTCGCCAGCGCCAGAAAGCGCGCCGCACGGGTTTGCGCCTTGGATATCACGTGCGCGCGATAGATGTGCGCCTTGTCGATCAAGGCCGCCCCATCCGCGCGGGCCTTGGGGAGTATGGAATCGGCATAGGCCTGCGCCTGGCTTGCGTACCGCTTGGCATCCTCCCGCGCCCGTACCACCTTTTCAAATGCCGCGAGCACGCTTTTGGGAGGGGCTGCCTTTTGGATCTTGATGGCAACGATATGGACGCCGGCCCCATAGCGGTTAAGCAGGCCCTGCAATCGGGTCTTGACCACGGCCGCCAACGGATAGGTGTCGTGCGCAAAGACGGCGTTTGCCGGGCTGTCCGCCACAGCTTGACGCATGACCGCCTCGGCGGAGCGGGCGATGGCCTTGCGCGGATGGTCGATGGTAAAGAGGTAGCGGCGTGGGTCGACCACCCGATACTGGACTGCAAATTGCAGGCGGACTATCCCCTGGTCATGGGTCAACATGGCCGCCTCGGCGGGCGCCGGTTCCCCTTCATAGAGCTTGGACACCGGACGATACCCGACTGCCACCACATGGATCTGACGGATGCTGACGACCCGGTCGCCGGCAAGCGGCGCCGGCCAGTGCCAGTGGGCCCCAGGGCGCATGATCCGGACCGCTCGGCCGAATTGCTGCAAGACCGCGCGGTCTCCCTGAGGCACGCTGTAAAAGCCCGTCACCAACCAGCCCGCCAGGATGGCAAAGGCCATAACCCCGAATACCCAAGGGGGCGGCGCACCCCTGTGTCGTCGCAACCGGCGCCACAGGCGCTGGATGATGGCGTCGAGGTCAAAGGGCCCGGAAGCGCCCCTACGTCCCCATGGATCCTGGCCCTTCCCCGGATCGTTCCATCCCACGTATCGGTTCCCCGTTGCCCTATCGACAAACGCGCTATTCTAGGCGTCCCGCCCCGGCACGGCAACAACGCCGCGGCTTTTGCCCGGATCGCACGCCAGCGGCGACGGGCGCCGCTTGTACCCGGGCCCATGGCTTTGAAGGACGGCGCCCAGATTACAATCGTGGATGTCCCGGATGTGCCAGACCGCCTTCCTTCGCGCACCGTTATCACCGATCGCATGGTATGCGCGGTGGCCGTCTGGTGTGGGGCGGTCCGCCGGAAGGGCTTATCGGCGCGGCCTTAGAGGGAGACGCCGAGAGCGCAGGCGCCACGGCCGACCCGGCCACGGCGCCGCCCGGGCTCGGCCTTGGTATCGACGCCGCCCGGCCTTCTTGGCGCCGAATTCCCGGGATCTTTACGGCCCCCCAAGGCCGCCTCATTGGGACTTAAGTGTGGTCTTTTTGTCGGGGCATCTTGCCGTCTGCCAAAAAGGTTTTATACTGCGCGGGTCACATGGGCCGTTAGCTCAGTTGGTAGAGCAGCTGACTCTTAATCAGGTGGTCCCAGGTTCGAGCCCTGGACGGCCCACCAATCCCCTTCCATAGAAGCGACAGGCGGCGCTTTAAGGGCGCTCTACCTTAAGGTCCCCGGGATGGACCAAGACCCCAAGCGGCGGACATACGAGGCGTTAGGAATGGCCTGTGGCGAGACCTACCGCGCTCGTTTGGGTTGAGGGGAACCCGTTTTTTGACATCCCCGGCCTGAAGACCGGAGATTCCTGCGGCGCTCAAAGAGCCGCCCGCAAGTCGCTTCGGTGGGTTCCTCGGCCGAGCGCGCAACCGCGGCTCGTATCTCCAGCGTTACTTCCGGCATGCCCTGCCGTAGGCCAGTGGTTGTTGCCGGCAGGATCGTTAAGACGGTTGCGCCGTCCGTGCTACGACCGGAGGAAGTCCCTATGGGATCCTTCCCCGCCCTGATGGGCCATTCGGCCCACAATGACAGCGGGGCTTGTCGCGCACCGGGTCAGGCGCACATCGGATTGCAAGGTTCGCTTCCCACGTTCCACCCCCTTCCGGCCCATAGCCTTTTGAAGACCTAGATGTTGTCTACCGTTTGCGCATAGATATGCGATGGTTCGCGGCAAACGCGTAAGCTTCGCATCCCTGCCACGCCGATTTGCCTATCACCCCCAAGAACGCGGCCTCTTTGGGAATCGTGACCGCCAAAGCCCGGTCGGGCTTGCCTGGGCCAGGCGCAAAACGGCTCCCCAGGCCCTTTTAGTTCAACGCAAATTCGAGGTGGAGCCGGATGCGAATGGGCTTTGCTCTGGTGATGCCGCGTGCGACATCCTTAAAACTTACCCACAGGGACGTCCCATTACTCATTGGCGTTCGGGGGCCAAGGATTTCGCGGTCTTTTAAGGTCGCGCCCTCACGCCCATAGATCTTTAAAGGGCCATGCCGCGACTTTGCTTTAAGCGACACGACTTGCGTTTGCTTGCAAACTCTCTTGATCCTGGGCGCATGCAAGTCCTATGTTTACATAGGGCCGCAAGGGAAGCGGCGCTGGACGCATTGAACCTATCCGCCGGGCGCTATTGCCGTGTCAGGTTTCCCGACCCGCATGGTTTATAGAGGCGATATCGGAGCATTCGACCACGGCGAAAGCCCCTCACGGGAATATTGTGGCGTGTTCGCGCCTTGCGGATCATGGAACTCGCGCCCCGCTACATCATGGGGAAGCGATATCAGCTAAAATACAAGCGCGTATGTGGTGAACCGCCTGACTGGCCACAAAGGTAAAGATCGCCATTCGCAGCTGCGTGGCGGGGCCGGCTGTGCAAACGGGAGATGATATGAGCGCGGGTGTGGGCCTGACCGAGGCAGAGGCGCAGCGGCGTTTGGCGCAATACGGGCCCAATGCCGTCATAGAAGTAAAACAGCGGATATGGTTGCTCTTTCTTCGCAAATTCTGGGCCCCTGTGCCATGGATGCTGGAGATTACTCTGGCTCTCGAGCTTATCCTCGACAAGCGGCCGGAAGCGGCCATCATCGGCTTATTGCTTGTATTCAACGCCATTCTCGGATTTCGTCAGGAACATAAAGCCCAAAACGCCCTGGATGCCTTAAAAAAACGCCTTCGCATCATGGCGCGCGTTTTTCGCGACGGGCAATGGCGCAGCATCCCAGCCCACGACCTTGTGCCAGGCGACCTGGTTCATATCCGCATCGGGGATATCGTACCGGCGGATATGACACTTACAGACGGGCAAATTCTGGTGGATCAATCCGCGCTTACGGGTGAATCGATGCCCGTCGATCGAAGCGCTGCCTCCGCGGTCTACTCCGCTTCCATTGTTCGTCGCGGGGAGGCGAGCGGCACCATAACGGCAACGGGCGCGCAAAGCTATTTTGGCAAGACCGCCGAATTGGTACGCGGCGCGGGATCCAAGAGTCATCTGGAAGAGCTTGTGTTGGCCATAGTCCGCTATCTTGTGATCATGGATGGCTTTCTGGTGGCGGCTATATTGATCTATGCCACCGTCGCGCATATGCCGCTCGCGGAAATCCTGCCCTTTGCCCTCATCCTCTTTGTGGCCTCCGTACCCGTCGCCCTTCCCGCCACCTTTACGCTCGCAACAGCCATGGCCTCTTTGGGTCTTGCACAGCGGGGGGTGCTTGTGACGCGTCTGGCCGCCATTGAGGAAGCGGCTGCCATGAGCGATCTTTGCAGCGATAAGACGGGTACGCTGACTCAGAATCGGCTGAGTTTAGTGGCGACCAAGCCCTTTGGCGACGCGACCCTCGCGCAGCTTTTGGCCATGGCGGCCATCGCCAGCGATGACGCGACCCAGGACCCCATCGATCTGACCATTTTGGCGGCGGCACAGGCGCAGAAGGTGACGCTGCCCCAAAGATTACGCTTTACGCCTTTCGATCCCGCCACCAAACGTTCCGAGGCCACATTTGAAGTCGATGGCACCTCGTGGCAAGCCATGAAAGGCGCGCCTCAAGTGCTTGCCGCGCTGGCCAAGGCAAGCGACTGGGAATCGGTGGCGCAAGATCTCGCGTCCCAGGGCGCGCGGGTTCTGGCGGTGGCGGCAGGGCCTGCCGGAGAGCTTCATTTACTTGGCCTATTGGCGCTGGCGGACCCTATCCGCACGGATGCTCTGCAGGCTTTGGGAACCCTGCGGAGTTTTGGAGTACGGGTACGCATGGTGACCGGTGACAACGTCGCCACCGCAAAAACGGTCGCGAAGACGCTTGGTCTCACGGGTCCCGTGTGCGATCGCGCCGAGATCGGTAAGGATTGTGCCGTCTATGCCGGGGTTTTTCCCGAGGACAAGTTTCATCTCGTACAAGGCCTGCAACGGCAGCACAAGATTGTCGGTATGACCGGAGATGGTGTAAACGACGCGCCCGCCCTGAAACAGGCCGAGGTAGGGATCGCGGTGGAAAGCGCCACCGATGTCGCCAAAGCGGCCGCAAGCCTCGTTCTCACGAACCCTGGACTCTCCGGGGTCGCCGACGCCGTTGAGACCGGTCGGCGTGTTTATCAGCGCCTGCTCACGTACACACTGAACAAGATCGTCAAGACCTTCCAGGTTGCGCTATTCTTAAGTCTTGGGCTGCTCATTTTCCGCAGCTTTGTTATCACCCCTTTTCTTGTCCTTTTACTCTTGTTTGCCAATGACTTCATCACGATGTCATTGGCCAGTGACCATGTGCGACCCTCACGGACACCGGATCGGTGGAATGTTCGTGCGCTCATCTTTTCTTCGCTTATCGTGGCGATAGCATGGCTTGCCTATATTTTTTGTGTCTATCTCGTGGGCCGCGCCATAAATCTGCCATTATCCAGCCTGCAAACCTTGGATTTCCTGGGGCTTGTATTCTCCGGTCTTGCCAATGTCTTTCTTGTTCGTGAGCGCGGTCACATTTGGGGCTCGCGTCCAGGAACCTTCCTCCTTTGGGCCAGTCTCGCAGACATCGTGCTTGTCAGCCTGTTGGCACAAAAAGGCTTGCTCATGGCGCCCTTATCGCTGGCTACAACGTCCTGGCTACTCATCGCCACGGTTCTCTATACGTTACTCCTTGACCAAATCAAAGTTCCGTTACTGCGCCACCTCACAAAACCCGCGGCGTGATGCTTTAAACCCGCCCTTGAAGACGGGTCCTTTAAGACTTTCGTGTGGATAAGTGGGGCGATAAAACCGAGCCGTCCATTGCGTCGCGCTTCAAACACCCGCCGATAATTCCGTGAGAGAAGACTACTGCCACTTGCGCTCGGCGACCCAGGCCACATGTTGGGCGCGCGCGATTTTGGACGCAGGTAACATGAGGCGCGCAAAGGCCATGCGGTTTGCCGCCTCACCGGCGCTTGCGCTGTGCGGGCGGGCATTAAGACGCGCAATCAGGTACCAACGATAGGCCTCCACACGATCCAAAGGTATACCACGCCCCCGCCAATAGGCGGAGGCGAGCTTGAGGGCGCCCCTGGCGCTGCGCTCGTACGCGGCACGCCGGTACCAAGAGACGGCGCGCGGGTCGTTTTGGGTGACGCCGCTCCCTTCCTCGTAGGCGCGCGCCAATCGCAACTGCGCCGGCACATAGCCATGCCGCGCCGCGCGGCGGTACCAACGATCGGCGGCCTTGAGGTTCTGCCCCACACCCTTTCCCGCGGCATATACGCGGCCCAGCGCATACTGCGCGCGCGCGAGATGCCGGCGGGCCGCGCGCTGGTACCAATAACCCTAAAAACGGCAGTTGACCGCTCCCGTCCCCCTCTATCCGGGCGCCAATAAGGCGGCCGGATAGGTTCGTCCTTGGAGGAATTTCGCAAACGCGCGTCGCAAGATGAGCGTGAGGCGCTCGAGGTCGGTCAACTGCTCCGCAGTCGATTTG
>JAKARW010000025.1 GCA_021819125.1 Pseudomonadota bacterium | reverse complement strand
AGACATCGAACTTGGCGAATACAAGAGCCTCGATCCCCGTTGGCATGACTGGCAAGCCGTTAAAACCGCTTGCTCGCACCTTTCGACCGTGATTTTCGATCGAGTGTGCGATAGGGATGATGATCGTCCTGACGGCTAGGGAATGGACCCATGAAAGGGGGCACATGAATGATGAGGTCCACTTCGTGGGCTCCGATAGTATTCCTCGACGAATTCGGCGATTACCTCGACGGCCGGAATAACAGTCTCAAAGAAGGCTTGCGCAAGAGCGACGGCGTGCCCCACGCGACCTATGGGGTCTTAAAGGACGGACAGGTTTTCGTGTTCGACAAGTGGGAGCAACGGGTCAATGAGCGGCAAAAGCGCCAGTCGGGCTTCGCTTGCCGATCCGGTGCGCGGCCTGACCACGGAAGCGACCGTTTCCGCAAGGGAGGGTCGAGATAGGGGATATCGTCCCAGAACCCACGGAATGGAGCCGTGAGCGACCAGAACATCCTTATCTATTCACGCGGGTAAAAGCCGCCGAAGTCGGTGGCGCGTACGGCAAATGGAGACCAGGTGACGGCAAGCGACTGTGAGTGCGGGTCCGCGCCGTACCTCGCCCGCATAAAGACGCATTGACCCATGCCCGCGAACATCCTGGACCTCTTGCAGTACCGTGTCCTGCGGGTTGAGGAATCCGGCCACGGCTATCACATCATCGCCGAGCCGGTGGATGCAGTATCAAGCTGTCCACACGGCGAGTCCGACCGTCTGACCTCCTGGGGTACCCGTGAGCCGGTGCTTACCTTCCCATGCAAGCCTAAGCGCGTGGGCATCTGCGGGGTGGACGTTCCCACGCTCCCGTATGGTCGAGGAGGGTGAGCTTTGAGCCTGTTCCCACTGAGGATGCCAGTTTGCGCAAGAAACCGCGCGGCGCTTCAATCCACGCCCTCTGGGCGGAAAACTCATGGGCGGCTTGGCGCACGGCGTGCTGGCCCCGAAAGCCAGAGCCATCCTCCGTATATTACGATTGGGGGGGGGGATGTTCAGGATCCGCCCGCGGATGGCTTGCGGGGGCGACGCGCTTTGCGGGCCGCAAAACGCCGCTTGCGCCTTGAAGCTGGTGTCTGCCGTTGGTAGGGCGATGCCAGGCGTCGGATGAAATTGGTAGCGGGGGTAGGATTTGAACCTACGACCTTCGGGTTATGAGCCCGACGAGCTGCCAGACTGCTCCACCCCGCACTAAAGGGCGCAGAGTCTACCACGTTCTGGCGCTATGGCAAGCCTTGGGGAACGCGCATTGAAGTTTTCGCAAGAAGGCTTATAATCCGCGATTATCTCGAGATAGGTCGTCGCGGCGGAAGTGGGCTTTAGGCCCACTTTTGCGTTTATGGTCATGGAGAAACACATTCAGGCGGATCGGTTACGGGCGTTGGTGGAGCCCGCTGTGGCGCATCTGGGCTTCGAGGTCGTCGATATCGAATTCGTGAGCGGGCAGAAGATCTTGCGCATTTATATTGACGGCCCGCGGGGCGTCGATGTCGATGACTGCGCGAGGGTCAGTCGCCAGGTAAGCGCGCTTTTCGATGTCGAAGATCCGATCCCGGGCCAATACACGCTCGAGATCTCATCGCCCGGACTGGACCGGCCACTGGCGCGGCCCGGCGACTTCGAACGCTTCGCCGGGTCTGAGGTCAAGCTGAAGACCATGATGCCGGTGGATGGACGCCGGAACTTCCGGGGGCGTCTTGTCGGCCTCATTGACGGGCGCGTGATTCTGGAAGCAGACGAGACGCGTTATGATCTCGCATTCGACAATATCGAGAAGGCGAGACTTGTGCCCGAACTCTGAGGGCGGCTGGAGGCAGTGATGGCGAACGAAATTTTATTGGTGGTCGAGGCCGTTTCACGGGAGAAGAATGTCGATCGCGAGATCATCTTCGGGGCGCTCGAAGCCGCTTTGGCGACCGCGACCCGCAAGCGCCACAAGGAAGATATAGACGCCCGCGTTGAGATCCACAGGAAGACCGGGGAGTACGATACCTTCCGGCGCTGGCTGGTCGTGCCAGACGAGCAGGAGACGCTCGAGTTTCCGGGGCGCGAGATGCCCTTGGCGCAAGCCCGCGAGCGCAAGCCCGATATTCAGGTGGGCGAGTACATCGAAGAGCCGATCGAGGCGGCCGACTTCGGCCGTATCGCAGCGCAGGCCGCAAAGCAGGTCATCGTGCAGAAGGTTCGCGAGGCCGAGCGCGAGCAGATCGTCAATCAGTTCAAGGGCCGCCAGGGCGAGCTCGTGACGGGCGTCGTCAAACGCCTGGAGCGCGGGGATGCGATCATCGATCTGGGCGCCGCCGAGGCCCTGCTGCCGAAGTCGGCGATGATCCCACGCGAGGGACTGCGACCCGGAGACCGGGTGCGCGCCTATCTGGAAGATGTCCATTCGGCGCCGCGCGGACCGCAATTATTCCTGAGCCGCACGAGCCCTCAGCTGCTAGTCGAGCTCTTCAAGCTCGAGGTTCCCGAGGCCGGCGAGGGGCTGATCGAGATTCATGGCGCCGCCCGTGATCCCGGGCTGCGCGCCAAGATCGCCGTGAATTCCAAGGACCCGCGCATCGACCCCATAGGGGCGTGCGTTGGCATGCGCGGCTCGCGCGTACAAAGCGTGTCGAATGAGTTGGGGGGTGAGCGGGTCGATATCATCCAGTGGTCCCCGGACCCGGCGCAATTTGTCATCAACGGATTGGCGCCAGCCGAGGTGATCTCGATCGTCGTCGATGAGGAGCTGCACAGCATGGACGTCATCGTCGAGGAGTCACAGCTGTCGCAGGTGATCGGCCGCGGCGGCCAGAATGTGCGGCTGGCATCGGAGCTCACGGGCTGGGAACTCAACGTGATGACCGAGGAAACGGCCTCGGCGCGCGGCGAGACCGAGGCTACCAATGCCATGCAGATGTTCGTCGAGCAGTTGCGCATGGAGCCTGCGACAGCCGAGTTGCTCGTGCGTGAAGGATTCATGACGCTAGACGAGGTCGCCTACGTCCCGAAGCAGGAGTTGATGTCGGTCGAGGGCTTGAGCGAGGCGCAGGTCGACGAGCTGCGTGAGCGCGCGCGCGACATCCTGCTCACGCGCGCCATAACGCTCGAGGAAAAGATCGATATGGCCGAGCCCGCCGAGGATCTGCTCGGTATGGCGGAGATGGATGAGCATACGGCGCGTCTGTTGGCAAGCCACGGAATAAAGACGATGGAGGAGCTTGCCGATCAGTCGGTTGATGATCTGGCGGCGATTGAGGGGTTGGATGAGGAGCGGGCCCGCGTCCTCATTATGGCGGCGCGCGCGCCTTGGTTCGCGGACCAGAGCCAGGGGGCCTGACGGATTTCATTCGATGCCTGAAACGACAGTCAAAAGCTTTGCAGAACAGATAGGTGTGGCGCTAGACAAGCTGCTTCAGCAGCTCGTCGCCGCCGGGATCGCCGGCAAGAAAAGCGGTGACCCCTTGAGTGATGACGAGAAGATGGCGCTCCTCAACTTCCTGCGCACGCATCATGGCGCCGGGGAACCGGAGGCCAAGCGCATCACGTTGACGCAAAAGTCGACCAGCAAGATCATGCAAAACTCGCGGTTCGGCCAGAGCCGTGCCGTGCAGGTCGAGGTGCGCAAAAAGCGGACCTTCGTCAAGCGGTCGGCGCCTGGCGAACCGGAGGTTGCGGCAGCCGAGGCCGAGGCCATGGTCGAGCCGGTCGTGGAGCGGGTGACAGAGCCGGAAGCGGTGCCCGCGGCCGCTTCGGAGCCTTTCGAGTCCACGGTGGCGGAGCCGGTGGTTGAGGCGCCGGTAGCGGAGCCCACGCCCGAACCCATTCTCGCGCCGATGGCAGAAACCCCGGCCGCCCAAGCGCCACCGCAAAACCGTCCAGGTCGCAAGGACGCGCGTTTGGAGCGCGGGCGTAACGAGCGCCGTGAACGGCCGCCCGCGCGGCCTTCGGCGGGGGATCGCAAGCAGCAGAAGGGGCGGCCGGGGAGCGCGCCATCGCGAGGGGCGTCGGGGGGCAAACGGGTGGTCACGAGCATGAGTGGCCAGCATGCCTTCGAGATGCCGACCGAGCGCGTGGTGCGCGACGTCTATCTGCCGGAAGCCATCACCGTAGCCGAGCTTGCCCAACAGATGTCGATCAAGGCCGTGGAGGTGATCAAGGTCTTGATGCAGCTTGGGATGATGGTCACGATCAATCAGGTTCTCGATCGCGAGACCGCGACCATCGTGGTCGAGGAACTCGGGCACGTCGCCCACGAGGCCCGCAGTCACGACCCGGAGGCCGCCCTGAAGATCGGCGACCAGGTGGGGGCGCGGGAGCCGCGGCCGCCGGTGGTTACGGTCATGGGTCATGTCGATCACGGCAAGACATCGCTGCTCGATTATATCCGCAAGACCAAGGTCGCAAGTGGCGAGGCGGGTGGCATAACGCAGCACATCGGCGCCTATCACGTCGAGATGCCCAAGGGTATGTTGACGTTCCTCGATACGCCTGGCCATGAGGCCTTCACCGCCATGCGCGCGCGCGGCGCCAAGGTGACGGATATCGTCATTTTGGTGGTGGCCGCCGATGATGGGGTCATGCCCCAGACCATCGAGGCGATCCATCATGCCCGCGAGGCGGGGGTCCCTATCGTGGTGGCGGTGAATAAGATCGATAAGCCGCAGGCCGATATGGAGCGTGTGAAGCAGGAACTGGTGGCGCACGAGGTGGTGCCCGAGGAGTGGGGTGGATCGGATATCTTCGTACCGGTGTCGGCGAAGACCGGCCAGGGGATCGAAGACCTGCTCGACGCGGTGCTGTTGCAGGCCGAACTGCTCGAGCTTACGGCGGTGCGCAATGCCATGGCGACCGGCATCGTCATCGAGGCGCGCCTCGACAAGGGCCGGGGCCCGGTTGCCACCATACTGGTTCAGGAAGGCACGTTGCGCAAGGGCGACGTCATTCTGGCAGGCCGCGAGTCGGGGCGTGTTCGCGCCATGACCGACGAGGTCGGCCGCTCGATCAAGGAGGCCGGTCCGTCGATACCAGTCGAGGTGCAGGGGCTTTCGGGCGTGCCCAACGCCGGTGACGAGGTGAGCGGTGTCGAAAATGAGCGCAAGGCCCGTGAGATTGCGCTCTTTCGGCAGGGTAAATACAAGGATGTCAAGCTCCAGCGCCAGCAGGCGTCCAAGCTATCCAACATGTTCCAGCAGATGCAGGATGGCGACGTCAAGACCCTGACGTTGATCGTAAAGGCCGATGTCCAGGGATCGGTCGAGGCCCTCACCGATGCGCTCGAGAAGCTCTCGACCGATGAAGTGAGGGTGCGCGTGGTGCATGGCATGGTGGGCGGTATCAGTGAATCGGATGTCAACCTGGCGGTTGCGTCCAACGCCATCATCATAGGCTTCAATGTGCGCGCCGATGGAGGCGCCAGACGCCTGATCGATTCGGAGGGCGTCGATATCCACTATTACAACGTCATTTATGACGCGGTCAATGAGGTGAAGGCGGCCATGGCCGGCATGCTCAAGCCCCAATTCCGCGAGGACGTCGTGGGGACCGCCGAGGTCCGTGAGGTGTTTCGGACCTCGAAGGCGGGGGTCGTGGCAGGTTGCCTTGTGAGCGATGGGGTGATGCGGCGCGGCCGGCAGGCGCGCGTGCTGCGTGACAATGTAGTGGTCTTCGATGGCGAGATCGAGTCGCTGCGACGCTTCCGCGACGATGTCTCGGAGGTCAAGGCGGGTACGGAGTGCGGCGTGACCCTCAAGAATTATTCGGACATCCAGGCGGGCGACCAGATTGAGGTCTATGAAAGGGTTGAGGTCGCCCGCACCCTTTGAGACGCCGCGCGCCCCAATCCAGATCGCGCGCGGCGCGGGTCGGCGCGCTCGTGTTGCGCGAGGCCGCGCAATGGGTGCTGACCGAGATCAATGACGGACAGACGCGGCAGGCGGCGCTGGCCGAGGCTGATGTGAGTCCAGACTTGAAGCAGGCGCGCATTTATGTCACCCACTACCAGGGCGAGGGTGCGGCGCGCGCGGCCGTGGCGCAACTCAATATCGTCGCGCCGCTTTTGCGCCGCGCGCTTGCCTCCCGGCTCAGGCTGCGCGTCGTGCCCCGTCTGGTCTTTGCCTACGACCCCTCGGTCGATCAAGGTTTTCGGGTCGATGCGTTGCTCGATCGTGCGCGCCGTGAGCGGGGCGGGGAGGGTGCCTGATGAAGGCCCCATGCGCGCGCCGCGACGGCCTGCTGGTCCTCGACAAGCCGCCGGGTCTCACCTCCACGCAGGCCTTGGGGCAGGCGCGGGCCCGCCTGCGGGCCTGTAAAGGTGGCCATACCGGGACGCTCGACCCATTGGCGACCGGCGTGTTGGTGCTGTGTTTTGGCGAGGCCACGAAGACCGCCTCTTTTCTGGTGGACAGTGACAAGCGCTACCGGGTGACCATTGCGCTGGGGGCGAGCACCACGACCTATGATTGCGAGGGCGAGGTGGTGGCGCAGCGTCCGGTGGCGGTGTCCGATGCCGCCCTGTGCGAGGCGGTGGGGCGGTTTGTAGGCGAGATCGATCAGACGCCGCCCCGGTTTTCGGCAATCAAGCTCAACGGCCGCCCATTTTACGAGCGCGCCCGGCGTGGCGACGAGACAAGGCCTGCGAGCCGTCGCGTGGTCGTGACCGCGATCGATATCATCGACCGCGAGGGCGCGTGGCTTACGCTCGACGTCGCCTGCGGCAAGGGCTTTTATGTGCGTAGCCTAGCCCACGATCTTGGCGAGGCCCTGGGTTGCGGGGGGCATGTCGCAAAGTTGCGCAGACTTGCGGTGGGGCGTTTCACGGCCGATCAAGCGGTGGCTCTGGCCGATGTCGATGCCGATACCCCGTTGCTTGCAAGCGACCATGCGCTCACCGGCCTGCCATCGGTGGTTTTGCCGGGATTCCTGGCGCGCGCCGTCGGTCGTGGGCAAAGTGTCCACGTCGGTGGCCGCAGTCACGAGGGCTGGGTCCGTTTGTATGACGATGCGGGGGTGTTCCTCGGTATCGGATGGTCGGAGGCGGCCGGGGACATCCGGCCCAAGCGCTTGTGGGCCGGGGCCACAGGGCATGTTGAGCCCATGGACGCACGCGGTTAGAATGGCGGTTTATCCTTTTCTCGGAACATTTCGGGCAAGCGAGGGCGGTATGGCATTTACGGTCGAAAAAAAGATGCAGGTAATTAAGGACTACCAAAGGGGCGAGTCCGACACCGGATCCCCGGAGGTACAGGTGGCGTTGATCTCGGCTCATATCGAGGATCTTTCGCAACACTTCGCCGTCCATAAGAAGGACAACCACTCGCGCCAGGGTCTTCTGCGCATGGTCGGCAAGCGGCGTAAGCTGCTTGATTATCTCAAGCGCGCGGATACCAGCCGCTATCGCGACCTCGTCGCGCGACTTGGCCTGCGTAAGTAGGGCGAAACACCCCAGAAAAAGTATCAAAGCGGAGGACAGGCGCGTTGGGTAAAATCACAAAGTCATTCCCGTATGGCAATCATACGGTCAAGATCGAAACCGGGGAGATTGCCCGCCAGGCCACAGGGGCCGTCATGGCCAGCATGGGCGACACGGTCGTGCAGGTCACGGTCGTGGGTATGCGCCAGTCGGCGCCCGATCGCGATTTCTTCCCGCTGACTGTGGATTACCAGGAGCGTTCCTACGCCGCCGGGCGCATCCCGGGGGGATTTTTCAAGCGCGAGGGGCGTCCCTCGGAAAAGGAAATCCTGACCTCCCGCCTGATAGACCGTCCGATCCGCCCGCTGTTTCCGAAGTCGTTCACAAACGAAGTGCAGATCATCGCCACCGTGATGTCGTTGGATCCCGATATCGACCCCGATATCATTTCCGTGATCGGGGCGTCGGCGGCGTTGTCGCTTTCGGGCATGCCGTTCAAGGGTCCCTTGGGGGCGGCGCGCGTCGGTTATCGCGACGGCCGATATCTGTTGAACCCGGGGATGTCGGATCTTGCCACCTCAGCGCTCGATCTCGTCGTGGCCGGTACACGTAACGCGGTATTGATGGTGGAGTCGGAGGCCAAGGTCCTGCCCGAGGATGTGATGTTGGGGGCGGTGCTGTTTGGTCACGAGCAGATGCGCGTAGTGATTCAGGCCATCGACGAGCTGGTGGCCGAGGCGAAGGTGCAGCCTTGGAACTGGACGCCTCCGGCCAAGGATACCGAGCTTGCCACGGCGATTGCCACCGCAATCGGTGCCGATCTCACAGCCGCCTATCAGATCCGCGAGAAGCTGCCCCGTCAGGATCGCGTGGCGGAGTTGCGGGACAAGGCCGTCGCGCAGCTCGCCGGAGAGGCGCCCAAACCCAACGCCGATCAGGTCCTCGCGGCCTTCGGGTCGCTCGAGAAGCGCATCGTCCGCGGGCGGATTTTAAGCGGCGAACCGCGTATCGACGGGCGCGATACCAAGACCGTGCGTCCGATCACGATCCGCACCGGCGTGTTGCCGCGTACTCATGGTTCGGCGCTCTTTACGCGCGGCGAGACCCAGGCGCTGGTGGTCACGACCCTGGGTACGGGACGGGATGCGCAGATGATCGATGCCCTCGAGGGTGAGCGCAAGGACCCGTTCATGCTGCATTACAATTTCCCCCCATCTTCGGTGGGTGAGACCGGGCGGGTCGGTAGCCCCAAGCGCCGCGAGATCGGGCACGGGCGTCTGGCCAAGCGCGCGGTTGCGGCCGTCTTGCCGGACCTTGCGGACTTCCCTTATGTCGTGCGCGTCGTTTCCGAGATTACCGAGTCGAACGGCTCGAGTTCGATGGCCACGGTGTGTGGCACGAGCCTGTCTTTGATGGATGCCGGCGTGAAGACCAAGGCGCCGGTGGCGGGTATTGCCATGGGGCTTATCAAGGAAGACGAGCGGTTCGCGGTGCTGACCGATATTCTGGGCGATGAAGATCACTTGGGCGACATGGACTTCAAGGTGGCCGGGACCGCCGAGGGCGTGACCGCCTTGCAGATGGACATCAAGATCGAGGGTATCAACCGCGAGATCATGGATACCGCCCTAAAGCAGGCGCGGGATGGCCGCCTGCATATCCTAAAGGTCATGAACGGTGCGATTCCCGAAGCGCGGCGGGAGATGTCGGAGTACGCGCCGCGCATCATCACCTTCAAGATCAATCCGGAAAAGATCCGCGACGTCATCGGCAAGGGTGGGGCCACGATCCGCGCGTTGTGCGAGGAGACCGGCGCCACCATCGACATCGATGACGACGGGGTCGTGAAGATCGCGTCCGTGGACAATGCCGCAGGCCAGGAGGCGCGTCACCGCATCGAGCAGATCACAGCCGAGGTGCAGGTGGGTATGGTGTATGAGGGGCGGGTGGCAAAGCTCATGGATTTCGGGGCGTTTGTCACCATCCTTCCGGGCAAGGACGGGCTTGTCCATATCTCGCAGATATCAAACGAGCGTGTCGAGAACGTAAGCGAGAAGCTAGCCGAGGGTCAGACGGTACGCGTCAAGGTCCTGGAGGTCGACAAGCAGGGCCGCATCCGGCTGAGTATGAAGGCAGTGGAAGGCGGCTAGGAGTTATAGCGCGGGCCGGATAAGGGGGCGGCAGGGGTCACCTTGCACGCCCCCTGTCATTTTCTGGCCGAGATGTCGGTTGGCTTTACGTGGTGTTTATAAAGGAGGCAGCATGGAAGGCGCTCTGGCGTCGGTGGGTCTGCGTGAGACCATCATGAAAGATATGCAAGGCGCAGTGCGCCTGTCGGTTGCCTTTGTGGGCTTGAGCGGCGGGCTCTTGCAGGCCGCGGCGCACTTAGGCCCTGCGCCTTCGGCTGCGATTGCGCAGGCCGCGTCCGGGGATCTTGGCTATGTCGTGCGCTGGTGCGATGCGGCCTACGCATTCGGGCTTCTGGATGAAGAGGCCGGAGGCTTTGTGCTCACGGATCTTGGGCGGGCCTTTTTGCCCGATGCGCCAGGGACGCTCATGCCGTTTGCGGTCCAAGAGGTACTGACCGCGCATGTCGCCGAGCGCGCGGCCGGCCTCATGAAGACCGGCGAGCGCCCCGGAGAGTCGATACTGGCCGAGCGCGCCACCATCCTGCCGTGGTTTGGACCCATGCTCGAGGCCCAGTTCGGACCGATCTTTGAAAAGACCATCATGCCCGCGCTTTCAGTCTACAAGCAGGCGGCCGAGCGCGGTGGGTTTGTCATAGACCTCGGCTGCGGCAATGGCTGGTATCTCATGCGCCTGGCGCGCGCCTATCCGCACCTGCGTTGCCTTGGTATCGACGGCTTCGAGGAGAACATCCGCCAGGGACAATCGCGCGCCGCGGCCGCAGGCCTTGCCGACCGGGTACGGTTTGCCAAGGGCGATATCTATGGCTTCGAAAGCCCCGAGCCGGCCGACATCATCGCGCTCAATCGTGCCCTCCATCATGTATGGGACGAGAAGGAGACAGTTTTTCGGATCCTGCATGATCATTTGAAGCCCGGGGGCGCGGCCGTCATATGGGAGCCGCATTGGCCCGCGGACCGCGCGGCCCTGCGGGAGCCGGGGCGGCGCATGGTGGCCTTTCAGAACCTGACCGAGCATGTCCAGGGCAACCATTTTCTGAGACCCTCGGAGATCGCCGAGGCCTTCCAGGTCGCGGGCCTCACGCCCGAGGTCTATGATTTCCTTGAGGGACGCGAGGCGGTGGTGGTCGGCACACGACCATGAGGCACGCAAGATGGCGGACTCGCGGAGGAATCGGGTGTCCGGGGTTGATCCCCTCCTGTAAGATTGGGTCGCGGTTTTGCGACCAATAACGATGGGCGCGGGATAGCGCCTTCGATAATACGAAGGGGGCCGGGCGGGAATGCCCGAGACACCCCGGGATCATTCACACCACGCTAAAAAAGAGGGTCTATGAAAGTCCTACGTAAACTGCTGTTGGCATTCCTTGCCGCCGGGGTTTTGGCGGTGCCGGCCCTGGCCGAAAACTGGACGCTTTTCAACCATTACAATTTCAATAAGCCGCAATTCATCCATTCGCACCCGTTTGCCAGGGCGCACTTGGTGGTACAGGTGGATCAGGGCAACCCGCACCGCTGGGGGCTTGCGCTGAACAATGTCGCCAATGTCTTGAATTACTTTGGTTCCGACAAGATCCAGATCGTGGTCGTGGCTTATGGACCGGGCCTTAAGATGCTGTTTGCCAATAGCCCGCTTAGGCTGCGCGTCCAGAGCTTGAATGCCCAGGGCGTGGAGTTCGATGCCTGCCATATGACCATGCTCGGGATCAAGGCCAAGACCGGACACCTGCCAAAACTCTTGCCGCAGGCGGCGGTGGTGCCAGGCGGCGTGGTTCGCATCATGCAGCTCGAGCAGCACGGCTTTGATCTGCTAAAGCCTTAAACGGGTTCGACCGCCGCGCGTCTACGAGTCTATGTAGGGCCCAAGGAACGCGCCTAAGCGGTCGTCCAGCCAAAAGCGCGGCGCCCATGGCGTCCCGCCATTGATGAAGCCCACATGGCCGCCGTGCAAAGAGAGTTCCAGCCGCACGGCGGCCCCAAGTTCGTTTTCGGCGATCGCGCAGCCGGGCATCAGGAAGGGGTCGTCGGCGGCCTGCACGAGCAGTGTCGGGACCGTGATGTGGCGTAGATAGGGGCGGCAGCTGGCGCGCCGGTAGTAGTCGTCTGCGTCGCGAAAGCCGTGCAAGGGGGCGGTCACGGCGTCATCGAAGGCCCGGAAGGTGCGTAGCCCCTTTAGAAACCGGGCGTCGCCGCCGTGGCTTTGGGCCTTGCGCGTAAGCGAGCGCTTGAGCCAGCGCAATAGCACCCATTGATAGAGACGCGACGGACCCCGGTCCAGACGGCGCGCGGCCGAGGCGAGCTCAAAGGGCACCGATACCGCCGCCGCGGCCTTGATCCTTGCCGTGCCGCCATGCTCCCCGAGCCACTTCAAGAGCACCGAGCCCCCGAGTGAATAGCCGACCGCGCATAGGCCTTGCGGATGGCGGCGCGCAAGAAGCCCGACGATCTCCTCCAGATCTTCGGTTTCGCCCGCGTGGTAGCCCCGCGGGAGGCGGTTGGGTTCCCCGCTGCACCCCCGAAAGTGCATCACCACCGCGTTCCAGCCCACCGCCCGGCAGTGTCGCAGGAAACGCGTGATATAGGGGGAGCGCGACGAGCCCTCGAGCCCATGGAGCAACAGCACGACGGGCCTTGTGCGCGCCGCCGGACTAAGCCAGTCCAGATCCACGAAGTCCCCGTCGGCTAACGTCACGCGCTCGCGCGTCAGGGGTCCTGCCTCACCACGGTCGCGTAGCGCCCCAAGCACGGTCTGCGCATGCGGATTGCGGGCCCAGACCGGCGCCCGAAATCGCGTCATTGCGGATCGTGCCCCTGGAGCTGGCGTATGATATCCGGGTTCTCGAGCGTGGAGACATCTTCTTTTATGGTCTCGCCGCGCGCCACCGCGCGCAGCAGGCGGCGCATGATCTTGCCGGAGCGGGTCTTTGGAAGATTGTCGGCAAAGCGGATGTCCGCGGGTTTGGCGATGGGCCCGATCTTGTCGGCCACCCAGGCGCGTAGCTCATTGATGCGCGCCACGCGCTCATCGCCTACGGGCCGCGGCCCGCGCGGCACCACGAACGCGCAGATCGCCTCGCCGGTTATGTCGTCGGGTCGTCCCACCACCGCCGCTTCGGCCACCAGGGGGTGGGCCACGAGCACCGACTCGATCTCCATCGTCCCCAGGCGGTGACCGGAGACCTTGAGGACGTCATCGACCCGTCCCATGATCCAGAAGTAGCCGTCGGCGTCGCGGCGCGCCCCGTCGCCGCTTACGTAGTAGCGGTTCTGGAAGCGTTCCCAGTAGGTCTCGCGGTAGCGCTTGGGATCACCCCAGACCGTGCGTAACATCGATGGCCACGGGCGCTTGATCACCAGGAACCCGCCCTCACCCGGGGCGGTCACGCTCGTGCCCTCGGCATCCACCACGTCGGCTATGATCCCGGGGAGCGGCCGTGTGCACGATCCGGGCTTCAGGGCCACGACCCCAGGGATGGGCGCAATCATATGGACCCCGGTCTCGGTCTGCCACCAGGTATCGACGATCGGGCATCGACTTTGACCTATGACTTGGTAAAACCACATCCAAGCCTCGGGATTGATGGGCTCACCCACGCTCCCGAGCAGCCGCAGGCGGCTTAGGTCATGACGGCGCGGGTAATCGTCTCCATATTTCTTCAAGGCGCGGATCGCGGTCGGGGCGGTGTAGAAGATGCTGACCCGGTGGCGTTCGCAAAGATCCCAGAAGCGCCCGGGGTTAGGCACGGTCGGGGCGCCTTCGTACATGACCAGGGTCGCGCCGCACGCAAGCGGCCCGTAGGCGATATAGCTATGACCGGTCACCCAGCCGACATCCGCCGTGCACCAGAATACGTCGTCTTCGCGGATGTCGAACACCCAGCGCATGGTGAGGATCGTCCCGAGGAGGTAGCCCGCGCTCGCGTGTTGTATGCCTTTGGGCCGACCCGTGGACCCCGAGGTGTAGAGCAGGTACAGCGGATGTTCGCCCCCCACGGGCACCGGGGGACAGTCGGCGCTCACATCGGACACGGCCTCATGCCACCATAGGTCGCGCCCGGGTCGCCAAGCGACGGCATTACCGGCGCGCTTGAGAACGAACACCGCGCGCACCGTCGGGCACTCGTCTAGCACCTCATCGCAGATGGCCTTCAGCGCGATGATGCGGCCCCCGCGATGGCCGCCGTCGGCGGTCACCACGACCGCGGCCCCGGCGTCCTGGATGCGGTTTTTCAGGGATTCGCCGGAAAAGCCCCCAAACACCACCGAATGGATGGCGCCGATGCGCGCGCAGGCCTGCATGGCGATCACCACCTCCGGCACCATGGGCATATAGATCACGACCCGGTCCCCGGTTTTGATGCCCTGGCCGCGCAAGACGTTGGCAAAGCGCCCGACCTCGGTGAGCAATTCGCGGTAGGTGAGGACGCGCACATCCCCGGGCTCGCCCTCGAAGATGATGGCCGGCTTATCGGCGCGTTGCGCGATGTGCCGGTCCAGGCAATTGGCCGAGACGTTCAGGACGCCATCGTCGAACCAGCGATAATGGGGGGCGTCGCTCTCGTCCAGGGTGCGCGTGAAGGGCTTGATCCAGTCGATCTCGTGGCGTGCGTGACGCGCCCAAAAGCCCTCATAGTCACGTTCGGCCTCGGCCAGCAGGCCTTGGTAGATCTCCTCGGTCATGGCCCCCCCGCGCCCGAAATCCTTCGGCGGGTAAAACAGGCGGTCTTCGGTGAACAGGGACTCGATGGGATCGCGCGACTCGTGGGCCATACATTTTCCTCCCGGTATCACTGTGTTCGTTGGGTTTTGCCGCTGATACGCGATCTTGCCCGGCTGCGGGTGTCAGGCGCGGCGGTGGCGGCGTACGCCCAGGATCAAAAACACCACCAAACCGCCCGCCACGATATCATCCACCCCATGCATATAGGGGGCAAGCGCCCGCCAATGCTCGCCAAGACGCTGACCGATCCATGCCAAAGCCGTGCACCAGAGGAGCGAGCCTGCCGCCGAGTAGGCGATAAACGTCGTAAGCGGCATGCGCGCCACGCCCGCCGGAAACGATATGAAGGTGCGCAGGATGGGCAGCAGGCGGCCGATGAAGACCGCCGCCTGACCGTGTCGCGCAAACCACGCGTGGGCGGAGTCGAGGTCCCGGGGGAATATCAGGATCTTTGGGCCGTGACGGCGCAAAAACGGGAGGCCACCATACGCCCCGAGGGCATAGGCGGCCAGTGAACCCACGACGTTGCCGATGGTGCCGGCCGCTATGACCCAAAAAAGACTCAAGGCTTTGGTCGACGCGAGATAGCCGGAGAAGGTCATGATGACCTCCGAGGGGATGGGGATGCAGGCGCTTTCTAGCATCATGAGCGATGCTATGCCGGCGTAGCCGGTACGGCGGATCACAAGGAGCATGGCGCCCGCCAGGGCATGGAGAAAGGCGTGTATCACAGCGGCTCCTTCAAGGCTTTCACGGCCGGCGGCCGCGGCGCTTCGTCCCGGAACGCTAAAACGTCAACGCACGACGCGCCGCGGTCGCCCGTGGGCCGCCAGGCCCTCAGGCCATCTGTTTTTCGCGGATCTCGTCTAAGGTCTTACAGTCTATGCACAAGGTCGCCGTGGGCCGCGCCTCGAGTCTTTGCACACCGATCTCCACGCCGCAATTCTCGCAATATCCGTAATCGTCGGCATCGATGCGGCTTACGGCCTCGTCGATCTTTTTGATCAGCTTGCGTTCCCGTTCGCGATTACGCAGCTCGAGTGACATGTCGGTTTCCTGGCTCGCGCGATCATTCGGGTCCGGGTGGTTCGCGGTCTCGTCTTGCATGGCGTGCATGGTACGCGATACTTCCTCCATCAATTCCGCCTTCCAGGCGAGCAGAACCTTACGGAAGTGTTCGCGCTGGTGGGTATTCATGTATTCTTCGCCCGCGGCGACGGAATAGGGCTTGATGCCATGCAGTAGAGCCTGAACTTCCTTCTTCTTCGTGACCGCCATCAATGACTCCTGCGCTCGAGATAATGGTAGGGCATGCGAGCAAGCGCGAATCTATACCAGAAAGCACAGGGGCATGCAAGAAAGGGTCCGACGAGCGGGGTGGGGCCGGTTTTATGTGTGACTTTTAAGGAGACGAGATGCTCAAGGCCTTGATTTTCGATGTGGACGGGACGCTTGCCGATACCGAGCGCGACGGACACCGTGTGGCATTCAACCGCGCCTTCGCCGCGGAGGGGCTGCCGATCGTGTGGGATGAGGCGCTCTATGGGAGACTGCTTGCGATCACCGGGGGCAAGGAGCGCCTACTCCATTTCTTTACGCACGTGCGCCCCGATTTGCGCCCGCCGGGCGATCTGGCGGCCCTCGTACGGCATCTGCACGCCCGCAAGACCGATATCTACAGTGATCTGCTGAATACCGAAGGGGTGCCCCTGCGCCCTGGTGTGCGGCGGTTGCTCGCCGAGGCGCGCGACCGGGGCCTGCGGCTTGCCGTCGCGACCACCACCACCGAAAAGAATCTTGCGCCGATATGGGCGGCGCTCGGGCCTGCCGCGCGCGGCTGGTTTCATACCGTGGGCGCCGGCGATTGCGTGGCGGCCAAGAAGCCCGCGCCCGATATTTACGGCTATGTCCTGGCGGGCCTTGGATTACCGGCCAGCGACTGTCTTGCGTTCGAGGATTCGGAAAACGGCCTGCGCGCCGCCTCCGCCGCCGGCCTTCGCACCATCGTGACCGTGACCGACTATACGCGTGACCAGGATTTCTCCGCGGCGTTGCTCGTGGTCGATCACCTGGGCGAGCCCGGCCGGCCGCTGACACGCCTGTCGGGCGTGGCCTTCACGGGCGATCGGCTCGATGTCGATGCCCTGACGGCGCTTGGCCGCCTGCGCGCTTTGCACTGAGGTGGCCATGGAGATATTCAAGAGCTTTCAGATCGAGGCCGCGCACTGTCTGCCCGGCCTGCCCGAGGGCCACAAGTGCCGGCGGTTGCACGGGCACTCGTTTCGCGTCGACGTCCATGTGCGCGGGGCGGTCGACGCCAGGTACGGCTGGGTGATGGATTTCGCGGATGTGAAGGCGGCGTTCCAGCCGATCTTCGACGACCTCGACCACCGGTATCTCAATGACATCCCGGGCCTTGAAAATCCGACCAGCGAGCGCCTCGCCCAGTACGTCTGGGGGCGGCTTGTCGCGACCCTCCCGGGTCTGTCGCGGGTGGTGATCCACGAGACCTGCACCTCCGGCTGCGCCTATGAAGGGCCGGGCTCAGCGCAGGAAGGTGAGAAGGTCGGCGGGGGTCCTTAACAGGCCGTCCGCCCCCCACAGCTTCGCTTCGTTTAAGTCGGCATAGCCGAAGGCCACGGCCAGCGCCGGCATGCCGGCGGCATGGGCGGCCTCGATGTCGCCCTGGTCGTCGCCTACATACACACCGCGATCGGGGGTGATCCCCAAAAGGCGGCAGGCGTGCAGCAAAGGATCGGGATGGGGCTTACGGCGCGTAAGGGTGTCGCCGCCGACCAGACAGCGGGCGCGGCCGGCAAGCCCCAAGGCCGCAAGTACGCGCGACGCCAGATGTTCGGGCTTGTTGGTCACGACCCCCCAGGGGAGATCGCGCGCCTCGAGCGCATCCAAGACCTCGGCCATGCCGGCGTTCAGTTCGGTGGCAGTCCCGATGAGGCGCTGATAATGGCCGAGGAACGCCTGGCGCGTCGCCTCGTAGTCGGCCATGCCTGGCTCAAGGCCAAGCCCTTCGCGCAAAAGCGCGGCGGTCCCCACGGCCGTCGCGTGCCGTACACGCCCCGTGTCCATGGGCGGGCTTCCCGGCGGACGCAAAGCCTCGAGCGCGAGCGCCAGATCCGGGACGGTGTCGGCGAGCGTGCCATCCAGATCGAACAGCACGGCGTCGCGCGTCAAGGCTCCTCGCGCCGTGCGCACACGAGGTAATTGACGTCGACTGCAGGCGACAGCCCGTAGTAATTGACTATCGGCCAGTAGCGCACACCGCTTATGGTCTCGGTCGCAAGTCCCGCGGCGCGCATCCAGGCACCAAGCTCCGAGGGGCGGATGAAGCGCGCATACTCATGGGTCCCGCGCGGCAATAGGTTCAGCAGGTATTCGGCGCCCACGACCGCCGCCAGCCACGCCTTGGGCGTCCTGTTGATGGTCGAGAAGAACACCCGGCCGCCTGGCTTTACGAGGCGCGCGCAGGCGTACACCACGGACGCGGGGTCGGGCACATGTTCTAGCATCTCAAGGCAGGTCACGACATCGAAGGTGGCCGGATCGCTGTTCGCGAGATCCTCGGCCGAGGTCTCGCGATAGTCGATGGTAAGGCCGTTTTCGATGGCATGCAGGCGCGCCACGAGCAGGGCCTCGTGTGCGAGATCGATGCCCGTCACATGCGCTTCGGCCGCGGCCATGGCCTCCGTGAGCAGGCCTCCACCGCAACCCACGTCCAGTACCTTGCGGCCCGCAAGGTCGGCGTGGTCCTTGATGAAACGCAGGCGCAACGGGTTCATGCCGTGCAGGGTCTTGAGCGGCCCCTGCGGGTCCCACCAGTGGGCGGCGACCGCCTCGAACCGTTGGAGCTCTTTGGGGTCGGCGTTCTGCGCCGGGGTCATGATATCCCTCCGTGATCGTGTGCGCGTATCTTATCACGCCATGCCCCCGCCCGGCTGATGATCGCCCGTTCGTCTAAGGTCAGCACATGCCGGTCGCGCATGAGCGCGCGGCCCGCGACCCAGGCGTGTGTCACCTGGTCGCGGCTTGCGGCATAGACGATCTGCGACAACGGGTCATAGACCGGCTGGGTCGCGGGCGCGTTGAGGTCGATGGCGATGAGATCGGCGCTCTTGCCAACGATAAGCGACCCTATGTCGCCGGCAAGCCCCAAGGCCCGGGCACCGTTCAGGGTCGCCATCTCCAGCGCCACCGCCGCCGGAACCGCGGTGGCATCCCCGCTCGTGCCCTTGGCGAGGAGTGCGGCGGTCCGCATCTCTCCTAGCATGTCGAGGTCGTTGTTGCTGGCTGCGCCATCGGTGCCGAGGGCGACGGGGATGCCGGCGGCGATAAGGGCCGTCACAGGGCAGAGGCCGGCGGCGATCTTCAGGTTGGACTCGGGGCAGTGGACGATACTCACTCCGCGCTCGGCGCAGAGCGCGATCTCGTCTGCGGTGAGTTGAGTCATATGCACGGCCATGAGGTTCGCATGGAGAAGCCCCAGCCGGTCGAGCCGGGCCAGGGGGCGCATCCCATGGGTGTGGAGCGACTGGGTGATCTCGCCTGCGGTCTCGTGAATATGCATGTGGAGCGCGATGTCGAGCTCATCGGCGCAGACGCGGATGCGGGTCAGGGTTTCATCGGACACCGAGTACGGGGCATGCGGGGCGAGCAATGGCGTGATGAGCGGATCGTGGCGCCATTTATCGCACAGCGCGACTCCGCGGCTTAAGTACTCCTCGGGATCGCGGGCCCAGGCGGTCGGGACGTCGATGACCACAAGACCGAGTGCTGCGCGCAGGCCCGCACCTGACGCCACGCGCGCGGTCTCGTCGGCGAAGAAGTACATGTCCGCAAAGCAGGTGGTGCCGCCGCGGATCATTTCCAGCGCCGCGAGCGCGCTGCCGTCGCGCGCGAAGTCGCCGTTGACATGGCGGCCCTCGGCCGGCCAGATGTGCTCATGCAGCCATTGCGGGAGCGGGAGATCGTCGGCCAGCCCCCGAAAAAGCGTCATGGCCGCGTGGGTGTGGGCGTTGACGAGCCCCGGGAGCAGGACATGGGAGGGGAGATCCACGGTGTGCGCCGCCGCCGGCGCCGTGGCCTGCGGGCTGATCGCGGCGATCCGTCCGCCGCGCACGAGCACGGCGTAATCGCGCAGCACCTGGCCGCGCGGTTCCACCGGGATGATCCAGGGGGCCTTCAGGCAAAGATCGAAGTCCATGACAAACCCTCGTGCGGTTTCAAGTCTTGCGTGTGTGTGCGATCTTGGCGCCAAAGATCCCGGCCAAGACGACGCCCCCGCCCCGCGGACGGGCGCACGGGTTGCAGAAATCGCAGACCGGGGAATGGAAAGACCGCAGACACGATCGGCACCATAAAGACGCGGGAATAGCCCTATGAAAAGGCGACCTTGGCCATGATAGCATCAACGCCGGACCCGGACATTGTGTTCCGGGACTTAAACGGAGGGACGGTGGTGGATCCAGTTTTGTATGACAAGGTACGCGCCGTCGAGTGGCGCGATGGCGTGGTGCGGCTTTTGGATCAGCGCGTCTTGCCCGGCACGCTGCGCTATGAAGAGTGCGCCACGGCGCCCGAGGTGGCGGCCGCCATCACCAATATGGTCGTGCGCGGCGCGCCGGCGATTGGCGTGACCGCGGCGTATGGCGCGGTGCTGGCGGTCACCACGGCCTATGCGCGCGCGCCCGGGGACTGGCGTACGGCGGTGCGCGCCGATCTTACGGCGCTGCGCGCAAGTCGTCCCACGGCTGTCAATCTTGGCTGGGCCCTCACTATGATGGAGCGCGTCATGGCAACCGTAGGCCAAGGGTCGCCGGTGGCCACGGTCCTGGCCGCCGCCCGGCGCCTGCATGACGAGGATATCGCGGCCAACCGGCGCATGGGCGCCTTGGGCGCCGCGCTGTTGCCGCCCAAGGCTCAAGTGCTCACGCACTGCAATACCGGGGCGCTTGCCACCGGCGGCTATGGCACCGCGCTTGGGGTGGTGCGGGCCGCGGCCGCGACCGGTGGTATCGCCATGGTCTATGCCGACGAGACGCGCCCGTGGCTGCAGGGGGCGCGGCTGACCGCCTGGGAGCTCGTCGAAGAGGGTCTGCCGGTCACCGTGCTCGCCGACAGCGCGGCCGCCGCGTTGCTGCGCTCCGGCGATATCGCCGCGGTGCTGGTGGGGGCCGATCGGATCGCCGCCAACGGCGATACCGCCAACAAGATCGGGACCTATGGGCTGGCGGTGTTGGCGCGCCATCATGGCGTGCCGTTTTATGTCGTCGCGCCGATCAGCACGATCGATGCCGCGACCGCCGATGGTCGGGGGATCCCCATCGAGGAGCGTGCCGAAAGCGAGGTGTTGCGCTGCCAGGGGGTGGCGCATAGCCCCGCGCTCGCGCGCGCCTGGAACCCGGTCTTCGATGTGACCCCGGCCGGACTCATCGAGGCCTTGATCACAGAGCGCGGGGTAGTGCGCCACCCCGATACCGAGAGCATCGCCCGGCTTTTGGTACACCCGGCCTTTGCCTGACAATCTTTAGCGACCCGCTCGCTCTTCATAGTCCCGATCCGGACGTCCCGGGCGAAGAGCGGTTTATGGCGGTGGGTATGGGAAGCCCTGCGCGCTATAAAAAGGCGGGAGGGGGCTGCCAGATCCGGGTGGACCGTGTTGCGGCCGGCTTTCGTGGCTGGGTGCTCTTGCATGAACGCGGCCACCTCCTTGAAATCCTTAAGGATACTGGCTTCGCCGGCGCGCACGACACGCGACCTCATCCCATGCCCCGAGGGTTTGTGTAAGACGCCCGGCCCCTCTCGGGGAGGGGTGCCTTACAATCGCCTACTATAAGAATGCGTCTGCGTCTCTGATCTGTATCAAAACACCTCCACGCCTATCTCTTTAGGATGGCGACCGCTCAGCTGGGTACCCCTTTTTGGGAGGCCCGCTCCCGATGGCACCGCGAGGCAATCTGCGAGGCGGCGGACAACGGGCTGATGGCGGCCGGCCCCTCTCGGGGCCTGCGTGCCGACTGCAACATTCATGAGGCTTTCGGAGATATGCCAATACACAGGTTGCGATCGCGGGCGTGGCAGGTGGTCGCGCTTTTTGCGCTCACGCTTCTCGGGGGCTGCGCGCATCGGCGTGGCGGGGATGATTTCTGGATGCTAGATCCCAAGGGGATCATATCCGCGACCCAGGACCATTACCTGACCCTCGATGTCCTCGTCATGCTGCTCATCATCGTGCCGACCGGTCTTTTCATCGTGTGGGCGATGCGTCATTACCGCAAGGACGGTGGGCACGGACGCTACGATGCCCGATGGGATCATTCCCACGTCCTCGAGGCGATCGTCTGGGGCATACCGATCCTGACCGTGGGGGTCTTGTCCTATTTCTCTGTCAAGGCCATCTACGCCGTGAATCCCTATCACCCGACGGTCATAACCCGCGCCGCGCATGTCCGCGCCCCGCTCGATGTCGATGTCATCTCCACCGACTGGCAATGGGTATTCGTGTACCCCAAACAGCACATCGCGACCGTGGATCGTTTGGTGATCCCCCAGGGCGTCCCGGTGCGTTTTCGGCTGACCTCGGCCACTGTCGTCAACGATTTCTATATACCGCAGCTCGTCGGCATGATCGACGTCATGCCGGGCATGCGCGTGCGGCAATCGCTCGTGGCCACGCACACCGGGACCTATCAGGGATTTTCCGCCGATTATAGCGGTGCCGGGTTTTCGTGGATGGACTTCAAGACGCAAGCGGTCTCGCGCCAGGCCTTTGGCGCGTGGGTCGCCAAGGTCAAGGCCGCGGCCCGGCATTTGACGTATGCGACCTTCAATACCGTCGCGCGCCCGACCATCAACGTCCGTGGCCGGGTAAGCTACTTCTCGCACGTTGAGCCGGGCCTGTTCCGGCAAGTCGTGGCCGCGGTCAGGGCCGGCAAGACCTACCCGACGCCTATGGCCATGACCGAAAACATGACGGGCTATCTGCGCACGCAGGCCCGCCGCGACGCCCATAACCGATATTAAGGAGAGGAATCGTTCATGCTAGTGCATATCGACGGGCCATGGAGCCCGCTCTTGGGCCGGCTGGCGCTAAGCGAGATACCGTATAAAAACCCCATCCTGGTCGGGACCTTCGTGTTCGCGATGCTGGTGGGTGTCGTGCTGGTGGGGCTTGCCACCTATTTGGGGGCGTGGCGTACGTTGTGGCGGGACTGGCTGACCTCGGTCGATCACAAGAAGATCGGCATCATGTATATCCTGATCGGCCTTGTGATGCTGTTTCGCGGCTTCATAGACGCGGTCATGATGCGCACCCAGCAGGCGCTCGCGGTCGGTCCGCGCTCGTCTGGGTATCTGCACGCGCTGCACGGCTACCTCACGCCCTATCATTTCGGTCAGATCTATACGGCCCACGGGACCATCATGATCCTGTTCGCTGCGACCCCGCTGCTGGTCGGCATCATGAACATCCTGGTGCCCCTGCAGATCGGCGCCCGCGACATGGCCTATCCCTATCTCAACGCGGTGTCGCTCTGGCTTACGGCCGCCGGCGCCGCGCTCGTGATGGCATCGCTTTTTATCGGGAATTTCGCCCATGCCGGCTGGTTTGGGATCGTCCCGGTGATGGAGCTCCCCTATAGCCCCGGGGTCGGCGTCGACTACTGGATGTGGGCGTTTCAGCTAAGCAGCATCGGCACCACGCTCGGCGGCATCAATCTGCTTGCCACGATCGTCAAGATGCGGGCCCCGGGCATGACCTGGGGACGCCTGCCGATCTTCACGTGGGCATCCTTGAGCGCGAACCTGATCAGCCTCACGACCTTCCCGGTGCTCACCGTGACGCTCGCGCTATTGGCCCTCGATCGCTATGTCGGCACGCATTTCTATACCGCGGGCCTTGGCGGCAATCTGATGCTCTATAACGATCTCTTTTGGATATGGGGCCATCCGGAGGTGTACTTTGTGATCCTGCCGGCGTTTGGCATGATCTCGGAGATCATCCCGACGTTTTCCGAGAAGCCGCTTTTTGGCTATCTTGGCATGGTGCTGGCATCGCTTGGTATCGCCGGGGTGTCGTGGGGGGTGTGGCTGCATCACTTCTTCACCATGGCCGCGGCGCCGGCGGTCAACGCGTTCTTTAGCATCACGACCATGGTGGTCGGCATCCCGACCGGCGTCAAGGTCTTCAACTGGGCCTTCACCATGTTTCGCGGACGCCTGCGCTTCGAGCTGCCCATGATGTGGGCCTCGGCCGCCTTGTTCTTGCTGCTCGTGGGCGGACTGACTGGCATGATGAACGCGTTTGCGACCAACGACTATATGGTCCACAACAGCGTGTTTGTCGTCGCGCATTTCCACATGATGCTGTTGCTCATCGTCTACGCCATATTCGGCGGGGTGAACTACTGGTTTCCGAAGGTCTTTGGATTTCGTCTCGAGCAGCGCTACGGAAAGATGTTCTTCTGGCTGTTTACCGCCGGTACCGCGGTGGTCTTCATACCGATGTTCACGCTAGGCTTCATGGGCATGACCCGGCGGCTTGATTACGTCGCCTTCCCGCAGTGGGGGCCGCTGCTCGACATCGAGGTCGCGGGCATCGCGATCTATGCCCTGTCGGTGGTGTTCCTGCTCGCGCAGTTGTATGTAAGCTTCCGCGACCGCGCGCAAAATCGCGCCGGGCTCGATGCCTGGGAGACGTCGCGCAATCTTGAATGGATGACGCATTCGCCGGTGCCCTTCTACAACTTTGCGGTGACCCCCGAAATACATGCCCGCGACGAGCGCGCCTGGCGCGTGGAGCATGGGGTCGACACCGTGCGTCCGGAGCGCTACGAGGACATCCATATGCCGCGCAACACCGCGCTCCCGCTGGGGCTTGGCCTGCTCTCTTTTGGTCTGGCCTTCGGTCTTGTATGGCGCATCTGGTGGCTCGCCTCGGTCTGCGCCGCAATGATCGTCGTACTTATCGTCATCCGGTCTTTCGATAACGACACCGACTATACGATCCCCGCCCAAGACGTCGAGCGCATGGAGCGCGATATCCGCGATGTCCCGAGCGGACGCCCGGTGACAGGCGACGTGGCAGGTGGCGTGCCGGCGTTTCGCGAGGGCGTGTAAATCGGGAGCGATAGGGCGGGCTTTAAGCGCATGGCCGCCGCACGGCGGGTGTCCGCGTGGCAGTCTTTGAGATCAATAAAGCGAATGACAGGAGAGAAGGGATGAGCACAGCGACAAACGGGACGCTGGATGCCAAGAGAAGTCCGATGTGGTCTGCAGGTTATGGGCACGACGCCATATCGACGCGCACCTTGGGGTTCTGGCTGTACATGTTGAGCGACGCCATGATGTTTACGGCGCTCTTTGTGGCCTACACGGTCCTCGGGCATGCGTTCAACGCCGCCGGTGGTCCATGGGGTGCGACCGTTGCCCATCCAGGCGTCGCCTTCGAAGAGACCGTGTGGCTCTTCTCGAGCGTACTGGCCTACGGGCTTGCCATGATCGCCCTCACGAAAGGCCATCGCGGTGGGGTGATGCTTGGGATCACGGCGGCGCTTTTGATCGCGCTCGGGTTCCTGTCGGTCGACATCCACGAGATCCTGCATCTCTTTCGGATGGGCGCAACCCCGGAACGCAGTGGCTATCTGTCGGCGTTCTTCACACTCGTGTTCTACCACGGCCTGCATGTGGTGGCGGGTATCGCCTGGATGCTCGTCATGCTGATTCAGGTGGCCTTCACGGGGCTTACCGAGAAGGTCGTCTATCGTTTGCTCAATCTGCGGCTCTTTTGGCACTTTCAGGCCGTGATGTGGGTCTTTATGTTTACGTTTCTTTATCTGCGAGGCGCAATCGTATGACGCATACCACCGATAACGCATGGCAACACCCGGAGGTGCAGCTCGCAAGCGGCGGCTATGTCGTAGCCTACGTGGCGGGACTTGTCTTGATGGGTTTGTCGCTGTGGATCGTCCGGGGGCACGTGCTCGCGCCCATGGAGACCGGGATCGCGATCTCGGCGCTGGCGGGGCTTGCGGCGCTCATCCAGTGCGTGCTGCTTTTGCACCTCAACATCTCCGAGACGCAGATCTGGCACACGGTCGCGCTGATCTTGTTCATCCCGCTTTTTATCCTTGCCATAGGGCTTAGCTCGTGGATGTTCCATGGGCTTTATCGGCGCACCATGCTGATGCCCGCGGCGCATGTGAGCGCGCCTGCCACCGGCGCGCAGGCGGCGGGTGCCATGAAGGCGCCCGGCTAACGATCGTGGGTCGGTGCGGCAAAGAAGCGCCGACCCACAGAGCAACACGATCCGAAATGATGAAGGGGAATCCCGCCTGCCATATCGGATGACATGAACGCCACGATCCTCTTCAAACTCTATGAACACAAAGCGTGTACGCCATTCGTACACGACCAAACCTCTTTAGCCTTGTTGCAGGAGGGCGTGCGCCATGTCGAGCACGCCCATGGCCTGTGCGTCCCCCGATAGCGGATAGCGCTCGGTACCGGCATGGATCACAAAGGCCTTGGCTGGTCCTATGTCTTCGCAGGCCTGATAGAATCCCTTGGTGGGCTTGGCCGACAGTGAGCGCTTGATCTCAATCGCCCAGCGCCCGGCGCGCCCCGGCAGGTCGAGCACGAGATCCATTTCTGCGCCGGCCGAGGTGCGAAAGAAGCGCGCTTGAGTACCGTCCGGCGCAACCGACAACAGGTTTTCGATCACGAAACCTTCCCAGCTGGCCCCGACCACGGGATGGCCGGCCAAGGCATTGTAATCTCCGATCCCAAGGAGCGCGTGTACGAGGCCGCTGTCGCGCACATAGACCTTGGGCGATTTCATGAGGCGCTTGCCGATATTGAGGTGCAAGGGCGCCAGGCGCCGGACGAGCAGGAGATCCACCAGAAGATCGATGTATTTGCTGACGGTCGGCGCACTCAAGGAGAGCCCCGCGGCCAATTGCGAGGCGTTCACCGGGGCGCCCTGCATGTGCGCCAGCATCGTCCACAGGCGCCGCAACGTTTCCGCGGGGATCCGTGGGCCGAATTGCGGTATGTCGCGTTCGAGGTAACTGCGAATGAAACTCGTGCGCCGCTTCAGGCTGTCTTGATCATTTGCGGCAAGGAAGCTCTCTGGGAAGCCGCCACGCACCCAAAGCCGGTCGCGGACCTTTTCGTCGCCGCCAATCTCGGTGACGTCAAGGGGTTGCCTGTCGACATATTCCATGCGGCCGGCCAAGCTCTCGCCGGACTGGCGCAGTCGGTCCATGGAGGCCGACCCCAGAACTAGGAAGCGCCCCGTCCGACGGCCTTTCCGGCGGCCCTGATCGATGATCCCGCGCAAGGATTGAAAGAGCTCTGGCGTCCGATGAATCTCATCGAGCACGACCAGCCGGTCCTCATACTGGTTCAGAAAAAGCGCCGGGCTCGACAATTTTATCCGGTCGTCCGGGTTCTCGAGATCGAGGTAAAGGGCCGCTCGTTCCTCGGCGATGTCCTGCGCGAGCGTCGTCTTGCCGACCTGCCGAGGGCCGACCAAGGCGACCGCCGCTTGGCGCTTTAATGCCTCTATGACGTGTCTTTCGGTACGGCGGACTATCATCCTTGCATTCCTAAATATCTGGTTTCAATTTGCAAGGATAATCTTGGGCAACCTTTTCTGCCGGATCTTGCGAATTCATGACCGAGGCCATCTTGCCGGGCTTGCCCCGCCGGGGCGCCCATCATGGCGCGGCTGGCCCTTGGTGGTTAGCCCTGCGGAGATTGCGCCTCGATCATGGTAGGGTTTCAGGGGAGGGTTTGGGGCCGGAGGGTGGGTGATGGCGGAAAGTGAGGGCGCGCGGGCGGTGGCGGTGGCGCCACACGCCGCGGCCGCACAGGCGGCGGCACGGGTACTGAAGGAGGGCGGAAGTGCCATAGAAGCCATGGTGGCGGCGGCGGCGGTGATCGCGGTCGTCTACCCGC
>JAKARW010000002.1 GCA_021819125.1 Pseudomonadota bacterium | reverse complement strand
GTCTTCGGGGCGTTGACGCGGCGGACTCTAGCGCATCCGCGGACGGTCCGGGCGCGGGCCGGGGCCAGGGATTGGCGTCAAGGACCATCCGGCCGGCCGCAGCCTTCAGGGGCGCGAGGAAGTATTCCCGCGCCCCCATTTTTTTGGATTACACTGGATACGCAAGGCGCCCCATCGATGCAAACGCCCGGGCGCATAGAGAGGAATGTCATGGCAACACCATCGGAATCCCTGCACGGTACGGTCACGCAACAGCGCAACATCCTCACGCGGACCCTTTACAAGCCCCTGCGGGCCTTGAGCGAGCGGTGCGCGCAAGTGTGGGGCGACCGCGCGGCGATCGAAGCCGCCTTGCAGGCCGCATTTGCCACGGTGCCCTTTTGCAAGTTCCTGTACGTCTTGGACGCGAATGGCCGGCAGATCACCGCCAACATGAGTCGTGGCGGTTTATTGGATGAACACTTCGGGCGCGACCGGTCCGATCGCCCCTATGTCCGGGAGGCGATGTTCGAGCGGGATGCGCTCACAAATAGCCGGGGACAGCACTACCAGCAATGGGGAGATCTCGGGGATGGGGGTCAGGCGACGGATTTCGTGCTGTCCGCGGCTTATATCAGCCTGCGTGCCCTGCGCCCGTCGCTGACCGCCATGCAGTTCGTGCGCGCCGCCAACGGCAGCGTGTTGGGGTTCGTGGGTGCCGATTTCGCCTTGCGCGAGCTGCCGCAGGCGCAGGCGCTCTACGAGGACCCACGCCGTCCCCGGCGGGTCGATGCCGATTATCCCCGGGCGGACGCCCCGTCGGGGGCCACGCGGCTCGCGAGCAAAATGGACGCACAGCTCGATACCGTGCTGCGTGTGATGGAGGAGCTGATTCTGGTCCACGGCATTTACCACGTCATGCTGCACTTCTCCAGCAGTCAGGCGGTCGTATGGGTTGTCGATGATCCCTTCCGGTATCGCCTGCTTGCCTTGAGCGAGCTTACCAATCCGGACATCTGTCTTGCCTACCCGAAATGCCCCTACCCCGGAAATGCCTTGGTCCCGGCCGAGCGCGTCCGCAATATCCTGGATAACATGAAGACGCTACGGTCGATGGAGGGGCGGTTTTATTTGCGCACCGGCACCGTCAACATCTTCAACGGCATGGTGAGCTTGAGTTTCTCATCGGACTCCTCGCATTACCTCCCCTACGAAGAGTTCCTCAAGATGGATTATTCGTTCTGGATCGATGGGTAATGCATGCCCCAGGCCTGCACGGACCAGACGAGGGCCGCGCAGGCCTGGGGCGGCCCGTTGGTCGTATCGCCTGCGGCTGGGCCGATGGTGGTCACCCGTTCCACGGCCCGACCCGGCAAACCTTCGAGCCTGGATCCACGAGCCATGGCGCAGCGCTCGCATGTGAGCGTGTACCCGGGATTCGAGAGGAAATCCAAGGTCTTTTCGTAGACCCTCGATTCACGACGGGCCATGGCGAGATTGGCCTTGGCGCGATCCGGCATCAGATAGAGAAACAGCTTGTCGTTACGTGCCAGGGGCCGGATCAGGTGATACTGTTTGCCAAGCGTAATCTCAAGAATATCCGCGATCTTGCCGTTGAGATTGAGGCGCGCCACCCGTGCGCTTCGTTTTTAACGACATGAGATTTATCGGCGACCCTTCGCCGGGAAAAACGACCGAGGCATCCATGGAAAAATGAAGCCACGTTATGGTGATCAGGACTCGGGTAATTGGGCGGCTCGAAGCGCGCGCAGAACTTCGCGAAACGCCTCATCGTAGGGTGGCAGCCGACTCACGTGATGTTCAAGGCGCTTGGCCCAGAGCCTTCGTAGGCGATCTTCCTTTGCGGCAATGGCCTGCTCTAATCCAGGCGCGGCACGTTGCCGCGCCGCGAGCTTGACGTCGAGCTCGGCCCGAAGGTCTGCAATGCGTACGTCGGTCGCGCCGAATAAGTACCAGAGGTCATATAAATCGCGTGGCTCGTTACGCGCGCGGTCGCTTAAGGCCAGAAGTTTTTCGACCATAACCTCCTCTATGGCGTAGGCCTTGACGGTAGGTCCCTTGGGCAGGTCGTCGAAGGCGTCGTAGGTGCGGAGAATCGGGCGATTTTGCAGAGGGAAACACAGAATCTCATCGATCGTTATATCAACCTTCACATCGTTTACAGCAGGGAGCGGTCCCTGATACCGCAGATAAAATGTGTAGCTGTTGTGGTGACCGTGACGGTCTTCGCGATCAAAGGCGATATGCAGACCGCATGCGGACTCGACATAAGCAAATATTTCATGCAATCCCGTCAGTATCTCCTCAAAAGCCATGGGGCGGGTTAGGGTAAAATCCAAGTCTTCCGAAAAACGATAGTTCGCAAACCAGCAGCGTCGCAGAGCCGTGCCGCCTTTGAAGGCCAGGATGTCGCGTAGCGGATGCCCGGCCAAGCCGGTTAGAAACCACGCCAACACATAGTCGCGCTCTATGATGGCTTCCGGGATGCGCCGCCCGCCCGCGGCCAACAATGCGTTCGAGATCAAAGAAATATTGCGCTGGGGAATCATCAGCCGAATCTCACGGCGTCCAGTTCTTCTGGGGTTACATTAAGTTGGAGCCGCCAACGTGAGAGGAATGTCCCTTCGGCGGGGAGCAGCGGATCCAGACGCTGGTAAGTGGCTGTCAGCATGCCGCGCAGCGACTCCAGCGTAAAGGTATCGACCAAGCCATAGTATTCCAACAGGTATCCCAGGCGGCGAACCACGGCGCCGACGCCGAGCCGTTGCGCATAGTCCACCAAGCGTTCGGCCTTCAGGACGGCGCGCCTCATCCACAAACCCTTGGCGACTTCCGTGATGCCGCCAACCAATGCCGGATGTCGGAGACCATCGATAATGGTGCGCTCCATGTCGCTGATCATCACAAAATGTTCCTTGTCGACCCAGTGCTTCATGATCCCGAATTCTTGTTCCGGTGTGATGTAGACAAACCGAAACCCGTAACCACCTATCGTCTGCGAACGGACGCGCCGCATGCACGACACATAGACGATAAAGGTCGGCTGCGTCACCATGCGATGGAGTTCGAACGCCGTGCGGTGTGACAGGAAGTAGGGCGAGGCACCGGCAATCTCGCGCGCGATCAAGTATGGGCTGTCGATGTGCTCGGTGGCGCGGCCGAGCTCGAAGGGCACGAGGTTGTACAGGCCAGGCTTCAGCCGCGTGACCAGGCCCCGCCGCTGGGTTTTGTGCACGAGGTTGCGGGCCGATGCCGGCGACAGGCCCGTAATCGCCTCCACATCCGCTAAGGTGAACGTAGAGCGGCGGAGTTCGTTCAGTTCAACGATGAGCTGCGCCGCCCGTGGCCCCAGCGTCTTTGTTTGCAAATGATCCCGTTTGCTCAAGGAATGCCTCAAAAGGAGACGATATACGCGCATAATATAACATAATGATATCCAGGGGCAATAACGCGTCTTTATTAGACACGGCGTGCGCATTAATTATCATAGTCGTGATTCACGGGCAAAGCAGCTGCGGTCGCATCAAGACAGCCGGAACGTATGATGACCGTGAACCAAGGCCAGCCTTTCGGGGCTGGCCTTGGTCGGCGGCGTCCACTCGAGCCACGAGTAGTACCGAAAATCATTCGTGTTCGGAAATGCCTTGGTCCCGGCCGAGCGCGTCCGCAATATCCTGGATAACATGAAGACGCTACGGTCGATGGAGGGGCGGTTTTATTTGCGCACCGGCACCGTCAACATCTTCAACGGCATGGTGAGCTTGAGTTTCTCATCGGACTCCTCGCATTACCTCCCCTACGAAGAGTTCCTCAAGATGGATTATTCGTTCTGGATCGATGGGTAATGCATGCCCCAGGCCTGCACGGACCAGACGAGGGCCGCGCAGGCCTGGGGCGGCCCGTTGGTCGTATCGCCTGCGGCTGGGCCGATGGTGGTCACCCGTTCCACGGCCCGACCCGGCAAACCTTCGAGCCTGGATCCACGAGCCATGGCGCAGCGCTCGCATGTGAGCGTGTACCCGGGATTCGAGAGGAAATCCAAGGTCTTTTCGTAGACCCTCGATTCACGACGGGCCATGGCGAGATTGGCCTTGGCGCGATCCGGCATCAGATAGAGAAACAGCTTGTCGTTACGTGCCAGGGGCCGGATCAGGTGGTCCGCCACGACCGAATCCGGCGAGCCGATGGCACGGTGCCTCAGTGCTTCTACGACGAACCGACCGAACCCCAGCGCACCGTGCTGCGAGTGCTGGGGTATTCACCAAATACGTATTTCCGTGCGGGAGGAAATCGTTAGGCTAGGCGAAAGTGTCGCTCCGGGAAATGGCAAAGATTTTACGCCCGGGAAGTGCGGAAAATAGGTTAGATGGAGGGAGATATGATGATTTATGACAAGTGAGGGGTGTTCGTGAAATCCAAGAAAACAACTATCTGGCAGCCTTAAAAGTAGTTCGTTGTGACCACTACGTTTTGACGCTAAACTGCCGTCGTCATCACTCTGAGGTGGGCAGATGGGAAGTCACGGATTAAGCAAAAGCGTGCCTCCTGTCGTGAGTCGGTCCATTGATGCGGTGCGAAGTGTGGCGACAGGCCAACTCGACCCGTCCGCGCGATCGCGCCTCGGTCAGTTCATGACCCCCACCGCCATAGCGGACTTCATGGCGTCTCTCTTCGCCCAATGGCCGGCAAAAGTCTGTTTACTGGATCCAGGCGCCGGTGTTGGATCGCTGACGGAGGCATTCGCCGAACAATTCGTGCGGCAGGCGCCTCCGAATGCGACCTTGGAGGCTCACGGCTACGAGGTGGATCCGGTACTGCTGAGATACTTTCAAGACCACATGGGCGATATCAAAGAGCGCCTCCGTGATCGAGGACAGCATTTTCGGGGCGTGACTCACGATCGCGATTTTATCCATGAGGCAAGCTTCCTGTCGGGTATGGGCGCCCCTCGGTTTACCCATGCCATTCTCAATCCGCCGTACAAGAAGATCACGAACGCCTCTGAATATCGGCGGCTCTTGCGGGCTATAGGTCTTGAGACCGGTAACCTCTACAGTGCATTCCTGGGACTTACCATCGCCTTGATGGCAGAGGGCGGGGAAATCGTCGCCATTGTCCCTCGGAGTTTCTGTAATGGCACTTACTTTCGACCCTTTCGTCGTTTTCTCTTGGAACGGACAGCCATTACCCATCTTCATGTCTTTGAGAGCCGAAGCAGTGCCTTTAAAGACGACGAGGTCTTGCAGGAAAACATCATTATCCGGTTGGTACGTGGCGCCAAGCCCCAGTCCGTGGCCGTGTCCTTTTCTCAAGATGCGCACTTTACCGATCTTGAGAGCCGGGAAGTCCCCTTTGCAGAAATCGTCCACCCAGGAGATCCCCATCAGTTCATTCGCATTCCAGATGGCCACGACGACAAGTTGCGCGCGCTTTTGCCATGTACCCTAGCGGACCTGGGCCTTACGGTCTCCACGGGCCCCGTGGTCGATTTTCGAGTGCGTGCGCACGCGCAGGCGACTCCGGACGGGGACTATGCCCCGCTCTTATATGCGCACCACTTCCCGGGCGGTCATCTTTCCTGGCCTGTGGCGCACAAGAAACCCAATGCTCTGGCGCTCCATCCCGAGACCCGCAAATGGCTCATGCCGCGCGGCTTCTATACGCTTACCAAGCGGTTTTCCGCGAAGGAGGAACGGCGGCGCTTGGTGGCCTTTGTGATCGACCCCAACGAGATGCCACAACCCCTGTATGGGTTTGAGAACCACTTGAACGTTTTCCACCACAGCAAGGCAGGCCTCCCCGAGGATCTGGCGCGGGGGCTCGCGGTGTTCCTCAATTCCAGCGGGGCAGACCAGGCCTTTCGCGAATTTAGCGGGCATACCCAAGTCAACGCCGGGGATCTGCGCGCTTTGCGATATCCCGATCATGCCACCCTGATCCGTTACGGACAATGGGCCAAGCGGGCAGGACCGGCAACACAAGAGGCCATCGACGCCTGTGTCGAGCGATGCCGTGAGTAATAACGATCCCAAGACCCAACGGATCCAGGAGGCCTTGGGTGTGCTGGACGATTTGGGCATGCCACGGGCACAACGCAATGAGCGCTCCGCCCTTTGTCTGTTGGCCTTGTTAGATCTCACCCCAGACAAGCCCTGGAACGCGGCCACAGACCCCTTGATGGGCATCACGCCGATCATGGACTGGGCGCGTCTTCATTACGAAAAGCCCTACGCGCCCAATACGCGCGAGACCTTCCGCCGTCAGACCATGCATCAGTTTATCCAGGCCGGGCTTGCGCTCTACAACCCGGACCAGCCTGACCGGCCGGTCAATAGCCCGAACGCCGTCTACCAGATAGAACCGGCGTGCCTGGATGCCCTCCAGGCCTTAGGGACCGAGGAGTATGCGATGAGGCTCGCCAACTTTCTCGCGGTCCGTGGGACGTTGGTCGCCCAACAGGCGATGCCCCGCTGGATGCGCATGGTCCCGTTATGGGTCGCTTCGGGGCAGGAGGTCCTGCTTTCACCCGGCCATCATAGCGCGCTCATCAAGGCCCTCTGTGAAGAATTTGGACCGCGTTTTATACCGGGCGGGCAACTCGTGTATGCCGGCGATACGGGGAAGAAATGGGGATACTGTAACGAGTCCTTGCTGGCCTCCCTTGGTATCACCATGGGAGCGCATGGCAAAATGCCCGATGTCATGATCTACGACCCGGATCGGAGTTGGCTCATCCTGGCCGAGGCCGTGACCTCGCATGGACCCGTGGACGCCAAACGCCACCAGGAGTTGAGCGAACTCTTTCAGGATTGCGGCGCCGGCCTCGTGTTCGTGTCCGCTTTCCCTGACCGCCGCACGTTCAACAAGTACCAGGAAGTGATTTCCTGGGAGTCCGAGGTGTGGATTGCCGATCACCCGAGCCACTTGATCCATTTTAATGGTGTGCGGTTCTTGGGTCCGTACTCGGCAGGATAAAAACACGACAATAGACCGCATAGACGGGAGAAGATGGCGCGTATTGAGACGATACGGACGGCACAGTTCCAATCCAATAAGGGGGGTGTTTGGCAAGGAGGAAATAATGTTCGACTACCCCGTGATCCTGACCCCCGATGACGGCACCGTGCCGTCACGTTTGCCGACGTTCCCGATGCGATCACCCCCGGGGCGCGCGAGAATGAAGCCCTGCTGAACGTCATTAATGCGCTGGAAACCGGTTTGCCCTTCTATGTGGGGGGCGAAACTTCTACCCGCCGCCAGCCAGCCCGCAGCCAGCCAAACGACCGTGCGGCCATCGGCGCTGGAATGCGCGGGTGAGCTTTGAGTTTCTCATCGGACTCCTCGCATTACCGCCCCTACGAAGAGTTCCCAAAGATGGACTATTCGTTCTAAATCGATGGGTCATGCGTGTCGCTCAGGCGCAACACCTGATCCAGCAATCGGGAATCGAGTGTCGCCTCGGCTGTAAACTCGCCGCGATACGCCGACTCTTCGGCGCGCAGCGCGTAACAGGTGTCGCCGCCGATATCGATGAATATGGCCCCCAGGCCGGCCTCTACGAAGGCATAGTCGCGTTTGAGAAAGAATTCCGTACAGCAGACGCCCAAAAACGTGCGTATTCCCGTGGCGCGCAGCTGCGCCAACACCATGTGCAGATGCTCGTAGCGGGTGATCGTGGTCACGGGTAGGTCGCGTTCCCGCCCGAGGCGATAGGCCTCTCCCACGGCGCATTGTCCACATTCCGGGCAGCCATCACGATGGCGCCATTTGCACCAGGCGGGCTTGGCGCAGTAGGGCAGCAACAGGGCCCCCACATCGGCGAGCAGATCCGCGAACCCTTGGTCGCGGCGCGGGCTGTAGAGCGTCACGCGCTCGGCGCCCCCCGGGATACCCAGGCGCTCGCCCAGAAGCTGACGCTCCACACAAAGCCGCGCGAGGTAGCCAACATCCCTGTGGTCGAAGCCAAGGGTGTCCCTTGGCGCCGCGGCCAAGGCGGCGGCTTCCAGATCATCGAGGCGCACCCCGGTCATGGCGTTGGCCAGTTGCTCCAAGTCGGTGGCCCCCGCGCACTGGACCCCACCGTTGACGCGCGCGGCGCGCACGCTCTCACCGTCGAGTAGGATGTCGAGATACAAGACGCCCCCCTGGGTCTTTAGAAAAGCGCTGACGTCGGGAATGAGGCCGGTCCTGCCGGGGGGCGGGGGTTCGATACGGACGGCGGGTGGCGTTTGGACCGCCACGCCCATCGTCAGGCGCGTGGCAAGCGCCGCGGCGATCGCAGGATAGATGCGCGCCGCCACCGCCGAGGGCTCTCGGCCACCGATGGGGGCAAACCGCTGGGCGGCGGCCAACAATCCCGCCGCCGACAATTTCTCGAGCGGCAGCTTGATGGTCTTCATCAGGGAGTCGATATCGACCGCAAACAAGAGAGCCGCCTCGATGAGTATCTCTTCGCCACACCGCACGGCGAACACACTACCCCTTTTGCGGCCGTCGTCTGTGATGTCATTAGGGGCGGTAAATGTCGCACTCATACCCTGGCTGCGCAACGCCTCGGCAATCACTTCGCCGACAAGTGCGATTATCGCGGTCAGCGCATGTTGCGCTACCAGGACCCGCGGTAGGGCCGCGACCATGAGGGTCGTCCCCTGGTCGACATAAAGACTGCCGCCGCCGGTGCGCCGGCGCACGATCGGCAGGTGGCCATCGACAAACGAGCGCCTGAGCGAACGATCCGGATCATCGAAGACCCCGACCAGCGCGCAAGGCCCAAGGCGCGCAAAGCCGAGTGGCACATCGCCCGTCGATGCCTGTGCCAGGATCGCGCGTTCATAGTCATAAAACATGCCGGGATCGAGGAGGGGGGTTTCATGCCAGCGTACGGTCATGGTGTGATCTCTCAATGGCGATAGGCCCCGGCGCACGCCGTACGACATTCGCCTTATCGGCGAGGCCCCTGTACGGCAGGATAAGCGGCTGGGCTGCGCTGCGTGTCATGGACGGTCTTTGGGCATGCGGCCCGCGGGTTTTGGTGAGGCAATAAGTATGATGTCTTTCACAAAGACCCCGTCTTGCCTGGTGCGACACCTTGAGTCAGCCGTGGCCCGCCATAGCGGCCCCCATGGCCGCGTTTGGGCAAGGTCCCCGCACCTGCTTTAAGAAAAATCCAGGGTCTTTTCGTAGACCCTCAATTCATGGCGGGCCATGGCGAGATTGGCCTTGGCGCGATCCAGCATCAGATAGAGGAACAGCTGGTCGTTACGTTCCAGGGGCCGGATCAGGTGGTACTGCTTGCCAAGCGTAATAAGGATATCCTCGATCTTGTCGTCGAGATTCAGGCGCGCCACCAGTGCGCGTTTCGTGTTCACCACCTCCGAATTGCCGGCTATCGCCAGATCCAGGTCGACCGCCTGGTTTCCGGTCCTCGCCAACAGCATGCCGCTACTCGAATCGCCGAGCGCCGCTGCGATAAACCCGTCGATATCCTGAATACTGCTCAGATCCACTTTTGCCATGACTTATATCCATCCTCTGTTGAGTCTCGTAGCCGCGAGAGGTGCCTCGCGGTGTTGCTGTCAATCCGGCAGCCATCAAGCGGGCTGCAAGTCGCGCCCCAACCAGTCGTCGAGAATCCGGGCCGCGGCCTCGGCGGCGATCCCGGTTTCGTGCAGAAGAATCCCGAGATTGGTATGGCGCCGCGCCAACGTCCCCACGACCAGCAGATCGCGCTTGGCCGGTACCCTCTGGAGCAGGATCATGCCGTCCACCGCGCTCACCGCGACAAACTGCGTGCGCCCGATCATGACTTCGCGGCCGATGGTCTCGCCGAGCGCCACGATCGATCCCACCATTGCCGACACCCGCTGCGGATCGGCCTCGTTGTCGACCACCGCCGATACTCGTCGTCCGTCCGTGGTGGCGAGCACGCACCCGATGACGCCCGCCACCCGGGCATGCAGCTTACGAATCTCCTCATCAAAGGCCGCGATCACGTCTGGCGCAATGGCGCGCGCGTTCATGGATGCGCTCCCATTAATCCGTGACCCGACAGGCCGTCGCCGATGGCCTCGTCATAGGCCCATGTCGCCTCGAGCTGTTGGAGAAGAATTTCGAGCATTGTGAGGACCTCGTCGCGCCGGCGCACGTCGGCGGGCACGATCGGAACCACGACATCGAGCGCCGCCAACCGTTCGGCGTAGGCCTCGAGCGATGGCTGTGGGCAGCGGTCCATGCGTCCGACGCCCACGACCGCGGCGCCGCCATCGGCGAGCGCGCGAAAGGCATCGAGGTAAAGCTCGAGGTCCGCCAAGGGGTCGGGGCGTGAGTTGTCGATCAGGATCACCACGCCAAGGGCCCCGGTGGCAAGGATCGGCCACATGAACTGAAAGCGCGCCTGGCCCGGGGTCCCATAGAGCCGCAGCTTCTCGCCTGTCGCCAACGTGATCTCGCCATAATCCATGGCCACGGTGGTCTCCTCTTTGTTGCATTCCGTGTGGTCACTGTTGGCAGCCTCGGTTGTTATGGGCGCGATTTCGCTGATCGCGCGTATCGCGGTGGTCTTGCCCGCGCCCATCGCGCCCGCGAACAAAAGCTTCAGTTCCTCGCTCACGAACGTATCCCCAGGGCGTTGCGGATGGCGCCCAGAATGCCGGGCCGTCGCGCCGTGCCCAAGGCCCTTAAGTCCGCGTCAGGGGCGCTCGGTCGGTGCGCCAAGGCCTGTGTGTCCGTCGACTTCGCGGTCACCACGAATCCGCACAAAAGCGCGGCATTGGCGAATGCCACGGCATCGGTCTCGGGGACGCAAGCGGCATCCGCCAGGGCCGCCACGCTTTGTGGTCGTGTGCGCAAGACGGTGGCAAGACGGGTCGCGGTGGCCGGTCCTTGGGCCGTGAGATAGGGCCACGCGCGCATCTTGAGGGGGTCGTCACGCCCGACCCATGGCAAGAGCCCGCAACGCGCGTGCGCAAGCCCCATGTGCCAAAATAGGGGCTCAATGCCGCGCCGCTCCCGGCCCTCTCCGGGTTCGGACGCGTCCCATGGACGCAGGTCGAGTCCCGGGAGCCGGTGCGATTGGAAGAATTCGGGCAGGGCTCGTGTGTTTTCGGAATCCGACCACGAGAACTGCCGATCGGCCGGGTACAAGACGAGGCTCGTGCCGTCTTTGTCGATGAGCGCGTGCGGCGCGCCGCGGGTTCGGAACAGGTCGTGGAGCGAGCGGACCAGCGACCGCATGGCCGTGCACCGGGTCTGCGCATAGGCCCCCTGCTCCACGAATTCCGTGAAGATATCGAGGAGATCCGTGACGTGAGGCGGCATGCGCAGACCGCCCGAGAACCGCCGCGCGCCTGGGTCCCGGACCACACGCACAAGCCGCCTTTCGGTCTTGTCTGGGTGGGGCGCTGGCCCATCGAAGAACACGAGCTGTGCGTCGCGTGCCGGCACTTGCGCCACCGGACCTGGCAGACTGCGGGATATCCGCTCGATCATGGACTGGAGGAGGACCTTTTCAGTATCCGTCACCCCGTGAAAGCCATAGGTCACGACGCCATTCGTAGAATCCACAAAGCCCCCCATTCGTAATGGCGCGCCTTTGGCGCCCGCGTGATTTATTATTGCCGTCTTTAAACTCGAACCCAGACGGCGTGAATGCGAGGCAATGTAACGGATGTGGCGCCATTAAGAACACTTAATATTGGCAATTATTAAACTTTACCAGACTCTATGAGTCTAGTATTTGTACCACCACGCATGGCCCGTATAATCTCGATTATTTATATCGGTCTCGATGCGTCGAAACCATTTATGTTTTGCTTGAGGGCGCCGGCCGTGGAACATGGCCGGAGTTTCGTAGTAATGTAACGGCGAGAGGCGGTCTGCCGGCAGGTGCGGAGGTTACAAGTGGCTGATGTCGTATTCATTCTCGGGGCGGGGGCGTCGCAGCAGGGCGGCGCGCCGGTCATGAGCAACTTTCTAGACAAGGCGCGTCGGCTTTTGTTTACCGGGGCCGTGCAGGGCCGCGCGGGGGATTTCGCCCGTGTCTTCGAGGCGATCGGTAAACTCCAGGCCGTGCATTCGAAGGCGCAGGATCTCGATATCACCAATGTCGAGAGTGTGTTCGCGGCCTTTGAGATGGCCCGGCTTCTTGGCCGAATGCCAGGCTACGGAGTGAGCGAGATCGATGCCTTGATCGCGGCCTTGAAGACCGTCATCGCCTACACCCTGGAGTCGACGCTCAACTTCAACGAAAAACGCGCCGGGGATCTGCCGGTGGCGCCCGACCCCTACCCCCGGTTTGTGGAGCTCCTGCGCGAGAGCCAGGCGGCATCACCCCCATACCGTCACGCCATCCTCACGTTCAATTATGACCTGGCTTTGGATTACGCTTTGCATCAAGGGGGAATTCCGGTGCGCTATTGCCTGGACGACTCCGATCCGCCCGCCGGTATCCCGCTTCTCAAGCTGCACGGCTCGCTCAACTGGGTGGCAGGGGCGACCGGAGAGGTGGTGCCCTGGAGGATGGATCGCTTGTTGGCGGAGTCGGCAGGCATCGTGTTTCGCAGGCACGCGGAGGGCGTGTTCCGGCTCTGCACCACGGCGCATATCCTCGACCGTCCATCGGGCGAGCATCCGGTGATCGTGCCGCCGACCTGGAACAAGTACGGCTACCAAAGCGAGTTCACCCGGGTATGGGCCCAGGCGGCCCAGGAGTTGTCGGATGCCCAGCACATTTTCGTGATCGGCTACTCATTGCCGGAGTCGGATCTGTTCTTTCGCTACCTGTATGCGCTGGGGTCGGTCGGGGATAATCCGCTTGAGATGTTTCGTGTGTACGATCCCGACGAACGGGTCGGGCCGCGTTTTCAGAGCATGCTAGGCCCCGGTGCGCGCATTCGCTTTCGGCACGTGGCGACAAGTTTCGAGCGCGCCATTGGCTTGGTGGAGGCTATCTTGAAAAAGCGCCAGAAATGGCCGGAGCCGGGCGCGCGATAGGCGCAGGCGCCAAAGACCGTCCGGCGGCAGGTGGCCTTGCGTCACGGGGTACGCGTCTTTCCGAGTTTTTTGCGCGCCTCGCGCGGGCGATGGGCGGGGTGAAGTTCGGCCACCCAGCCCTTGCGCACCCCGAGGTCGGGGCCCTCCTTGACCAGAAAGTCCAGGAACACGCTGGCGGTGAGGCCCAGATGCTTGCCTTGCAGATGGACCGCGTACCATGTCCTATGCAAGGGGAAGCCTGCGACATCCAGGATGACGAGACGTCTCGCCTCCAATTCGAGTTCCAGGCTGCTTAAGGCCAGCACCGAGATCCCAAGACCGGCCATGATCGCCTGTTTTATGGCCTCGCTCGACCCAAGCTCCATGTAGGGCTTCACGTCGAGCCCCTGTTCGGCGAACATCTGCGCGGCCGACATGCGTGTCCCGGAACCGGCCTCGCGCAACAAGAAACGTTCGCGCACGATCTCCGCCAGGGGGATATCGACGCGGTCCGCCCACGGGTGGTCTGGGTGCGCCACGACCACCAGCAGGTTGTCCATGAACGGCCGGACCGTGAGGTCCATATCGTTTGGGATCTGTCCCATGATGACGAAGTCATCGAGATTTTCCGTCAGGCGCTCCAGCACGCGCGCGCGGTTCGTGACTATGAGCTGGGGCGCCACATCGGGATATTCCTGTATGAAAAGTCCGAGGAAATGCGGCATGAAGAACTTGGCGGAGGTGACCACGGCCATCTTCAGGGGGCCTGCCACCTTGCCCTTCATGTCCGCGATCTCGCCTGTGAGCGCGCGCAACTGATCCATCACCGCGACCGTGGCGGCGTACACCTCTTCGCCCGCGCGCGTCAGCAAAAGCTTCTTGCCGACCCGCTCGATCAGCGGCAGGCCTACGATCTCCTCGAGCCTGCGCACCTGGATGTGGACCGCGGGTTGCGTCAGGCACAGCTCCTCGGCCGCGCGCGTGTAGCTGCGGTGACGGGCGACCGCCTCGAAGAGCCGAAGTTGCTGGAGCGTCCAATGGTTAATCATTAACTACGATAAATAGCTACGCTAATTAAGACTGACTTCTCTTTAAGCATATTACTCTCTAAATTCGATCACGCCTAACGGGGTCTCCTGCCACATGAGCCGGGACCAAAGCGACGGGGTCTTGGGTCTATGCGGCGGGATCGGTAACCCCTTGATGGGGCACCGCCCGTGCGCCACGGGCGCGCGCGAACCAAAGAGCGCTGCCTTTGGGGCCGCGTCCTATCTTCGGGTCGGACACCCCGGCCCATTCAAAGCCGCGTTTTTTGGCGCGGGGCGCGGGGGCTTTCGGCCATCGCGCGCGGGGCAAGTCGCGGCGGCTTTCGACTCCCGTCATCGATGTCTTGAGGACTTGCTATGCCGTTGGTGGACATGAAGGACATGCTCACGCACGCTTACGAGAACGGCTATGCGGTGGGCGCGTTCGATCTCGCGGAGCTGGATTTCCTGCCGGCGGTGTTGGCGGCGGCCGAATCGGCGCGCGCGCCGGTCATCCTCAGTGTCGCCGAGCCGCCGTCTCAAAGTCCTGTCTTCGCCTGGGTCATGGCCGCCGTGGAGGCCGCCGCGGCACGCGCCACCGTTCCCGTGGCGATCCACTTCGATGGCGGGACCGACAGGGATTCCGTGGTACGCGGTGTCCGCCTGGGCGCCAACGGCATCGTCGCGCGCGCCCTTCAGGAATCGCTCTTTCGTCATATCGACCGCACACGCGCGATCGTGGATGCGGCACATGCCTGCGGGGTGCCGGTCGAAGGCGAATTGGCCTATGCGCCCGATGGCGACGCCACAGAAGGCCACGCACCGCGCGCCGTTCAATATGCGACCGTGGCCGAGGCCAAGGGTTTTGTGGAGCGCACCCAAGTGGATTTCCTACTCGTTTCGGCAGACATGGTGCGGGGGCGAGGAAGGTCGCGGTTCGACTGGGGGCGCCTCAAGGAGATCAATGCCGCGCTTAAGATACCGTTGGTCATTTCAGGCGAGATGGGGTTGGGCGATGAGCAATGCCGTAGATTTATCATGTTGGGTGTGGCCAAGATCTCCTGCTCCGTGGCCCCGGGCGCCATGGCGAGCGAGCGGCTGCGGGCCAACGTACGAGGCGATCGTCATGCGTCTTACAGCGCCCTGAAGGATGGCATCCATGAAAGCATCGCCGCGCAGCTCGAGCCGCCCATGCGCGCATGGGGCTCGGCGGGTCGCGCCGCGGAAGTGCTCGACCGGTGCCGCCCGTGGAACAACATCATGCATATCGTCGTTTACGATGCGCCGCGTCTGGATGCCCCGGCGTTGCAGGCCCTGATGACCGAGGGGCAGCGGATTTTGTCGGGCATCCCGGGGGTGCGCTCCGTTCAGGTCGGCCACGTCGCAGGTGAGGGCGGCCGGTATCGCCACTGCCTGCTGGCGCGTCTTGCCTCGGCACCGGCGGTCGATGCCTTTCGTAGGCACCCGGCCTATACCGGATTCATGGATCGGCGTCTGGCGCCGGTGGCCTCCGATCGCATCGAAGGCGATTACCGTATGGTCGACCTTATTCCAGAGATCGCGCCCTTGGCGTTTCGGCCGGCCCTGGTCCCCGATCGGGCGTAAGGCCCGCGATGAGGGGTAAGGCCCAAGGTCTGGGCCGGCGTGCCGCGAACGGGAATTAACCGCGGTAAATCCTCATAATTTTTAATATTAAGTGTCGCTTATTCTTAAAGGTCTTTAACATCCTCGTTTGCCGCAATGGGCGGTGCGGCCGGAGGGCCAAACCCGTGACCAGGATCTCGCCTATAGGAACAACGCAGCGGTCGATGGGGGCGCCAGTGTCTACGTTCTTTGCAGTCCTTGCGGCGTGCGTCGTCCGCCCGGCGCGCCACCGCAGGGAAAAGGGGGCGCCATGGATGGCTTCCTAGGGGCATCGCGGGTCGATGGGCCACGGTGTGTGGCGGGGGATCATGGGTGGACCGATGGAGTCCCGGTCACCTGCGGCGAGTCCGCGTGGCGCGTCGCGGTGCGCAAGGCCTGTGACAGGCTCGCGCCGGCTTGGACGCAGGATGCGTCGGTGGCCGTCAATCCCTACTTCGGATTGCGTCATGTGGATTTCGAGAAAGCGGGCCCGATCTTGGCGCGGGTAGCCGGGTCCACGCTTACCATGCCACGCCGCTATTACCGGGAGCAGATCGCATGCGGCCGCGTCACGCGCGGCGATATAGCCGAGGCCTTGAAGGCGCATGGTCTGCCATCCGACGAAAAGTCCGCCGCGAGTCTCTTGGCGCACGACGATGCGCCGCCCGTGCAGAGGCTGCCGCTTGTGTCGCATATCTTGCAGCGGATCGACCCCGATACGCCGTGGGCGGCATTCTGTGTCGAACGCATCAGTCAGTTCGCCGCCGCCTACTTCGATCCCGGTCAGGCCTCATGGCCCCTGCCGTGGCGCGATGAGCCCCTCTACGACGCGTGGCGTGATTTCGCAAGGCTCGATGCAAGCCCCCGGACCATGGGGCTCAAGGGGGTGGCGGATATCGTCGGGCGGCTGCCCCGGCAACCACTCAAGTCCATCGAACTCGTCCTAAAGACGTTGGCCGTCCCCAGCGCCCATATCACGGACTATTGCCACGCCGCACTTCTCGATATCGGGGGATGGGCGACCCGCGCGCAGGAGACGCGCCAGGGACGCGCAGCCGACGGCGGCCGCGCCGACATCGAGGATCTGCTCGCCATCCGGCTCGCCTGGGAACTCATCGTTTTTTGCGCGGCCCCGAAGCCGCGCCTCAAGGCCGCTTGGCAGGCGGCGCTCTCGGCCCTGCCGTCGACCCATTCGGCGCGCATGACGCCCGATGCCCAAATCGACTCGGTCCTCCAGACCGCGCTCGAGCTCGGATACCGCCGACGCATCGTCGCTGATCTGGCGGCTTGCGGCGAGCGGCCTGACCGCCTTGGCTCGCAGGGCCGCGCCGCGGTCCAGGTGGTCTTTTGCATGAATAATCGCGCCGAGGTCTTTCGTCGCGCCCTGGAGACGATCGCGCCGCAGACCCAGACCCTCGGGTTTGGCGGTTTCTGCGGCCTCGCGTACGCCCATGCCCCATTCGATCCGTTCATGGAAGCCTTTTGGCCTGTCACGCCACCCGCGCATGCGTCACGCCCGGGCGCAGACGCCGAGCAGGCATCGGTCATCACCGATGCCGATCAAAGTGCCATGGCCTCGGGATTTCTTCGCGTCATGTCGCTCACCGACGGCTTCGCGCGGCTGGTATTACTGATCGATCACAGTCGGCTTCCCGGTTATAAGCCGCATGCCGCGGAATCGTCCATCGGACGGTGGACAAGCGAAATGGACGTACGGACGGTGGCGGCCTTGCTGAATGATCGCGCTGTACGCACCCGTCTTGCGCCAGAAGGGATTGTGATCCCGGCGGATACGAGCTTCGTGCCCGCGCGCTACGATAGCACGCACGATGAAGTCGTCTTGTTCGATACGGGACCATGGGAGGCGACGCACGCCTGGGATCTGCGGGCTACGCGCGCGGCCCTGGAGGAGGCAAGCCGGCACGCGCGCGCGGAGCGTGTTTGCGCGCCTGTCTCGCCTGTGTGCGCGGCGGACCCCGTAAGCGCCCCGGTCGGCGCGCGCATGCCGCAATCGGCGCAAGCCGCCGTTGAGTCTGAATTTATCGGCAATGCCGCTTTTATCGCGGCGCCGCGCGCGCGCACGAAGGGCGTGGCGTTGGATGGCCGCGCGTTCCTGCATGATTACGAGTGGCGCCGGGATACGGATTTCCGGATTTTGCGCTACCTCATGACCGCACCGATGATGGCGGCCCATTGGATGAACATGCGGTACTACGCCTCCGTGGTCGACCCTAAACGCTTCGGCGGCGGCCACAAGGCCCTGCACGACAGGGTGGGTGGATGCATTGGGGCGTGGGAGGGCGCGGGCGGCGATCGGGACAATGGGTTTTCGATCCCGTCGCTCTTTGACAGTCGGCGTGGGGCCCACGAGCCGCTGCGTCTCAACGCGTTCGTGGAGGCGCCCCGCGCGCGGGTGGACGAGGTGTTGGCGCGCCACGAGATCGTGCATAGCGTAGTGGAGCATGGATGGCTGTTTTTGTTTCAGATGGACAGCGAGGCCCCCGGCCTCTTCTTGCGCGCCCGTGACGGGCGATGGGAGCAGGTATCATGAGCCTAAACGGGCCTATGGCGGCTTATGCCGCGTCGACCCGCAGCCTCTACCGGGGACAGCGTGCGGCGTTTCTGACCCAGCACGGCAAGGAGCGGATCGTAGGTCCGGTCCTCGAGGGATTCGTGGGTTGCCTTGTCGAGCGGGTGGCAGGCTATGACACCGATCTCCTCGGGACATTCACGCGTGACATCCCGCGTGCCGGCACGCAGATCGAGGCGGCCCGCCACAAGGCGCGGATCGGCATGGAGCTCTCGGGGCTTTCGGTCGGGCTTGCCAGCGAAGGATCTTTCACCCGCGATCCGTTTGCGGGGATGTTTCCCTGGAATATCGAATTCCTGGTCTTTCTGGATGATTTGCTGGGACTCGAGGTGGTCGGCATGGCGCAGGGTCGGGCCAACAGCGCCCAGATCCTGGCGGCGAATTGGGAGGATGCCGAGCGGTTTGCGCACACGGTGCGCTTTCCCGAGCATTATCTGGTCTTAAGGCCCGACCACGATGGGGATCCCCGTATCCGCAAGGGGATCGCGGATTGGTCGGCGTTCAAGGCCGCCTATGAGGAGGCCGCCGCGCAGTCGCCGAGCGGGCGCGTGTTCGTGGAAGTGGATCTACGCGCCTATGCCAACCCCACACGCCTCATCAATATCCGGCTCGCCGCAGTCGACCTCGGCCGACGTCTGGCATCGCTCTGCCCTGTTTGCCGCACCCCGGGGTTCTGGACGGTGGAGGTGATCGCCGGGCTTCCCTGTCAAGCGTGTGGGGCGCCCACGCGCGAGACGCGCGCCGAGGTCCATGGTTGTCTTAAGTGCGGGCACCGGGTGACGCGTGACCTGAAAGACCGCGCGCAGGCCGATCCGGCCCGTTGCGATATCTGCAACCCTTAAAGCCGCCCCGTGAAGACCTTGCGCCTCAGCGCCATAGTATTCGCCGCGTCTTGCGCCCCGTGGCCTGCCACGACGGCTGTGACCGACACGGCGCGACCGGCGACCTGTGATCGCCCGCCCGGCCGTATCGGGCGGATATCGTCAGGCGGTCTTGCCCCCTGGCGCGCCGTCCGGAGGGCCCGGTGAGCGAGTGCGCGGACGATGGCGCGCCGCGCCCCGTGGCTTTGGCCGATGGCCCAAGACATCCGGCGCCGGTCACGCACATAAGCCTTGTGCGCCCCGACGATTGGCATGTTCATCTGCGGGATGGGGCGATGTTGGCGGCGGTGGTGCCAGACACCGCACGCCGCTTCGCCCGGGCCATTGTCATGCCCAACCTCGATCCGCCGGTGCGCACGGTCGCCGAAGCGCTCGCCTATCGCGCGCGGATCCTGTCGGCGTTGCCCGCGGGCGCATCTTTTCAACCTTTGATGACGCTCTTTCTCACCGAGGCCATGCGCCCTCACGAGATTGCCCGGGCGCATGCCGCCAAAGCCGTGCTCGCCGTCAAGTATTATCCGGCTGGCGCCACCACCCATGCCGCGCAGGGTGTGCGCGACCTTACGCGTTGTTATCCGGTGCTGGCGGCCATGGAACGTCTCGATGTCCCTTTGCTCTTGCACGGCGAGGTCACGGACCCCGCGGTGGATGCCTTCGATCGCGAAGCGGTGTTTCTCGAGCGCCACTTGCTGCCGCTTACGCGTGCGTTCCCGGGCCTGCGCATGGTTTTGGAGCACATCACGACCCGTGCCGCGGTCGAGTTCGTAAGCGCAAGTCCTGACACCTTGGCCGCGACGATCACCGCCCACCACTTGCTGCTCGATCGCAACGCGATGTTTACAGGCGGTCTGCGGCCCCATCATTACTGTCTGCCGCTTCTAAAGCGTGCCCATCATCGCGCCGCGCTGGTGGCCGCCGCCACCGGTGGCAGTCGGAAATTCTTCCTCGGAACCGACAGCGCGCCGCACCCTCGGCACGCCAAGGAGTCGTCTTGCGGGTGCGCCGGGATCTATACCGCGCACGCGGCGCTAGAGCTCTATGCCGAGGTCTTCGAGGGTGCCCATGCGCTCGATCGCCTGGAGGGGTTCGCAAGTTGCAACGGGCCGGACTTTTACCGGCTGCCACGTAATCAAGATCGCGTCACGCTTATAAAGGAGCCATGGCAAGTCCCATCCACGAGGGCCGCCGGCGCCGATGTGTTCGTGCCGTTGCGCGCCGGGGAGGTGGTCGCGTGGCGTCTGGCCGACTGATCCGACACCCCTATTGGGCCGGCGGGCGGCGGTTCGTCCGCCCACACCCGTCTGGCGCAAGCCGCATCGATCTCAACCATCGTTTAAGGAGGACCTTAATGTCTGACAACCACAAAAGCCGTGTCGTGACGACCGGCACAAAACGCGCCCCCAACCGCGCGCTGTTGCGCGCCACCGGGTTCGACGATGACGATTTCGAAAAGCCGATTGTGGGCGTGGCCAACGCCCACAGCACGATCACGCCGTGCAACATGGGGATTGGGCCTCTTGCCGCGCGCGCCGAGGCGGCTTTGGCCGCGGCCGGGGCCATGCCCCAGATGTTCGGGACTATTACCATTTCGGATGGCATTGCCATGGGGACCGAAGGCATGAAATATTCCCTCGTGTCGCGCGAGGTTATAGCCGATTCGATAGAGACCGTTTGCGCCGGCCAGAGCATGGATGGGGTGTTGGCCTTCGGCGGTTGCGACAAGAACATGCCGGGCGCCATGATCGCCATCGCGCGGCTCAATATCCCGGCGGTGTTTGTCTACGGGGGCACGATCAAGCCCGGCCATCATGACGGGCGCGACCTTACCATCATAAGTGTCTTCGAGGCGGTCGGCGCGCATATCGCCGGCACGATCGATGACCGGGAATTGCACGAGATCGAACGCAAGGCCTGCCCAGGCGCCGGGTCGTGCGGCGGCATGTACACCGCCAACACCATGTCGGCGCTATTCGAGGCCATGGGCATGAGCCTGCCGTACTCCGCGACCATGACCGCCGAGGATGCCGAAAAGGCCGACAGCGCCGCGCAGTCGGCAAGGGTGCTGGTCGAGGCCATAAAGGCGCGGCGGTTGCCGCGCGCGATCCTTACGCGCAAGGCCTTCGAAAACGGGCTTGCGGTGCTCATGGCGTTGGGCGGTTCCACCAACGCCGTCATCCACTTGCCGGCGATCGCGCACGCCGCCGGTGTGGAACTGACGCTAGACGACTTCGATGCCTTCAGCCACCGCGTGCCGGTGTTGTGTGATCTCAAGCCGTCCGGCCGCTATGTCGCCACCGATCTGCATCGCGCGGGCGGGGTGCCGCAGGTGATGAAAATGCTGCTCGCGCATGGTCTTTTGCACGGTGACGCCCTGACCGTGACCGGGCAGACGATCGCCGAGGTCCTGCAAGACGTGCCCGAGCATCCTCGTGCCGATCAGGATGTCATCCGGCCCTGGGAGCGGCCGGTCTATACGCACGGCCATTTGGCGATTCTTAAGGGTAATCTCGCCTGCGAAGGGGCGCTTGCCAAGACCAGCGGCGTCAAGGCCCCGAGGATTACCGGTCCGGCGCGCGTGTTCGATTCCGAGGAGGCGTGCATGGCCGCCATCATGGAGCGGCGCATAGCGGCCGGCGACGTGGTCGTGATCCGCTACGAGGGGCCGCGCGGCGGCCCCGGAATGCGCGAAATGCTCTCGCCCACCGCGGCGCTCGTCGGGCAGGGCCTAGGCGACCTCGTGGGGCTTGTCACTGATGGGCGTTTCTCGGGCGGCACTTATGGTATGGTGGTGGGACATGTGGCGCCGGAGGCCGCAGTCGGCGGCACGATCGCATTGGTGGCCGATGGCGACACGGTGATCATCGACGCCGAGCGGCGTGTCTTGCAACTCGACGTGCCGGAGGAGGAGCTTACGCGCCGCCGCGCGCTCTGGGCGCCCCCCGCGCCGCGCTATACACGCGGCACCTTGGCCAAATATGCGCGCCTCGTCTCGTCTGCGAGTCGTGGCGCGGTGACGGATGGAGCATGAGCCAGACGGGTCCGATTTCCGAGACAAGATCGTGCACGCGCGATGGGGAGGGCCGCCTCGCTGGCGCCCAGGCCGAGGGTGGCGGACCTGAAGCTTGTGATTGGGCGCGCGCCGTGGCGTTCGATCAGGCCCATCTCTGGCATCCCTACGCGGCCCTAGGCGCGCCGGTCTGGCCGGTGGTGGCGGCCGACGGCGTACGGCTGACGCTTGCCGATGGCCGGCGGCTGATCGACGGCATGAGTTCATGGTGGGCGGCGATCCACGGCTATAACCACCCGGTGCTCAATCGCGCTGTCAGCGAGCAGTTGGCGCGCATGGCGCATGTCATGTTTGGGGGGCTTACACACGCACCGGCGATCGAACTTGGGCGGCGGCTCGTGGATCTGACCCCGGCGCCCCTCGAAAAGGTCTTTCTGTGCGACTCGGGTTCGGTGGCCGTGGAGGTTGCCATCAAGATGGCGATCCAGTATTGGCAGGCGCGCGGACGGCCGGCCAAGCACCGTCTCCTCACCGTGCGCGGGGGTTACCATGGCGACACCTTTGCCGCCATGTCGGTGTGCGACCCGGTCACCGGCATGCACCGGTTGTTTACCGGGCTTGTCCCGGAACAGGTCTTTGCGCCGAGGCCCGCGTGCCGGTTCGACGGCCCCTGGGAGCCATCGGCCATCAGCGCATTCGCCGACCTGATATCCGCGCATGAAGACGAACTCGCGGCGGTCATCCTGGAGCCCATCGCGCAAGGCGCGGGCGGGATGTGGTTTTATCACCCGCAATACCTGCGCGAGGTGCGGGCCTTGTGCGACGCCCACGCCGTGCTGCTCATCGCCGATGAGATCGCCACGGGTTTCGGTCGCACCGGCCGATTTCTGGCCTGCGATCACGCCATGGTGACGCCGGACATCCTGTGCCTGGGCAAGGCCCTGACCGGGGGCTACATGACGCTTGCCGCAACCCTGACAACCGCCGAGATCGCCACGACGATCGGGCAGAGCCCGGCCGGTTGCCTCATGCACGGACCCACGTTCATGGCCAACCCGCTTGCGTGCGCCGCGGCGGTGGCGAGCGTCGACCTGCTGACGGCAAGCGATTGGCAGATCCGTGTCGCGGATATCGAAGGCCAGCTGGCCCGTGAGCTCGACGCCTGCCGTGGATTGGCGGCCGTCGGCGACGTCCGGGTACTGGGCGCGATCGGGGTCGTGGAGACCCGCGCCGCCATTGATCTGCCGGCGCTTACGGCACGATTCGTGGAGGCGGGTGTCTGGCTGCGTCCTTTCGGCCGGCTCGTCTATTTGATGCCTCCCTATATCATAAGTCCGGAGGATCTGTCGATGTTGACGGCGACCATCACGCGCGTGCTTTCCGACATATGATGCGGTGGCAAAACAATCCGCGTTCACCAAAGCCCGGTGGGCCACAACGCGCGGACGTGGCGGGATGCGTGTATCTTCTTGACGGCGATTTCTTGGAAAGGGCAAGCCACGGCGGCAAAACGGTCCGCGCGCGCTGGTAGCCGATCGTGTGATTTTGGGGTGCGGGCCTTAAAGGGGGTGTGATGCGAGGGGTATTTATCACCGGGAGCGATACGGGTGTCGGCAAGACCGTTATCGGTGCCGCGCTGGCCTGGCGGTTGTCCCGTGAAGGCCTCATCGTGCGGCCGCGTAAGCCCGTGGAATCGGGTTGTACCGCACAACAGGGCGGCGCGCATCCCGGCGATGGCGAGACCTATCACGCGGCGATCGAAGGCCGGGAGCCGCTTACGCGCATTGGCCATTACCGGTTTCGTGCGCCGCTTTCGCCCGCGCGCGCGGCGGCCTTGGAGGGCCGGACCCTACGCCTCAACGATTTGGTCCAGGCGTGCCGCGAAGAGGTCCACCCCGGGGACTTTTTATTGGTGGAGGGCGCCGGGGGGTTTTATTCGCCACTGACAGCCGATGCCCTGAACGCCGATCTGGCCGTAGCCCTCGGTCTTCCGGTGCTGGTCGTAAGCGCCGATCGGCTCGGCGCCATCCATCAGGCCCTGCTGACGGCCGAGGCGGTCGCGCGTCGCGGCCTCATGCTGGCCGGGGTGGTGTTGAACCAGACGGCGCTGGGCGCCGATTCGCAGATGGATAACGGCGCCGATCTCGCCTACTGGCTCGGGCGCGATCCTTTCATCGTCCGTCATCACGACACCAAAGACGGCAACCTTGCTTGGCGCGCCATCGCGCCTTCCCTGACGGCGATTGTCGCCGCACTTGCCATGGGTGCCGAGGCATGAGTGCGGATGAGTGTGATGGCACGCCTTGGCGCGCGCGACGCGTCTTGGAATCGGAGATCGTGCGCGCGGCCGGGATACTGGATCGTGGCGGCCTGGTCGCGTTTCCGACCGAGACGGTCTACGGTTTGGCCGCGGATGCGCACAATGCCGTAGCCGTGGCGCGCGTGTTCGCCGCCAAGGGGCGTCCGGCCGACCATCCCCTGATCGTCCATATCAGCGATGCCGATCAGATGCGCCGGTACGCGCGCGACATCCCGCCCGTCGCCTGGCGGCTTGCCGAACGCTTCTGGCCGGGGCCTCTGACGCTCATCATGCGCCGTGCCCCGGGCCTGCCCGATAGCGTCACCGGTGGCCAAGACACAATCGGTCTGCGCGTTCCGGCGCACCCCGTGGCGCAGGCCCTCCTCAAGGCCTTCGGACGCGGCTTGGCCGCCCCCTCGGCCAATCCGTTTGGCGGCGTGAGCCCGACCACCGCCGCGCATGTCGCCGCAGGCCTTGGGCGCGCGGTGGATGCGATTTTGGACGGCGGCGCTTGTGTGGTGGGTCTCGAATCCACGATCCTCGACCTCAGCGGGTCCGAGCCGCGCATACTGCGTCCGGGCGCGGTGGCGCCACGGGCGTTGGCCGCCATCATCGGTCGCACACCGGTGTTTTTGGCAACCGGCGGTCCGCGCGCCCCCGGACGCCTCCCCTCTCATTACGCCCCCGCGACCCCCTTACGGCTCGTCGCCGATCCAGATCGGGAGTGGCGCCTCGGGCCACGGCCACTGGCGGTGATCGCCTTGCGTCCCCCGGCCCGGGGACCCGTGCGGTGCCGTTGGCTTGTGATGCCGCGCGCGGCCGGCGCTTATGGTCGCGCGCTCTACGCGCGCCTGCGCGCGATCGATCACTGGGGTTGTCGTATGGTGCTGGTCGAGCGGCCGCCCGCCACCGAGGAGTGGGACGCGGTGCGCGATCGTCTGGAGCGCGCCGCCAAGGGCGATTGGGCCCTCGAGGGCATGACACACAAGGGTCTTGGCGCGGCGCAGTACGCGAGAGGCCGTGGCCTGCGATCACCCGAAGGATAGGCCGCGGTCTTGCCGGCGATTGCGGGCGCGGCGCGATGGCGCCGGAATGCCCGGCGCGTCCGTGGCTTACGCCGCATCGGGCCGGGGCCGCGGACCTTCGCTTTCCTGGCGGGCGGATCGCCGGTATGTGGCCCCCGAACGGTCGCTTACCCTTCTGATCGCAACCTCGATGCCTCAGCTCATCGTGCCATCTTCCAGGAAAACCGGTATCGTGCGCAGTCGTGTGGCGATAACGGGGGCCGGTGTCTGCGATCCTTAAAGGATGGCCAATCCGCCGCGATGGCGATCGAGGCATGTGGCGCATGAAGCCTTGCTATCGAATGCGTGGCGCAGGCGCCCGCGCGCATGGTAAAAGGCGGCTGTGACCGACCCCATGTCCGTGACGCCAAACGGTCGCTATCACCCGACCCCTATCGACGTTGCGGAATGTTTCCTGGGGAACTTATGATTCAAGGCCAAAAGACCCGTTCGCGTCCCAAGAGGCGCGGGCAACCGAAGATACCCCATACCCACAAACCCGCTGATCTTACGCCCGTCGACTGGCAGCGCGCCTTGCGCCGGCAGTTCGGGCGCGAGCAGGCGTTTCGCTGGGAGAATATTGGGGACGAGGCGATATTCTCCGACTTCCATGTAACCAATCCGGAGACCCGATCCCGCTATCGCGTGACGGTTCGCGGACTGCAGCCGGGCGACAACCACTGCTCCTGTCCGGATTTCGCCACCAATGAACTCGGCACCTGCAAGCATATCGAGTTCGTGGTAGGCAAGCTTCTTAAGAAACGCGGCGCCAAGGCGGCCTTCGCGCGCGGCTACCAGCCGGCGTTTTCGGAACTCGTCTTGCATAATGACGGCCACCGCTTTGTCCGGTTCCGGCCGGGGACCGCCTGCCCCGCCCCCTTGGTGCGGGCATCGGCGGGGCTTTTCGAGCAACCCGGGGGCGACTTGCGCCCCGATCGCTCCGGCGATCTGGAGTCCTTCATAAGCGCGGCCGCCAAGGCCGGCCACGAGCTGCGGGTTCAAGATGAGGTCCTGGATTTCGTTGCCGGGCTGCGCGATGCCGCCTACCGCGCCCGGACGCTGGACCGCCTGTTCCCGCGGGGCGCCGCCGACTGGGGGCGCGCGCGGCTCACCAAGCTTGCGCTGTACCCCTATCAGGTCGAGGGCGCCTTGTTCGCGGTGCGCGCGGGACGCGCCCTCATAGGCGACGAGATGGGGCTTGGCAAGACCGCGCAGGCGATCGCCGCAGCCGAAATCCTGGCACGCCACTTCGGGGTCTCGCGGGTGCTGGTGATCTGCCCGACGTCGCTCAAGTATCAGTGGCAGGGCGAGCTTTTGCGTTTCGCGGGCCGCAAGGCGCGCGTGATCGCGGGCGGGCGTGCCTTGCGGCAGAAGGATTATGCGCAGGACGACTTTTGCAAGATCACCAATTACGAAAAGCTCGATCCGGACCTTGATCTCATCACCGGCTGGGCGCCGGAGCTTGTCATCGTCGACGAGGCGCAGCGCATCAAGAACTGGAACACGATCGCCGCGCGTGCCCTGAAGCGTATCGACAGCCCCTATGCCGTCGTGCTCACCGGGACGCCGCTCGAGAACAAGCTCGAGGAGCTGATCTCCATCGTTCAATATGTGGATCAGCATAGACTCGGGCCTACCTGGAGGCTTTTACATGAGCACCAGGTGCGCGACGAGGCCGGGCGCGTCATCGGTTACGCCGGTCTCGACACGATCGGCAAGACGCTCGCACCCATTATGATTCGGCGGCGCAAGGCCGAGGTCCTGCGCCAGCTCCCGGGGCGGACCGACAGTACCATCCTCGTTCCCATGACTGAGGCGCAGATGCGCTATCACGAGGACAACGCCGATATCGTCGCGCGCATCGTTCAGCGTTGGCGCAAGACGCGCTTTCTATCCGACACGGATCAAAGACGCCTGACCTGCGCCCTTCAAAACATGCGCATGGCCTGCAACAGCACCTATCTCCTGGATCACGAGAGCGATCACGGCGTGAAGGCCGACGAAGTGGCGGCGCTCGTGGACGATCTGGCCGCGCAAGACGCCAAGGCCGTGATCTTCTCGCAGTGGACGCGCAGTCACGACATTGTGATCCGCAGGCTCGAGGCCCGCGGCCTCGGTTATGTGAGTTTTCATGGTGGGGTGCCTTCCGAGAAGCGTCCGGCGCTCGTGCAACGGTTTGCCGAGGATGCCGACTGTCGGGTCTTTCTGTCGACGGACGCCGGCAGTACCGGCCTCAACCTGCAGCACGCCACCACTCTTATCAACATGGATCTGCCCTGGAACCCGGCGATCCTCGAGCAGCGCATCGCGCGCATTCACAGGATGGGGCAAAAGCGCCCGGTGCGTATCGTGAATCTCGTGGCCAAAGGGACCATAGAAGAGGGCATGTTGGGGGTGCTCGCGTTCAAGCGTTCGCTATCCGCCGGGATACTAGACGGAGGGGCGGGCGAGGTGTCGCTTGGCGGTTCGCGCCTCAATCGATTCATGAAGGACGTGGAGAACGTGACCGGACGCATGGGGGAGGCCGCGGAGGTGGCACCCGCCGAGGAGCGAGTCTTCGAGGTCGCCGCACCTGTAGCGGACGCGAAATCGCGCAGAGCGGGTATCGCGGGCGACGCAAGACCTTCGTCGGCGAAGCCTGATAAAGGGGACGCAAGACCTTCACCGGTCGCGACGCCTGCCCCGAATGATCCCTGGGCGGCGCTTGCGGGTCTCGGCCGCCAGTTGTTGGGCGCTTTTGCCGCGGCTCACGACGATGACGTAGCCCACCCATGGGTCGAGCGCGACGCGGCAAGCGGCCGATCTTCGCTCAAGATCCCGCTGCCGCCAGCGGAGACGGCCCGCGAACTGGCAACCGCGCTCGCGCGGCTCGCGGATATGCTCCAGGGCCGCGAGCGCCCGTGACGACCGGCGAACCACGCCGGATGTCGATTGCGGGCCGCCCGTGAACCTCGGGGCCCAGAGGTCGCCGCCCATCCACGCCCTTGGCAAACACTAGTACGGTGGTAGATTCGGCGCGCGAGATCGGGGACGCGAATGCGGGGCGCGTACCCTCGGCCAACCCCATGGTTGGCATGTGGGCGCACGCACAAAGTGCATTGTGCAATTATGCATTTCGGATGCATAATTGCACGATATGGTCGCCTACCTACCACGCACCATCGAGCCAATTCTACGCAAGGCTGCGCGGGAATTCCCCGCAATTGTATTGACGGGCCCACGGCAATCGGGAAAGACCACGCTATTGCGTCACATTTTTGGTCGACGCGCGCATTATGTTTCCCTCGAATCACCGGATACGCGCGCGGTTGCCACCGCCGATCCCCGTGGTTTTCTTGACGCATGGCAGTCGCCGCTCATTTTAGATGAGATCCAATATGCGCCGAATCTGCTGTCGTATATCAAGGAGCGCATCGATGCCAGGCGCGCGCTCAAAGGCCAATACTTTCTTTCTGGGTCGCAGAATCTCCTACTCATGCACCAGGTGGCCGAGACGCTGGCGGGCCGTGCGGCCGTTCTCTATCTTTTGCCCCTATCGCGTCGGGAATTGGTGGGCGCGCCCAAGGCACTGCCACCCTGGGAAGGCAAGACCTCTGCGCGTCCGGTACCCAAAAAACGGTACGATTTTTGGGCAGCGGCGGTGCGCGGGGGGTTTCCCGAGCCGGCCACCGAACCCGCGCGCGATGTCGCGCTCTGGTATGGAAGTTATGTACAGACTTATCTGGAGCGTGATGTACGGACTTTGCGTCAGGTAGGCGACCTCACGCAGTTTCAAATATTCCTGCGTACCTTGGCTGCGCGTAGCGCCCAACTGATCAATTTCGCGGACATGGGGCGCGACTTGGGCCTTGCCACCAATACCGTCAGGGCCTGGATTTCGGTGCTGGAAGCGACACATCAGATTGTGATCTTGCGCCCCTATTTCGCGAATATCGGTAAGCGACTGGTGAAGACGCCCAAGGTTTATTTCACGGATACGGGCATGCTGTGCTACTTCGTCGGCATCCGCGATACGGCGCATGCGGCGCTAAGTCCGATGGCGGGGGCTATCGCCGAGTCCGCAGTGGTAAGCGAGGTTCTCAAAATGTTTTTTCACAGGGGACTTGAGCCGCGCTTTTATTTCTGGCGCACCGCCACCGGCGATGAGGTCGATCTGGTGATTGAAACCGCGACCGGCTTATTGCCTCTGGAAATCAAGGCGACGGCCACCCCGTCGCCCATAATGGCCCGCGGGATTTTCAGGTTTCGAGAATGGGTCCGTGAAGCGCGCGCTGATGGATTGGTCGTGCATACGGGCCGTGTTCGAACTCCGCTCGGAGGCGGGGTTCTGGCGCTCCCCTTTGAAGATCTCTAGAGCGTACGCAGGTCGCTACAAACTGGGCATGCAGGATCCGTGTGGGCCCGATTTCCCATTTGCACGATCCGCGCCCGTGATAGGAATGTTGCCCCGTCGCCGCCGCATGCATCGGATGCGAGGTTGTCCGGGCAGGAATCGCGCGAGGCATGAAGCGGCCAGGCCGTGGAACATCATGGCGTGGATATTGAAGCGTGAACATGGCGGCCGCCTTAGAGCAGACGGGAGTTGTCCATCGGGGAAAGGCCTCGTCCCGCCCTCGACAGGCCTTGCGGATCCTTCTTGCGGGCCGTTCCATCAGGCTTACTCATTCCTGCTAAAGTATGAGTGAAGCGGATTTCCCGCTTCGCGGGGGCCGGTTTCGCGCTGTTCGTACGAGCGGAGCCCGCGCCACTCTCGCTCAAGATTTTGCGGCCGCGAGCGCAGACGGCCCGCGAATTGGCGGCCGCGCTCGCGCGACTCGCGGATATGCTCCAGGGCCGCAAGCGCCCGTGACGGCCGGTGACTATATCCCGCCGCCCTGGAGCGCGGGCTCGCCCAAAAAGGCGGTCGGGCGTCCGCTCGCGATCGGATCGCATGCCCCACGGGCCGGCCGGACCCGGCTTTGTCTTAGAATGCGCTCCTTAAGCCCATATAGAAGCCATTCGGGAGCAGGCTTAGTATGAAGGGACTATGGCGTTCATGGGCGTAGTAGCCGCTCAGGGCGCCGATCACAGCGCCAGCCGCGACGTCGGTCTCCCAATGCCCGTGCGCCTTCACTCGCGCCACCATGTCGAAGGCGGGCACCAGGGCGAGCGCCCAGACCGCGGGCTCGCGACGTTTGTAGGTAAGGATAAGCGGGGTGACGAGCGCTGTGATTGATGAGACGTCGCCGCTCGGGAAGCTTTGCGAATGGATGCCCTGAAACCAGAGATCCGGATTGTTCGGGCTCTGCGAGGGGCGGTTACGTTGAAAGGTGAACTTCAGGATCTGGGTGGAGACCCCGGCGAGCGCCGCGGCATCGAGACTCTGCCACAGGGTATGCCCAAGCCGCGTCCGCCCGCCTTCCCAGATCGCCGCCCCGAGCGTCGTCATGATAAGTTCGAACGGGAAGGTGGGGGTCTTGGCGATCGCATAGACGCCGTGGTTGTCCTGAGAGACCGGGTGATCGAGTTTGTGTAGGCCCGCATAGTCCAAAAGGCCGAGCCCGATGCCGACGACGGTGGTGTCTCCCAGGGCGCCGAGCGCCGACTGCGGTTGCGTGAAATCGCGGGCAATGCCTTGAGCGAGCGTGGGGCCTGGAGTCGGAGGTTTGGCATAGGCGAAGGGCACCATCGCGAGGTTCAAGACCAATGCCAAGGCGACGAGGCAACGGGAATTTTGCACAAACCCCCTACGGGCCGCTTAAAGTGACGGCCTTTTCATGGTAGTCACCTTAAAACGAACGGCTTTGCGGCGCAACCCGCTAAAACCGCCCCGTCTCGGTTGGGTCGCGGTCCGCGCCATGACCCAACCATTCTCGATAGGTGCCAGGATGGGAGCGGATCATAGATGCGTGATCGAGGATTAAAGCGCAGGCAGCCGCCGCAAAGAAGCTTCAAGGGTCCAAAAGCGCCTTATATACATAAAGGCGCCGGTGCCTTGCCGTCCTGCCTTTTGGACGCATGATGGCCGATCCATGGCCGCCTGCCCGCGACGCCCTCGAAAGCACTTTCTGCCTAAGACGCGGGAATGTTTCGTAAGCCCGCAAGGCGGGCCTCTCCTTGTGGTTTGCGCGGATGCAGGGATGCGAGTGGGCCCCAGGTGTTGCAAGCCACGCCTCCAGGCGAGGGCGTGCCCATCGGTGATGAGGTGGCCTCGGGCTGCGCGAAATGTGATGCGTGCGCGGGACAGGAAGACGCGAGCTGTGACACAATGCCGGCACTGGGCAACATCCGGCCATCCCAAACGGATTTATCGGCCGGAACCGATGTCGGGAGGCCTGATGGCGGCACTTGTGGGTATCATCATGGGGTCGCGTTCCGATTGGGACACGATGCAGCATGGCGCGCAGACACTGGGCGATCTCGGTATCGCCCATGAGGTTCAGGTCGTCTCGGCGCATCGTACCCCCGATCTGCTCTTTACCTATGCCGCGCAGGCCGAGGGGCGTGGGTTGCGCGCCATCATCGCCGGTGCCGGTGGCGCCGCCCATCTCCCTGGCATGGTGGCCGCCAAGACCGCGCTTCCGGTATTGGGTGTGCCGGTGCCGTCCCAGGCCCTGAAGGGGCTCGACTCGCTGCTGTCCATCGTGCAGATGCCGGCTGGCGTGCCGGTTGCCACCTTTGCCATCGGCAAGGCCGGGGCGATCAATGCGGCATTGTTCGCGGCGGCGCTGCTTGCTGGATACGATAGTGCGATCCGCGAGGCGCTTGCGGCCTTTCGGATACGGCAGACCGAGACCGTCCTTGCCCATGGAGATCCGCGTATTCCATGATTGTCGGCATTCTTGGCGGAGGGCAACTGGCGCGGATGCTGGCCATGGCCGGCCAACCGCTCGGCATCCACTGCCTGTTTCTGGATCCCGCCCGGGATGCCTGCGCGCGCACGACCGGGGAGCTTTTGTGTGGCGACTATGGCGACGAACGCCTGTTAGACGAGTTGGCCCGGCGTGCGGCGGTCGTGACTTATGAATTCGAGAATGTGCCGGAGGCGAGCCTTCGCCATCTGGCCTCTCGGGTTACCGTACATCCTCACCCCAAAGCGCTCGCCCTGGCACGTGACCGCTGGCACGAGAAGCGCCTGTTCACCGATCTTGGCATACCGACGCCGGCGTTCGTGGCGGTCGATACGCGCGCGGACCTAGACCAAGCGCTCGCCGTCACCGGCCGGCCGGCCGTCCTGAAGACCCGCACCATGGGCTACGATGGCAAGGGCCAGCGGGTGGTGCGCAATACCGGCGATGCGGATACCGCGTTTGCTGCGCTTTGCGGTGTGCCATTGATCCTGGAGGGCTTCGTCCCCTTCGATCGGGAGGTCTCGCTTGTCGCCGTGCGCCATGCCGCAGGCGATGTGCGCTTCTACCCTCTGACCGAGAATATCCACAGAAACGGCGTTCTCGCGCAATCGCAAGCGCGTCCCGGGGACCCGATGACGGCGCGTGCCGAGACCTACGTCGGCCGGCTGCTCGCCCATCTCGACTATGTGGGGGTGCTGGCCGTGGAGTTTTTTCAGAAAGGCGACACGCTGCTCGCAAACGAGATGGCGCCGCGGGTGCACAACTCCGGCCACTGGACGATAGAGGGGGCCGAGACCAGCCAGTTCGAGAATCATCTGCGTGCCGTGCTCGGTCTGCCGCTTGGCGCGACGCGTGTGCTCGCGCCCTCGGCCATGGTCAATTTCGTGGGCCGCCTGCCTCAAGCCTCGGCGGTGCTTGCCGTGCCCGGCGCCCATCTGCACGTCTACGGAAAGACCGCGCGCGCGGGCCGCAAGCTCGGGCATGCCACGGTGCGCGCGCCGCACGAGCCCGATGTGCTCGATGCCCTTTCGCGCCTGCGCGCGCTCGTGGACTTGGCGGACTGGAATTAACCCACGACCCGTTCCTTTTCCCGCCACTCCATGTATTCCGGGGCCGTCACCTCTTGCTGGCGCATCAGCAAATCCATTTGACCGAGGTGGTAGGCGTGGTGGCCTAGAATGGACCACAGTAGGCCCATCCCCGTGTAGTGGCGACCGGCGAACAGGAGCGGTTTGTCGAGGTCGCCCGCGCTTAGGGCCGTGAGGCGTTCCATGTTTTTGCGGTGGCGCAGCTCATAGATGTCGATAAAGCCAGGGACGGTCTTCGCGGCCTCGATCACCGGGTCTTTCTCCGGCATCGGCATGGTTCCGTTCGCCGGGATCGAGGGCAGTTGACTGATCCAGTGCGACTCGGTCGTCGCCAGATGGCGGGAAAGCGCGGCGATGGTGATCTTGTTGATGCGAGATCCAAGATACAGGGCCTGCGAGTCGCACGGGATACCCTGCCATTGAGTCTCGTTTATCGCCTGCAGGTAATCGAAGGTGTGCAGGACCTGTTGATGGAATAGCGACCGAAAACGTTCCAGTTCTGTCATAAAGCCTCCATAAGTGACGGGTCTTCGGGCAGGTCCATTCCCGCCGGTGAGAATCTATTATAGGTCCACGCGTGCGGTCGGAAGGCGGGGCTTTAAGGGCGGTTTGATGATCTTTTCGAAAGCCGGCTCATGTCCTCTCCCGATGTCGCAAAGCCATGGCGGCGCAGGCGCCGGTAGAGGGTCCGTTCGCTGACACCCAGGGCGTCGGCCATCGCCCGGCGTTTGCCGTGGTAGCGTTCGGCGAGCGCCTCGAGTTGTTCGCGCTCCAGGCCCTCCCAGTTCGGTGCGGCGAGAGCGTCGATATCGATGGCGGTTTCCTCGAGGCCGAGGTCTGTGGCTTCTATGACCTGGCCATGACAGAGCGCGACGGCGCGCTGCAAAATGTTGCGCAACTCGCGGACATTGCCTGGGAAGTCGTGTTGCATGAGGCGCGCCCAGGCCGCCTCGCTCAATCGCGCGTGACGGCCATTGGCGGCGTTGATGCGCGCGAGCAGGGCCTCGACCAGAAGCGGGATATCCGCGCGGCGTTCGCGAAGCGACGGCAGGGCGATCGTGATGCACGCGATACGATAATAAAGATCCTCGCGGAACTGGCCGGTTGCGACGGCGTTTTTGAGATCCCTGTTAGTGGCCGCCACGAGCCGGATATCCGTATGGAGTGTCTCGTGTCCCCCGACGCGGCGGAACGTCCCGGTCTCCAAGACCCGCAGTAACTTGGCCTGCATGGCAAGCGGGATCTCGCCTATTTCATCGAGCAACACCGTGCCGTTACGCGCGTCCTCGAACAGTCCGGTCTTGCGCCCGACGCAGCCCGTGAAGGCGCCGGGCTCATGTCCGAACATCTCGCTCTCGAATAGGTTTTCGGGCAGTGTCGCGCAGTCTATGGCCACAAACGGGCCGCTACGCCGCAGGCCGTGATCATGCAGGTAGCGGGCGGCAAGTTCCTTGCCTACCCCGCTTTCGCCGGCGAGCAGCACCGGCGCCGGACTTGCCGCGGCCTGGCTCAATTGATCGATCGCGTGCAGCAGGGGGCGCGACCGCCCGACCATCCGCATCTCCTCGCAATTCATGGCCTCCGGCGGCGCAAGCCGCTGGATTGACTCCCCAAGGTAGGTCTCGCCGTCTGGGAGCACGACCGGGTGACCCTTGATCCCGACATATTCGGGGCGGCCCTTGCCATCGAAATGGGTATGCACGACACGCTGGACCTCGCTGCGCGCAAATACTTGCTGATGGGGGCAGTCCTCGCCATGCAGGTGGCAGGGCGTGTCACGATGATGGGAGACCTCGTAGCAGTAGCGGCCGATTAATTGCTCGCTTTTTATCCCGTAGGTGGTGCGATAGGCACGGTTGGCCGCGACGATGCGGTAGGCGCGATCGATGAGTACGGCCGGATGTTCGTGCATGTCGATCAAGGACTGCACGGTCTCCTGGAAACACGGTACTGACAACTCTGACATGGTGTCATGACAGCACTGCCACCGGTGCCGTGTCAAGCGGCCGTGGCCTTGCGTTCGATCCTATATATTGTGTCCCGCGAGCCGTAATGTCCTAAAGTCGCGCGTGGCACGACTATTGCCTGTGCGGGTGGCGTTGCCATCACCGCGTGCTGATTCATACGATTTTGAACGAAGGAGTCTCATGTCCGATCGCATTTGTATCATCATGACCTCGGGAACCCGCGAGAAGCTGCAAATGGCCGCCATGACCGCGGCCGTGGCCTCGGCTGGCGGGACGGATGTCGGCATTTTCGTGTCTATGAACGCGCTGCCGTATTTTCGTCGGGAGGGTGCCCCCGAGGCCCCCGCCGAAGGCGATGTCGGGCATGCGTTGAAGGCGCGCAACGCCCCGCGGTTTCTCGATCTCTTCGCGCAGGCCGTCGATCTCGGATCGGCCCGGATCTACCCCTGCTCCATGGCCCTGGATGTCTTGTCCCTGGGCCCGGCTGATCTCGTCTCGTATCTGGAAAAACCCACCGGCCTCACCAAGTTCCTAAGTGAACTGGAAGGCAGCCATGTCCTTACTTTCTAAAGGGAAGGGAAACTGATGAGTGAAGCCACGATCGTCGATGCCCGGGGGAGCTTTTGCCCCGGGCCTCTTATGGAATTGATCGCCGCGATGAAGGCGGCACGCGTGGGCGAAGAGCTCGAGGTTCTGTCTACGGACCGGGGGTCGGCCGAGGATATCCCGGAGTGGATCAAAAAGGTCGGCCACACCCTGGTATCCAGTTCCGAGGAGGGTGGTGTCTACCACCTGCGCGTGCGCAAGGCCAAATGACGTCTTCATGTCGAAGGCGGGAGGAGTTATAAACTTATGAAAAGAATACTCATAGTAGGCGGCGGGACGGGTGGCACGATCTTGGCGAACAATCTTGCGCGCAGGCTTCGCCATGAGATCGACAGCGCGCGCGCGTCGGTGACCCTACTCTCGGCTAGCGCCCGCCACATGTATCAGCCAGGCCTGCTCTATGTCGCATTCGGCAAGATGGCCCCATCGGAGCTCTATGTCGATCAAAAGACCCTGCTCGACCCGACCATTCATTTTCATGTCGATCCGGTGGAGTCCTTCGATCTCGATCATAACGAGGTCAAGGCAAAGAGCGGCAAGACTTACGGTTATGACTATCTCGCGATATGTACGGGCTCGCGTCCCGTGCCAGCCTCCGTTCCCGGCCTCATGGAAAACGCCCATCATGTGTATACGGAGGATGCGGCCGTAAAGACCGCCGAGGCCTTGAGGACCTTCGAGGGGGGGCGGATCGCCATCGTGACCGGGGTGCCGCATAAGTGCCCCATGGTGCCGCTCGAGCTCACTTTTATGATGTACGATTATTTCAAAGACCGCGAGTTGCTAGACAAGGTGAGCTTTACCTATACCTACCCCATAGGCCGCATCCATTCCCTGGAGAATGTCGCCAAGTGGGCGGCCCCGGAGTTCGATCGCATGGGCGTGCGGTACGAGACGCTGTTCAACGCCAAGGAGGTCGACGGGGTCCAAAAGCGCGTGCATAGCGAAGAGGGGAGCGTCGTGGAGTTTGACCTTCTGATAGCCGTTCCGCCCCATAAGGGTATGGAGGTCATAGAGCAGAATAAGCTCGGGACCTCGGGATGGATACCCACCAATCGCGCGACCCTCGCCATGGAGGGCCGCGAGAATGTGTTTGTGCTCGGCGACACCACGAATCTGCCGATCAGCAAGGCCGGCTCCACGGCGCATTACGAGGCCGAAGTGTTGGGCGAAAATCTCGCGCGGCTCGCCACCCAGGGCGGGGCCATGCGCACCTATGAAGGCAAGGTCTTTTGCTTCATAGAGGCTGGCAAGGATCGCGCCACCTATGCGTCATTCGACTACAAGAATCCCCCCCAGCCCCGGCCCCCGACACGCGCCATCCACTGGTTCAAGCTCGCTTACAATCGCTTGTACTGGAACAGCGTACGCGGCCTGTTGTAAGGAGCGACTGCCATGTCTACCGATAACGCGAACGTGGAAAGTGCGGCCGCCGTCCTGATCGAGGCCGGATTCGAGACATTGACCGACGAGATGGTGGGTCGCCTCACTCAGGCGGCGAGCCAGGGACTCGATATGCTGGACGATCTGCAGCGCCATCATATCTCGGAGGTCTTGCCGCTTATAGGTGAACTCGCGGCCTCCGGCGATCTCGCCCGGCTGGCGCGGCTGGCCCGCCTCGTGGGGGCGGCCGAGGACGCCTTGACCGACGACCTCGTGACGAGACTCGTCGGTCTTGCAAGCCAGACCATGACCGTCCTGGATCATGTCACGCGCGTCGACGATGGCCGCTATGCCCGCATATGGGAGCGGCTGGAGGAGCGTCTTACCCCCGCGCTCGTCGATCGTACCCTAAAGGCTCTGCCGCCACTGCTCGACCTCTTCGAGTGTGTGGCGGCAAGCGGTGTTCTGCCGGACGCGGCGAAGGGCAGCAAGCGACTTCAGGAGGAGCTAGCCCAAGCCCCGCATCCAGGCGGCGGACTGGCCGGACTGTGGACTCTTCTTAAGGACGCCGACAATCAAAGGGCCTTGCAGGCGCTGCTGCTCTATGGGCGCCGCGTCCTCAACATCGAGGGGGCATCCGCGAAGGCGACGGGGTCACGATAAGGCGCCCATACATGTGGAACGCCAAGGCGTGGCCGGGAATGGGGCAGACGTAGTAGTACGTGCCCGCGCGCCGCGCGACGAAGTGGACCGTGGCCTTGGCATAATGCGCATCGCGCAGGTGAATGCTAGACCGCGGCGCCAATGCACCGATACGAGCCAGCATGGCGGGCGGGTGCCGCCCGATCTGGAGCGGATAGGGGGGGCTGGCCGAGGTGATGACAAGACCATGGGCCATGCCCGGACCATAGTCCATGTTGATGAGTCTCAGGGTGACATGCGCCCCTTGCGACACACAGAGCGTGGGGTTCGTGAGGCCCCCGGCCTCGAAGCTCATGTCCGGGTGGTGCGGGGCGTTGGCGATCACGGTGATCACCACCTTCTTGCCGGGAAACATAACGGCATCGGACCCATGACGCTCACCTGTTTTTCGCGAAGACTGCCACGCGGTTTTGGCCTGCGCCCAGGGGATCGTCGGAGCCACGACATGCATCTCGCCGTCTGCCATCGCCATGGGCATGGCGGGCTTTTTCACGGTACCCAGGGTCTTTGCGAAACTTACGGGGGCGGCAAGCATAAGAAAGACGAAGACGACCGAAAGACGCACGCTCAATTACCGCAAGAAGGATCAATTTCCCATCTTAAGAATTCTCGTGAGGCCGGTCAATACGAAACCGACCTCGCCCCCGCGACTTGATGGGGAATCCCAAGCCTGTTCGATATTATGCCATCTCACGTCCAGAAAACGCGGGCGGGGTCGGCGTTAAGCTCGGCTACGGCCTCGACAAGGCTTGGCTGGGCGCTTTGGATCACCCACGCATCGGTGACGTGGTCGCGCCGGTAGAGATGCCAGACGTTATGGCCGCTGCGAAAGCGTAGCCAGGCGACGTCTATGATGCCCCCGGTGTGATCGACCGTGCGTGAACAGCAAGGGCTGCGTACGATGTAGCCTTCGGGGCCAGGCAGCACCGTGGGCGTGACGTAGCGGTAACGACGGCGGTTCTTCAGCAGTCGTAGGATACGCCGCCTGTCGACATCGTTGGGATGGATGGGGGGCGCCGCCACATGATTCGGGGACGCTTTCCCACCGTGGCGGGCGTCATTCACGGTCAGGCCACCCGACGTGCGGCCGGTCGCGGCCGGTTCGTTGCCCGCCCCGGCCATGCGAGGACGCAAACCGGCACATGGTCTAATCCGAGCACATCGCCGACACGGCCCATTGCAGGCGGCCGGCTACGATCGCTCGGACGTCGGCCGTGGGATCCTCGGCAAGGACCGTAAGCCAAAATGCGTCTATGCGTCGCGCCAGGACCCGTCGGACATGGGGGTCGTTGTCGCCGAGCATGAGCGGCAGCATGTGTGTTGTGACGCGCGAAGCCACGATGCGTCGGACGGTAAGATCCGGATCGTCCATCATGATGATGAGATCGCTTCCGAACAGTCGGCGCGCCACCGCAACCCGCACGAGCGCGCAGGCATCCTCGCGCAGCGGCAAGATCTGGCCAAGCGGCGCGCGCTTGACCGCTTGGCGGCGTACATGCCGGTCCGGGTCGTGGAGAAGTTCCGAGGCGTAATAGGGGTGGGCGCGAGCGACGGCCGCCCGGCGGACTCGATCGGGCCACTCGGGGGTGGCGCAACGCGTGCCAAACGAGGGGTTGCCCCGGAAAAAGCGGTGGACGCCCATAGTGCGGCGGGCAAATGGACACATGGATCCTGGATGGCACTGGGCCGGCCACGGGGCCCCGCGGATGCGGCAATCCACGCATTCCTTCCCTAGGCCGGAATCATGTCTTACCGCGCAGGTCGTTTTGTCCGTCGTCATGGGTCACCTCCGCGTTAAGGCCGCTTACATTGCGAGAAACGCCCCGTTACGCCCCGGGGCGCGCCGGTCTTTGCGATCTCGCTATTCCCAAGCAATGAGCGTACCAGGCCCGATTCGTGCGCGTGCGGCGGTCTTTGCCGTACATGGCGCGTGCGTTTTGCGACGCGGCTGACACGGTGCACGCAAAAAGGTCGGCTTTCCGACATGACTCGGTTAGAGGCGTCGCAGCGGGATGGCATGCTTTTTCAAGGCGTAGCCGACCTGTCGTGGCGTGAGGTTGAGAAGACGCGCGGCCTTCGCCTGGACCCATCCGCATTGCTCGAGGGCCCAGATCAGGCGTTCGCGCTCGGAGCCCGGAGGCGGCGCGGCGTCGCTCCCCATGGCCGGCACACCGGGGCGCGCGTCCATGCGGGCCAGGGAATGGGCCGCGCCTTTGGCGCCAAAGCCTTCCTGCAGCACCCCCGAAAAGCACTTCCCCTGCTGACAGGAGAGGTCCGGAAGTTCGATGACCTCGCCTTGCGCCATGGTTGCGGAGCGCTCCACGCAGTTTTCGAGCTCGCGCACGTTGCCGGTCCAGTTGCATTGCAGGAGGGTGCGCATAGCCTCCGGCGCTATGCGCACCCGCCGGCCGTTCTCCCGGTTGAATTTCTCGAGGCAATGCTCGACCAAAAACGGGATGTCCTCGTGGCGCTCGCGCAACGGCGGCAGGAAGATCGCCACGACATTGATGCGATAGTAGAGGTCTTCGCGGAACGTGCCATCGGCGATCGCCGCTTCCAGGTCGCGGTTGGTGGCGCATATCAGGCGCACGTCGACCCGAATCGACTTGTTGCCGCCGACCCGTTCGAATTCACGCTCCTGGAGCACGCGCAAGAGCTTTGTCTGGAAGGCCGGCGAGATCTCACCGATCTCGTCTAAAAAGAGCGTACCGCCGTGCGCGGATTCAAAGCGCCCTTTGCGCTCTTGCGAGGCGCCGGTGAAGGCCCCCTTTTCGTGGCCGAAGAGTTCGGATTCGAGCAGGGTCTCGGTGAGCGCCGCGCAATTAACGCGCACGAAGGGCTTGTCCTTGCGTGGGCTCAGATAATGAATGGCGCGCGCGATCATCTCCTTTCCGGTCCCCGATTCGCCGCGCAAAAGCACGGTGGCGCGCCCCGGCGCCACTTTGTGGACCTCCGCGAACACCTCTTGCATGCGCTTGCCATGGCCGATCACGTTGTCGATGCTGTAGCGGCCCTTCAAGGCGGTCTCGAGTCGATGTTTTTCCGACAACAGCTCGGCGCGTTCGGCGGCGATCACGCGGTTTTGCTTGACTGCGTGTCCGATCAGGATCGTGACCATCTTCAGGAAGCGCACGTCCTGTTCAAAGCGCGTGGCCCGCTGTCCGGCATCGGCCTCGCGGTCCACACTCAATACCCCGACTGTCTCGCGATCCACCTTGATCGGCACGCAGATGAATGCGATCGCGCTCCCCTCGCCGAGATCCCGCGACTGCGTGCGGTTCAAAAACAACGGTTCGTCGGCCACGTCCGGTATGACCATGGGCAGACCGGTCTTCAGGACCCGTCCGATGATGCCTTCGCCCCTCAGGTAGCGCCCGCGGTCCTTCTCTTGACGGCTCAGGCCGTGGGCGCTCACCGTCTGCAAGGCCCCGTCGTCCTGCACGAGCGCCACCATGCCGCGCTGCATGTGCAGATAAGACGCCAGGATTTCGAGGGTCGCCCGCAAATTTTTGGCGAGGTCGGTGCAGGAGTTGAGGGCCTTACTGATCTCGTACATGGCGAGCATCTGCCTTGGCGCATTCGTTTCTGGCCGCTTGGTCATGACTCCATTCCCATCAGACACCCCTGATTTCCGATTCTAGCGCGACATCAGGCAATTTACGTACCGCTTGCAAGATGTGTCCCCAAGTCTTGCTGTTGCCCCTATCGAGTGTGTTTACCCGCCGCTTGCGGCCCCAACGGACCATCCGTGGTTTCGGCCTATCCGCCCCGGGGTTTGTCTCGTATGCGACAAACACGGACATTATGTACGGGTATTGTCGATGAGCCGACAGGCCGGGCCTCACGCGGGCTGGCTTTTTTAAGTGGCACGGGATTTGCCCCTCACGTACGGCGTGGAGCCTGCGGACGGTATGACGGCACCGGGCGCAATGATGGCCGATCTGCAGGCCCCACCTTATACCGCCTCCGGCCCCCGCGCGGCCCACGTATCGTTTGCAGGAGATTAACCACCATGAGTTATGGCGATAAGGTACTCGATCATTACGAAAACCCCCGTAACGTCGGGGGGTTCGACAAAAACGATGATGCCGTCGGAACAGGCATGGTCGGGGCACCGGCCTGCGGGGATGTCATGCGTCTGCAGATTCGTGTGGACGACCGCGGCGTCATCGCCGAGGCTCGGTTTAAGACCTACGGCTGTGGAAGCGCGATCGCCGCGAGTTCCCTCACGACCGAGTGGCTGAAGGGGCGGACCTTGGCGGAGGCCTTGACGATCAGTAACCAGGCGATAGCCGATGAACTGGCGCTGCCGCCGGTCAAGATCCACTGCTCGGTCCTGGCCGAGGATGCCATCCGCGCGGCGGTCGCGGATTACCGCGCCAAACACGAGGCCGCGCCCGACGCAAGTCGCGTCGCCTGAGACCGGCGCGCACCGGCGCCTGGTGTGCGCGGCGAGTCTCGCGCCGTGCGCCGTCGCTCGCCGCCGATTACGCGCTTTCCTGGTCGCCGTCCGCCATTATTGCCATTTCCGACGAAGGCGGCGCATCTCACGATAGATTCCACTGAGCGGAACCCGGCGTCATCCGGGCCCCGCACCCTGTCGGCTTACCGACACGCGCGTAGGTCGCAAAACCGACACCTTCATCATTTGCCAAGGCGCGATCGGCGCCGCGCCGCGGTTTTATGGCGCTTTGGCCCTTGGCATGGCCCTTGCTATTGGTGATCTACGAACGGCTTTGAGGGCTTACGCCATGGATCTTAACGTCGGCATCAACGATACCACGCTGCGCGACGGCGAACAGACCGCAGGCGTGGTCTTTAGCGCCGAGGAGAAGATCGCCATCGCTTGTGCCCTGGATAAGGCCGGGGTGGCGGAGATGGAGGTCGGTATACCGATTCTAAGTCCCGAGGAGCGCGAAACGATCCGCGCGATCGGCGCGCTTGGCCTGCGCGCCCGACTCATGGTGTGGGCACGCATGTGTCACGCCGACCTCGATGCCGCGAGCCTCTGCGGAAACGTCCTGGTGCATCTATCCATTCCGGTGTCGGACATTCATATGGCGTACAAACTCAAACGCAACCGCGCGTGGGTGCTAAAGACCGTAGAGCGTTTTGTGGGTACCGCCGTTGATCGCGGGATGAGTGTGTCGGTGGGCGCCGAGGATGCCTCGCGCGCCGATCCCGATTTTTTGTACCGCGTGGCGGAGGTGGCGCAAAAGGCCGGTGCCTGGCGTCTGCGGTTTGCCGATACCCTGGGGGTGCTGGATCCATTCACCACCCACGAACGTCTCCATGCGCTCGTGGCAAACACCGACCTGCCGATCGAGATGCATGCGCACGACGATCTCGGCCTTGCGACCGCCAATACGCTCGCGGCGGTGCTTGCCGGCGCGCGCTACGTCAATACGACCGTCAATGGCCTCGGTGAGCGCGCCGGCAACGCAAGCCTAGAAGAGGTCGCGCTCGCGCTTCATGTGATCTACCGGCGCACGACCGGCATCGATATGAAACAGCTGCCGACGATCTCGGAGCTTGTCGGCCGGGCCTCGGGCCGACCGGCCCCTCCCCAAAAGAGCGTGGTGGGCGACGCCGTTTTTACCCACGAGGCCGGCATCCATGTCGATGGGCTTTTGAAGGATGTACGGACCTATCAGGGATTCGACCCGGCGGAAGTCGGCCGATCGCATCGCATCGTGCTTGGAAAATACTCGGGCTCGCAGGCCGTGACTTATGTCTATGACAAGCTCGGCATCACCTTGAGCCGTGAGCAGGCGCGCGGGATCGTGCCTCTCATCCGGGCCCATACCATCCGCACCAAGACCTCGCCGAGCGACCAGGATCTGCGCGATTTTCTTGGCGAGACTCAACGCGCGCGCTTGATCGGGGTGACCATATGAATGAAAAATCCCAGGCATCCGAAAGCCAACGGCTGTTTCGCGATCTCGGCCAATTATCGGCGGCCGAGGAATTTTTTGACTATTTCGCGGTGCCCTACGACCGGCACGTCGTGAACGTAAACCGCCTCCATATCTTGAAGCGTTTTCGCCAATATCTGGCGACCGCCCTTGATGACACGCCAGCCGATAGCGAAAGCCTGCGCGCGCTGTGCGCCTCGCTTCTCAAGCGGTCCCATGAAGACTTTGCGCGATCCAGCGCGCAGGCCGAAAAGGTCTTCCGGGTGTTCCAGGACCAGACGCCGCAGGTCGCGGTAACAAACATTTCGCGCGTCGCCGTTACGCGGCCCAAGGGGGAGTGACATGCATATCCTTGTGTGCATAAAACAGGTGCCAGACAGCGCGCAGATCCGCGTGCATCCGGTCACCAATACGATCATGCGTCAAGGGGTGCCGGCGATCGTCAATCCCTACGATCTCTATGCTTTAGAGGAGGCGCTGCGCCTGAAGGATCGCTATCGCGGGCGCATCACGGCCTTGTGCATGGGCCCGCCGCAGGCCGAGGCGGCGCTCCGCAAGGCCTTGGCATTCGGCGCCGATGAGGCGATTCTTCTGACAGACCGGGCGTTCGCTGGTGCCGATACGCTGGCCACAAGTTACGCCCTGTCGGCGGCCATACGTCAGGTTCATCAGAGCTTGCCCGTGGATCTCGTGTTTGCCGGCAAGCAGACCATAGATGGCGATACCGCGCAGGTCGGGCCCGGGATCGCGACCCGCCTCGACATGCAGCTGCTCACCTATGTCAGCAAGATCGTTTCTCTTGACCTTTCGGCTCGCGAGATCGTCGTGCACAGACGATCCGAGGGTGGCGTGCAGGTCTTGAAGACCAGGCTGCCTGCGCTCATCACCGTGCTCGAGGGCATCAATGACATGCGCTTTGCCTCATTGACGGACGTGTTTCGTGCCGAGCGCCATAAGCTTACGACCTGGAGCAAGGACGATGCCCATATCGAGGATGTCACCAAGATCGGCCTGAAAGGTTCGCCGACGGCGGTCTCCAAGGTCTTTGCGCCGACGTCTACCAATCGCCGCGCGGAGATCATCGAGACACAAAGCGGGCAGCCGGTGGATCTGGCGGCGACTTTGGTGGCAAAGATCGTGTCCCGGCATCCGGACGTGGCGCTCGCCATCAACCCTTCCCCTGTGCCTGACGAGAGACCCCTATGACATCCACGGAGACACAAAAAGCGCCGGCTTCGCGTCCCGCCGGCCGGCGCGTTCAAAAGCTCGATGAACGCCTGGCCGGCTACAAGGGTGTCTGGGTCTTCGTCGAATATGAGCGGGGCCACGTTCATCCTGTTTCCTGGGAGTTGCTCGGCGAGGGCCGCAAGCTTGCCGATGCCCTCAAGGTGGAGCTTGCCGCGGTCTTGCTCGGCCCGCCGGATAGCGCCATCCGCGCGTTCTGCGATCAGGCGATTCACTACGGCGCGGACCTCTGTTACCTCGCGTGTCATCCGGCTCTAAAGGATTACCGCAACGCCCCCTATACCGCAATCCTCACTGAGCTCGTCAACCGCTACTGTCCGGAGATCCTGCTACTGGGGGCGACCACGCTCGGGCGCGACCTCGCCGGCAGCGTGGCCACGACCTTGAAGACCGGGCTTACGGCCGATTGCACCGGGCTTGCAATCGATCCCGAAAACCGCGGGCTTGCAGCGACCCGCCCGACCTTCGGGGGCAGCCTGTTATGCACCATCGTGACGTTGAACTACCGTCCGCAGATGGCGACCATACGTCCGCGCGTCATGGTGACACCCCAGGCGGACCCGGCGCGCACGGGACGCGTCATAGATCATCCGGTCACCCTCGTCGAGGAGTCGATCGTCACCAAGGTCCTTCAGTTTATTCCCGATGACCATGTGGCCGAGGCCAACTTGCCGTTCGCCGACATTATCGTAAGCGGCGGGCGCGGGATGAAGCGCCAGGAGAACTTCCGCCTCATCCAGGACCTTGCGCGCGTGCTGGGCGCCGAGGTGGGCGCGAGCCGTCCGGTCATCCAGGCCGGCTGGGTCGGCGCGGATCGCCAGGTCGGGCAGTCGGGGAAGACCGTTCGGCCGCGGCTTTATATCGCGGCCGGCATCTCGGGGGCCGTGCAGCATCGCGTGGGCATGGACAAATCCGACGTGATCATCGCCATCAACGAGGATGCCAACGCCCCGATCTTCGATTTCGCGCACTACGGTATCGTCGGCAACGCCATGACCATTCTGCCGGCGTTGACGCAGGCGTTCACGGAACATCTGCAGGCGCGCAAGCAGGCCTGCTGACGGCAAAGGAGGGTTTATGTCCGAGCATTTTGATGCCATTGTCGTGGGTGCGGGGCCGGCTGGGAATACCGCGGCCTATACCATGGCCAAGGCCGGTCTCAAGGTCTTGCAGATCGAGCGCGGCGAGTATTCCGGGTCCAAGAATGTCCAGGGGGCGATCTTATATTCCGATGCCCTGGAGCGGGTCATACCGGATTTTCGCGAGGATGCGCCGCTTGAACGCCACATCATCGAACAGCGCGTCTGGGTTCTAGACGACGAGTCTTACCTGGGCGGCACGTATCGGTCGGCGGATTTCAGCAAGCCCCCCCATAATCGCTACACCATCATCCGTTCCCAGTTCGACCGCTGGTTTTCCCAAAAGGTGCGGGATGCCGGGGCGCTGGTCGTATGTGAGACCACGGTGCTCGATCTGCACATGGATGGACGCCAGGTGGTGGGGGTCCGCACCGACCGCGAGAACGGTTCTGTCTATGCGGATGTCGTCATCCTTGCCGACGGTGTGAACTCGCTGCTTGCGCGCAAAGCCGGGTTCCACGAGGAATTGAAACCCAAGGACGTCGGATTGGCCGTCAAGGAAATCCACTTCCTGCCGGAATCGACCATCGAGGAGCGGTTCAACGTCAAGGGCACCGAGGGTGTCGTCATAGAAATGGCCGGCAAGATCACCCAGGGCATGGTCGGCACGGGCTTTTTGTATACGAACAAAGAGTCGGTGACGATCGGGGTCGGCTGCCTGCTCTCCGACTTCAAGAAAAGCGGGATCGCGCCTTATGCCCTGCTTGAGCAGATGAAGGAGCATCCCGCCATAAAGCCGCTGCTCGCGGGCGGTGAAATGAAGGAATACACGGCGCATCTCATTCCCGAGGGCGGCTATAACGCCATCCCCGCGGTCTATGGCGACGGCTGGCTCATAGTGGGCGACGCCGGCATGTTCGTAAACGCCGTGCATCGCGAGGGATCCAACCTCGCCATGACCACCGGGCGGATTGCCGCCGAAACGGTCATCGACCTAAAAGCCCGCGACAAGCCCATGACCGCTCGAAATCTGGCGGCCTATCGCGCCGCCCTAGACGAGAGTTTCGTGATGAAGGACCTCAAAAAGTATAAAGACGTTCCGGACATCATGGACCGAAATCGCCAGTTCTTCACCGCCTACCCCAATCTCGCAAGCCAGGCCGCGCACACCTTGCTGACCGTCGACGGCGTCGACAAAAAGACCAAGGAGCGCGCGATCCGCAAGACGTTCACGCGCGCCCGCACAACCTTCGGGTTATTCGCGGACGCCTTCAAGCTGTGGAGGGCTTTCGAATGATACGCATAGAGGAGAAGCTTTTTCAAAACCGCTATCGAGTGGACGCGGGCAGGTCCCATATAGAAATCGCCGACGCCAATGTCTGCGCCGTTCAGTGCAAGGAAAAGTTTTGCACGTTCTGCTGTCCGGCCGGGTGCTATTCCGAGGACAACGCGGGGCGCGTGACTCTCATAACAGACGGCTGCTTGGAGTGCGGGACCTGCCGCGTGATATGCACTGAACATAGAAACGTCCGCTGGGAGTACCCGCGCGGAGGCTATGGGATATTATTCAAGTTCGGCTGACACTTACCATCCGCTGATGTCAGGCGTACGGGTTGCCACGCCGCGTCCACATGCCCGCAGACTTAAAATGTCGGCGTGTGTCGAACGCTTAAAAAACAGCGCGTGACGCCCGCCATTCGCCGACAGGGCCTGCGGCACGCCTTGGCGCAAGGACTTGCCATCGGCTTTAAGGGGAAAACGAGTTACCGCAGCCGCAGGTCGTGCGGGCGTTTGGGTTTTTCACGATAAAGCGCGCCCCCTTCAGGTCGTCCCGGTAGTCGATGGTGACGCTTGCGAGATACGGCAGACTAAGCGGATCGATGACTACGCGCACCCCGCTTTTCTCGATGATCCGGTCCCCGGGCTCGCTCGCTTGCTCGAAGCAAAAGCCGTACTGAAACCCCGCGCACCCTCCGCCACTTACCCATATACGCAGAAAATGTGGCCCCGGACCCTCCTCATCCATAAGCGCGCGCATCTTCTTAAGAGCCGCCGCGCTCACCGTGACAAAGTCGTCGATTTCGCAAATCGGTTCGATCGCCTCAATGGGATCCGCCGCCATTTTCAATGCCATGCCAGTCGTCATGAGGTCTCCATTTTATCCTCTGGGGGGCGCCAGTTGCCTTGCGGCCACTGTCCGGCGCCGAAATCCCGTTTGGCCCCCAACACCAGGGCGCACACCTTGATAAAAAGCAAGTCTTATGCCACGCCCCTGCTTTTGCCGGGGCGCTCGGCTCATGCCCGCTTAGCTCCGCTAAAACCGCCGGAAGTTTCCCCGGCCTGTATCCGGCGGCGCTTGTCTGACGACTGAAAGCCGCGCGGCTCGTGTCGCATGAACGACGAACCTTGCCGGTTTTGTCTGAATCTGTCGCTAACACGACACACATATCTTTGGTATGAGGTGTCGCGCCGCGCCACCGCGCTGTTATTGGCGGCAAGCGCCTCTGGCACGGCGTTTGCTGAGGGATAGGTCAATCGACCGCATCATAAAGAGCGGGGCCGTGGCGATTGCGGTTTTCGTTCCCATTCAAAGGAGCCTTTTTATGGAGTCGAAAGATTTGGATGAGCGGCGAGCGCGAGCCCCTTTAAGTGTAAGCGCTCGGGCGATCTTTGAACATAAGGGGTGCGGGTCCGCGGGCGGCTCTGGCAAGGCCAGCTGCGGATCATCCATGGCGCCCGCGGATATGGCGCCGGGCGTCTGGGAAAAAATCAAAAACCACCCCTGTTACAGCGAGGAGGCCCACCATCACTATGCGCGCATGCATGTGGCGGTGGCACCCGCCTGTAACATCCAGTGCAACTACTGCAATCGTAAATACGATTGCGCTAACGAATCGCGCCCGGGCGTTGTGAGCGAGCGCTTGACTCCTGAACAGGCCGCGCGCAAGACCCTTGCCGTGGCAAGCGCCATTCCGCAGATGACGGTTCTTGGCATCGCCGGGCCGGGAGACCCGCTCGCCAATCCCGAAAAGACATTTAAGACCTTCGAGCTCATCGCCCGCGAGGCCCCCGATATCAAGCTCTGCCTATCCACCAATGGCTTGGCGTTGCCCGACTACGTCGACCGGATCAAAGACCTCAATGTCGACCACGTGACCATCACCATCAACATGGTGGACCCCGACATCGGCGCCCGGATCTACCCCTGGATCTATTACCAGCATAAGCGCCACACGGGGCGTGATGCGGCCCAGATCCTTCACGAGCGCCAGATGCAGGGCCTCGAGATGCTGACCGAGCGCGGAATTCTCTGCAAGGTCAACTCAGTCATGATCCCGGGGGTCAACGATCGGCATTTGGTCGAGGTCAACAAAGCCGTGAAATCGCGTGGGGCCTTTCTGCACAACATTATGCCGCTCATATCCGCGCCCGAACATGGAACGGTGTTCGGTCTCACTGGGGTTCGCGGGCCCACCGCGCAAGAGCTCAAGGCCCTGCAAGACCGCTGCGAGGGGCAGATGAACATGATGCGGCATTGTCGGCAGTGCCGGGCGGATGCCGTAGGCCTTCTGGGCGAGGATCGGTCGTCTGAGTTCACCACCGAGAAGGTCATGGAAAGCGAGCTTGCCTACGACGGCGCGGCGCGGCGCGCCTACCAGGCCGCGGTTGAGGACAAGAGAAACGAGAAGCTCGCGGCCAAAGAGGCTGAACTTGAAAGTTTACGCGGACGCGGTGCCGATATTGCGATCCTGGTGGCGGTGGCCACTAAGGGCGAAGGGCGCGTAAACGAGCATTTCGGACATGCCAAGGAGTTTCAGATCTACGAGGTGAGCGCTTTAGGTGCCAAGTTCGTCGGCCATCGGCGCGTCGATCTGTATTGTGAGGGCGGCTACGGCGAGGAAGATACCCTCCCCACCATCATCCGCGCACTGAACGATTGCACGGCGGTGCTCGTCGCCAAGATCGGCGGTTGCCCACAAGCCACCCTGAAACAGGCGGGCATAGAGCCGGTCGATTCATGCGCCCATGAGTTTATAGATGCCGCGGCCATTGCCTACTACAAAACCTACATCGACCGGGTCGAAAAAGGCGAGATTACGCATTTGCCAAAGGGTGACGCCGCTATCCGCCAGGGGGCCTACGTCGCCGCCTAAGTCTTGCATGAGATATCCAAAACCACGAGGAAGCCACAATGCCATACAAGATCATAAGCTCGCAATGCACCGCCTGCTCGGCCTGCGAGCCCGAATGTCCGAACAACGCCATCCGCGAAAAAAATGGCACATACATCATAAAGCCGGAAAAGTGCACGGAGTGCATTGGGTATTTCGATGACCCTCAATGCGTGGCGGTGTGCCCGGTCGAAAACACTTGCGTGGTCGACTCAAGCGTCGCGCGTTATCAGGCTTAAAAAAGGGGCACAAAACTCATGTGCATGACGATTACGCCATCCGCGCTCAAGTTCATGCGCCGTATGTTGCGAATGAGCGGCCACCCGACATCCGGGATCCGGTTGCTGGCGACCCCTCACGGATGTTCGGGGACGAGTGTCGAGTTCAGTGTCGAGGCCTTTGGATCCCATGGTGATGTGACAACAAAGTACGAGGATCTGACCATCTATATGCCACCTGCAACCGAGGAGATTCTCAACCGGTGCACCCTGGATTTTTCGGATGCCGTTCATTCCTCGGGCTTTACGGTTTTGGATCCAAAAGGCGGCCATTGCGGTTGTTCGACCGCCGACCCGCGGTCGGCCATCGTCGATATAAGCCGCCTAAAGCGCGGCCCTTAAACGTCGAGACAAACGCTTTATGAGCGGCACGAAGGGAGGGCGCAGGTGAAGATTGACCGAGACCATGATGTCGTGGAGTTGAATGGGCCTCCCCAATTCGAGTACGGGCAAAAAGTCCGCTCGCGCAAAACCGTGCGCAACGACGGCACCTTTCCTGGCAAGGACATAGGAGACATTCTTGTGAAGAAGGGTGACGAGGGTTATGTGACGAGTATCGGGACATTTTTGCAGCAGTTCTATATCTATGGCGTGGATTTCGTGACCCATGGCTATCGGGTGGGCATGAAGGCACGCGAGCTTGAGAGCACAACCGCGGCCGATGGCGCGGACACGTAAGTGAAGCGGCGCGCCGATCGATGTCTTGAGCTACGAGTAAGAGGCCTTGGACGATGACCGAAAACGTATCGGCGGATGTCTACCTCGACAATAACGCGACCGGGGCCGTAGCGCACGAGTGCCTTATGGCGATGCTGGGGGCGATGGGGCCTCACATCGGAAACCCCTCTAGCAAGCACGCCGCGGGCATGCGTGCCAAAAGGTTACTTGAGGAGGCGCGTGCCCAGGTGGCGGGGCTCATAAGCGCGCGGCCGCAAGAGATCGTATTTACGAGTTCCGGCACCGAAGCCGCCCATATGGCGATCCTCGGTACGCTTGCCGCGCATCCGGATCGACGACATATTGTGACAAGCACAGTCGAACATCCTTCGACGATGAGGCTGTTACGCCACCTCGAGGGATCGGGGGTGCGCGTCTCCTATGCCCCGGTCGACGGCGAGGGCAGGCTTGCCGCTCATGCGATAACGGCAAGGCTTGCGGCGGATACCGCGCTTGTGACGGTCATGTGGGCCAACAATGAGACCGGCGTGCTGTTTCCGATAGCCGAGATCGCCGAGATCGCGCAGGCATCGGGTGTGGCGCTTCATGTCGATGCGGTCCAGGCGGTAGGCAGGATCCCAGTGGATCTGGCGCAGATCCCGATTAGCCTGTTGTCCTTGTCCGGCCATAAGCTGCATGCGCCTCCCGGGGTGGGGGCGTTGTTTCTGCGCAAGGGCTTGAAGATCGCGCCGCTTTTGTGGGGGCACCAGGAGCGCGCTTGGCGCGGTGGGACCGAGAATCTTCCGGCGATCGTGGCGCTCGGGAGCGCGTGTGCGCTTATTCAGCAGGATCTCGACCTGCAGGCCCGGCGCGTGGGTGGGCTGCGCGATGACCTCGAGCGGGGCATCAGGGAGTGCTTTCCCGCGGCTCGGATCCATGGAGCCGGGGCGCCGCGACTACCCAACACGAGCAACGTCGGTTTTGGGACTTTGGATGGTGAACACATCATGGAGGCCCTTGACCGTCGCGGCGTGGCCGTCTCTCAAGGCGCGGCCTGCGCAAAAGGCGGCATGGAGCCGTCGCACGTGTTGACCGCCATGGGTCTTGAGCGGCGCGCGGCCCTGGGGGCGATCCGGTTTTCGTTTGGGCGCTATAACACAAAGGCCTGCGTGCAGCGCGTGCTGGCCCTGCTCCCCGGTATCTTGGCCGAGGTGGCCGCGCGCGGCGTAAGAGGAACACTTGAAGGATGCGAGGGGGTATGAAATGAAGGTCATGATTCGCAAAAACCGCGACGGAGTCGTGTCCGTCTACGTTGCCAAGAAGGATCTGGAGGAGCCGATCGTGGCCATGGAGCGGCCCGCTATGTGGGGTGGCCGGGTGACGCTTGCCAACGGATGGCAGCTGGAACTGCCGGGATTGGCGGTGGAGACCGCGCTGCCCATTACCGTCGAGGCAAGACGCGTCGGCGAGGTGTAAATCCCATGAATGAATCCGATTGGGACCGTCTCCACGATATTCTTGATACTAAGGCCCCGCCATCTTTGGTCACGTTGCGACGCGCGTTCCCGGGGCTTGCCTTCGTGCGCTGTGATGCCTCGGATATGGCCGGTCATAGGCCGTTTTGTGTCACCCCGACGGCCGATGTCTTTCTCATCGATGGGCATGGCCATTGTATCTCGCTCACCCCGGATCCGGCGGCGGCCAGCGGACTTCTGATCGCCATGCGCGAATCGTCATGACCGACTTCAAGATTCGAGCCGAAGTCCGGGGCATCACGGCCGGGCGCGCTTTAGCCGTTTGGCACGTAATGCCATTGCAGGACCTGCGCGCCGACGGCCTCAAGCACGCCCCTGGGCGACTGCGCTTTACCGAGACGCGCAAGGCCGGCAAAGGGGGTTTTCAGGGGCGGGATGCGGGATCACCGACAAGATCGCGGATCGTGGCATCGTTCCCGTTCCCTACCGAGCTTTCCGAAGAGGATATCGCGCTTATCGTCGAGACTTTGAAGGACGCCTCGATCCATGCCGGCGCAGGATCGGCGATCTATCTCTAAGGGAGATCGCCCATGGCGCGTCCATGCATCAACACCCCGAATAGGAGCTTGCCATTATGATCATTCCCAGCGACTTGCACGAAGCCTTGACCGCGGGCCGACTCATCCCTTACATAGGCCCAGGGGTGCTCGCACTCGACCCCGCCTGTCCGCTGCCTGCGACCCCCGAGGCGCTGGTCTCGCGGCTCGTCGAGAAGGTCGCGGTCCCGCACAAGATTCGGGGGAATCTCACGGCCGCCGCCCAGTTCATTGAGAACTTCAAACACCGAAAGACCGTGAGCGCCTTGATGCGCGATGCGTTCGCCGTGAACGCCACGCCCAATGCCCTCCACGACTGGCTCGCCGCGTCCGGTCTCCCGCTCGTGGTGCACGCCTGGTACGACGATCTTCTCCAGTCGGCGCTCAAGGCGCGGGGCGCCGACTGGGGTCTCGTGCAGGCTGTGAGCCAAGCCGAACATTATGGCGCGTGGGTCCATTATTTCCAGCATGACGGGGCGCGCGCGGACTGCGCCATGGGCGATCTGTGGGCGACGCTCGTCTACGAGCCGCTCGGCGCCCTCCATCCTGCGCGCAACTTTCTCGTGTCGGACTCGGATTTTGTCGAGGTCCTGACAGAAATCGACATTCAGACCCCGATCCCGGCGCAAGTGCAGGAATGGCGCCGGGATCGGGGCTTTCTATTTCTCGGATGCCGCTTTACGACCCAGCTCGAGCGGGCCTTCGCGCGTCAGATCATGAAGCGCTCGCGCGGGCCGCACTGGGTGGTATTGTCAGAAACCATGACTCGCAACGAATCCCGCTTCCTGACCGAGCAGTCGATAACGCCCGTTCCCTTGGATCTTGCCGCCTTCACGGAGGCGCTCGCCGATTGTAAGACCGTGCCCCACGCGCGCGGCCTTGCAAAAGGGGCGTCGTCCGCTGCAAATCCGGCCTAGCCCATCTCCCCGCCGATGAAGCGCCATGCCTAGCCTCAAGGCCCGGCGCAGCTTGCGACGCGGGTGTCCACGGTAAGGGGCGGCGCCAGGAGGCCATGCGCGCCCGGCACGCGATGGGCGGTCTTCCCCGGATGCCATGTCGACCAAGACCTGAATGCGTTGTCGGGGGCTTGGCCTCGCGAATCCGACCGATGGCCGACGCACCGGCCGTGCTGAGCGCATGTACCCCCCGATCACGACAGGGGACGTGCGCGGGCGCAGGTACTCGCGCCTTTCCGTTAGCCATTCCTTAAGTCTCGTATTCGCCTTGCCGCATGAACCGCAGGGTGGTCCGGCTGATTTCGCAGCCCACGATCACGAATACGTGGCGATCGGGGCCCGCCTCGTCGCAGTTGCGCCGATTGGCCTGCCGAAATCTCCGGAAAACACCTCTTGCAAGAAAAGCCGCCATTTTGGTCCCGCCGCGCCGTTATCGGACCACCGTCGCCCGCGACCCTTCCGAGATCCCGCAAAGAACCGTGACGGATGTCTCGTATCCCTGCGTCGCCTCTGTTGCGTTTAAGACAAGTCCCACATTCACGCACAGACTTTGTCGCAAGAGCGACAGCGTTTTTAAGGAAAAGCCGCCATTTCCTTAACTTTTCCGCTGGCATGGCATTTGCTCTTAGGGACTTGCACAGCAAGCCGTCTGCGGATGCCAGGAATCCGGGCGCGGATACGGCGGCTTTCATCTTTAAGTGTATCGGGCGCGCCGAATGTGCGGCCTTTTGAAACGGATTGGGAAACCAACGCCACGAAAAGTTCATACATAAGGAGATCGAAAATGGCAGGACTACGGCAAATCGCTTTTTATGGCAAGGGTGGCATCGGCAAGTCGACGACCTCCCAAAACACGCTGGCCGCGCTCGCCGAGATGGGCCAGAAGATCCTTATCGTCGGTTGCGATCCGAAGGCCGATTCGACGCGACTCATTTTGCATGCCAAGGCCCAGGACACGATTCTGAGCCTCGCGGCCTCGGCCGGTAGCGTCGAGGATCTGGAGCTCGAGGATGTCATGAAGATCGGCTACCGGAATATCCGTTGCGTGGAGTCCGGTGGTCCGGAACCGGGGGTCGGCTGCGCCGGGCGCGGTGTCATCACGTCCATCAATTTTCTGGAGGAGGAGGGCGCCTACGAAGGGGCGGATTATGTCTCCTATGACGTGTTGGGTGACGTGGTATGCGGAGGGTTTGCCATGCCGATCCGCGAGAACAAGGCCCAGGAGATCTATATCGTGATGTCGGGCGAGATGATGGCGATGTATGCCGCCAACAATATCTCGAAGGGCATCCTGAAGTACGCCAATTCGGGCGGCGTGCGACTGGGCGGGCTTGTCTGCAATGAACGCCAGACCGATAAGGAGTATGAGCTGGCCGACTCATTGGCAAAGAAGCTCAACAGCAAGCTGATCCACTTCGTGCCGCGCGACAACGTCGTCCAGCACGCCGAGCTTCGGCGCATGACGGTCCTTGAGTATGCCCCCGACTCCAAGCAGGCCGACGAGTACCGGACCTTGGCCGCCAAGATCCATGAGAACGTGGGCAAAGGCACGATCCCAACGCCCATTACCATGGATGAGCTCGAGGATCTGCTCATGGAGCACGGCATCATGCAGGCGGTGGATGAGTCCATCGTGGGTAAGTCCGCTGCCGAGTGTGCGGTGGCTTGACGATGTTGACGCCGGCCGGGGCAAAACCCCGGCCGCACTGACAGGAGTTCGCTATGGATCTGACACTAGACGAAGTCAAGGCCCGCAATGCCGAGGTGATCACGGAGGCGCTTTCCGTCTATCCGGATAAAACCGCCAAGAAGCGTGCAAAGCACCTGAACGTCTATGAGGGCGACAAACCCGATTGCGGCGTGAAATCCAACATAAAGTCGGTGCCCGGCGTCATGACGATCCGCGGCTGCGCCTACGCGGGCTCCAAGGGCGTCGTGTGGGGACCGATCAAGGACATGATACATATCTCCCACGGTCCGGTCGGATGTGGCCAATATTCCTGGGCCGCGCGGCGTAACTATTACATCGGCGTCACCGGCGTCGATAGTTTTGTGACCATGCAGTTCACGTCCGATTTTCAGGAAAAGGACATCGTTTTCGGTGGCGACAAGAAGCTCGACAAGATCCTAGACGAGATCCAAAGACTGTTTCCGCTGAATCATGGCATCACCATCCAGTCCGAGTGCCCCATAGGCCTCATAGGCGACGACATCGAGGCGGTGGCCAAGAAGAAGTCCAAGGAATACGACGGCAAGACCATAGTGCCGGTACGTTGCGAGGGTTTCCGCGGCGTGTCGCAGTCGCTCGGCCACCATATCGCCAACGATGCGGTTCGCGACTGGGTCTTCGAGAAGGGTGGCGAGAAGGCGCCGCTCTTTGAAAGTACACCCTATGACGTGGCTATCATCGGCGACTACAACATCGGTGGCGACGCTTGGTCGTCGCGCATCCTGCTCGAGGAGATGGGGCTTCGCGTCATCGCCCAGTGGTCTGGCGACGGGAGCCTTGCCGAACTCGAAAACACGCCTAAGGCCAAGCTCAACATCCTGCATTGCTATCGCTCGATGAACTATATCTCCCGCTATATGGAGGAGAAGTTCGGCATCCCGTGGGTGGAATACAATTTCTTCGGCCCATCCAAGGTGGCGGAGTCGCTACGCGCCATCGCCAGCCATTTCGATGACCGGATCAAAGAGGGAGCCGAGCGCGTCATTGCCAAATACCAGCCGCTCATGGACGCGGTCATCGCCAAATACAAACCGCGCCTCGAAGGCAAGAAGGTCATGCTGTATGTCGGGGGCCTTAGGCCGCGCCACGTCATAGGCGCCTACGAGGATCTCGGCATGGAGGTCATCGGCACGGGCTACGAGTTTGGCCATAACGACGACTATCAGCGCACCACCCATTACGTGAAGGATGGCACACTGATCTACGACGATGTGACAGGCTACGAGTTCGAAAAGTTCGTCGACCGCCTGCAGCCGGACCTCGTGGGTTCGGGGATCAAGGAGAAATACGTGTTCCAGAAGATGGGTGTGCCCTTCCGGCAGATGCATTCCTGGGACTACTCGGGCCCCTATCACGGCTATGACGGCTTCGCGATCTTTGCCCGCGACATGGATATGGCGATCAACAATCCGGTCTGGGGACTTACCAAAGCCCCCTGGAACGTAGGGCCATAGTGCGGTCATCGGTCGCCCAATCAAGTGAATGGAGAGTTTCTATGAGCCAGAATGCGGAAAAAGTCCTCGATCATTTCACCTTGTTCCGGTCCCCGGAATACGTGAACATGTTCGAAAACAAGAAAACCTTCGAGAACGCGGTGCCGGCGGCCGAACTGCAAAAGGCCGTCGACTGGACCAAGACTCAGGAATATCGCGAGCTGAACTTCGCGCGCGAGGCCCTGGTCGTCAACCCCGCCAAGGCCTGCCAGCCCCTGGGGGCGGTGTTTGCGGCGGTGGGTTTTGAGGGGACCTTGCCGTTCGTGCACGGGTCGCAGGGCTGCGTCGCCTACTATCGCAGCCATTTCAGCCGGCACTTCAAGGAGCCCACATCGTGCGTGTCGTCGTCCATGACCGAGGACGCCGCGGTGTTCGGGGGCCTGAACAACATGATCGACGGGCTGGCAAACGCCTACAACCTTTATAAGCCGAAGATGATCGCGGTCTCGACGACGTGCATGGCCGAGGTGATCGGGGATGACCTCAATGCCTTCATAAAGGCCGCGAAGGAAAAGGGCTCGGTACCCGAGCCGTTCGATGTTCCCTTCACGCATACGCCGGCCTTCGTGGGCAGCCATGTCACAGGCTATGACAACACCATGAGGAGCATCCTCGAGCATTTCTGGGATGGCAAGGCGGGAACCGAAGCGCCGCTTGTGCGCGAGGCGCGCGACAGCATCAACTTCATCGGCGGCTTCGACGGCTATACGGTCGGCAATATGCGCGAGATCAAGCGCCTTTTTGGCCTCATGGGCATCGACTACACGATCCTCGGGGACAATAGCGATGCGTGGGATACCCCGACCGACGGCCAGTTTCGCATGTACGACGGAGGCACGAAACTAAGCGATGCCGCCGCCGCCGTGCACGCCAAGGCCACGGTTTCCATGCAGGAGTTCTGTACACCAAAGACGTTGGCCTATATCAAAAAGAAGGGCCAGGAGGTCGTGGCCTTCAACCACCCCATGGGGGTGGCTGGCACCGATCGCTTTCTGATGGAGGTGGCGCGGCTCTCGGGGCGCGTGATCCCTGAGGAGATCACGCGCGAGCGCGGCCGGCTGGTAGACGCCATTGCCGACTCGTCGGCGCATATCCATGGCAAGCGGTTCGCGCTTTATGGGGATCCGGATCTCACCCTTGGGCTCGCCGGCTTTCTGCTCGAGCTTGGCGCCGAGCCCGTGCACATCCTGGCCACCAACGGCACGCCGGAGTGGGAGGCGCGTGTGCAGGCGAGTTTGGATTCCTCGCCCTTTGGCAAGGGCTGTCACGTCTACCCGGGGCGCGATCTCTGGCACATGCGCTCGCTATTGTTCACCGAGCCCGTCGATTTCCTGATCGGCAACACCTATGGAAAGTTTCTCGAGCGTGACACGCGTACGCCCTTGATTCGGATAGGGTTCCCGATCTTCGACCGGCATCACCACCACCGCTATCCGTTGTGGGGCTACCAGGGCGCCATGAACACGCTCGTGAAAATCCTGGATAAGATCTTTGACGTCACCGACGCCGATACGAACATAGCGGGCAAGACCGACTACAGCTTCGACATCATCCGGTAGGTCTGGCGACCGCGGTCTGATGCGGCGGGCGGTCCCTCAATGACACATCAGGGATGTGTTGCAAGTCAGAGGTGATTTATGGGCAGCGTGACGTTTATTGCTCCCCCCTTCGATGTGGCGCGTGTAATCCATATCGAATCGTCGCGCTGCGCGACACTTTTGAGTCTTGCCCGCGAGGTGCCGTGGCCGGCGCACAAAACTTGCGGCCAGGGGTTATGCGGGGCGTGTGCCGTCAAGGTCGTGTTCCGTGACCGCAAGCGTGCCACGGCGCGGGTGATTTTGGGCGCCGACGAAAAGACGCTTCTCTATCGCGCCGGAAAGCTCACCGACGCCGAATATCGCGCCGCGGACATCCCGGCCCATCCGGCGCTCTGGCGGCTCGCTTGCCAATATGTGGTAACAGACGAGGACATCATTGTCTTTGCGTAAAGCGCCCGCGAATGTCGTGGAGGTGGTATGGACAGCTTGGCCAATACCGTGCAGCAGGTCTTCAATGAACCGGCCTGTGGCAAGAATCAGGGGAAGGACGACAAGGCGCGTAAGAAAGGCTGTACCCGTGCCCTGCAGCCGGGGGCGGCGGCCGGGGGTTGTGCCTTCGACGGAGCCAAGATCGCCCTGGCCCCCATCACCGACGTCGCGCACCTGGTGCATGGACCGATCGCCTGCGAAGGCAACTCCTGGGACAACCGCGGGGCGAAGTCCTCCGGGCCGCTCCTGTACCGTACGGGGTTCACGACGGACATCAACGAGACGGATGTGGTGTTCGGCGGCGAGAAGCGGCTGTTTCGCGCCATAAAGGAAATCCTCGCCAAGTACGATCCGCCGGCGGTATTCGTCTACCAGACGTGCGTGACCGCGCTCATAGGCGATGACATCGAGGCTTTGTGCAAGGCGGCGAGCGTGAAGTTTGGAAAGCCCATTATCCCGGTCAATGCCCCGGGCTTTGTCGGCAGCAAGAACCTCGGCAACAAGTTGGCCGGCGAGGCCTTGCTCGAGTACGTGATAGGCACAAAGGAACCAGAGTACACGACGCCCTACGACATCAACATCATCGGCGAGTACAACCTTGCAGGCGAGCTTTGGCAGGTCAAACCCCTGCTGGCCGAACTCGGTATCCGGGTCCTTGCCTGTATCAGCGGCGATGCGCGTTACCATGAAGTGGCATCCGCGCACCGCGCCCGCGCGGCCATGATGGTGTGCTCCAAGGCCATGATCAATGTGGCGCGCAAGATGGAGGAGCGCTACGGCATCCCGTTCTTCGAGGGTTCGTTCTATGGCGTGTCGGACATGAGCGAGGCGCTGCGCGAGATCGCGCGCTTGCTGATCGCGCGCGGCGCGCCCGCGGATCTTTCGGGGCGTGTCGAGACCCTCGTCGCGCGCGAGGAGGCGCGCGCCTGGGCACGGCTTAGCGCCTATCGGCCAAGGCTTCAGGGTAAGCGCGCGCTTTTGATCACAGGCGGCGTGAAGTCGTGGTCCGTGGTCGCGGCGCTGCAGGAGATCGGCATCGAAATCGTCGGTACGAGCGTCAAGAAATCGACCAAGGAGGACAAGGAACGTATCAAGAAGATCATGGGTGACGAGGCCCATATGATCGAGGACATGACGCCGCGCGAGATGTACGGGGTTTTGAAGGACGCGCGCGCCGACATCATGCTCTCGGGGGGGCGCTCACAGTTCGTGGCCCTGAAGGCCAAGGTCCCCTGGCTCGATATCAATCAGGAGCGTCACCACGCCTACGCCGGTTACGATGGCATGGTGGCGTTGGTGGGCGAGATCGACAAGGCGCTCACAAACCCGATCTGGGGGCAGGTGCGCCGCCCGGCGCCATGGGATGCGAAGGTGGCGTCATGACGGCCCCGGCTGCCATTCATGACCGCGCCGCGGGTCTTGCGACCAAGGCCTGCACGGTCAATCCCCTAAAGATGAGCCAGCCGTTGGGGGCGGCGCTTGCCTTTCTGGGAATCGCCGGATCCATGCCGCTCTTTCATGGTTCGCAGGGATGCACGGCCTTTGGGCTTGTGTTGTTCGTGCGCCACTTCCGCGAATCGATCCCGCTGCAGACCACCGCCATGAATGAGGTCACAACCATCCTCGGCGGCGGCGAAAATATCGAAAAAGCGCTTTTGAATATCCACAAGCGTGCAAAACCGGCGTTCATCGGTATCGCCTCGACCGGACTTACCGAGACCAAGGGTGACGATGTGGCGGGCGATCTACGGCTTATCAAGGGGGCTCATCCGGAACTCGACATGCCGATCGTCTATGTGTCGACACCGGATTATCAGGGGGCCTTCCAGGACGGGTGGGCCAAGGCCGTTACCGCCATCATGGAAGCCCTGGCGGTGCCCGCGCCGACCGTCAAGGGCCAGGTGACCATCCTGCCAGGCTGCCACATGACCCCAGGGGACATCGTCGAGCTGCGCGACATCGTGACCGACTTCGGTTTGTCTCCCATCGTCCTGCCCGACCTGTCCGGCTCGCTTGATGGCCACGTGCCGGAGGATTTCAGCCCCACGAGCCTTGGCGGCACTACGGTTACCGAGATCGGACAGATTGGCGCCTCGGAGGCGACCATCGCGATCGGCGAACAGATGCGCCCGGCGGCCCAGGTCTTGACGGAAAAGACCGGGGTACCGGCGAAGGTGTTCGATAGTCTGACGGGGCTTGCGGCCGCAGACGAGCTGTACGCCTATTTGAGCGCCTTGTCCGGGCGACCGGTACCCGACAAATACCGCAGACAGCGCAGCCAACTCGTGGATGCCATGCTCGATGCCCACTTCTTCTTCGGCGGCAAGCGGGTGGCTATCGGCGCCGAGCCGGACCTGTTGTGGGCCTTGGGGGCATGGTGCAAGGACATGGGGTGCGAGCTTGCCGCGGCCGTCACTACCACCGAGTCCCCGGTGCTCGCCCGCCTCGCGGCCGAAGGCGTACGCCTCGGTGATCTCGAGGATCTGGAGGCGCAGGCCGGCGGCTGCGACCTCTTGATCACCCATTCGCACGGGCGTCAGGCCGCGCACCGCCTGGGTATTCCATTTCTGCGCATGGGTCTGCCGATATTCGATCGCCTGGGGGCCGCGCACCGCGTCATCGTGGGCTACAAGGGCACGCGCGACCTCGTCTTCGAGGTAGGCAACATCTTTCTTGCCAACGGTCACGAATGGCAGCCAGGCGACGGGGCCTTTGATGTTTTGCAAGACCACCGCCAGGGGCCCGCGGCGGGAGACGCGACGTGCGCTGGTGTGGGCCTGCCTCATCATTCCACAAGGGAGACTTGAATCGCCATGAAGATCGCATTCGCAACACAGGATCTCAAGCGCGTCGACGCTCATTTCGGTTGGGCCAAGAACATCGCGGTCTACGAGATATCCGCGGATGGCTACGAACGCGTGCAGGTGCATGAATTCGACGGCGAGTTGAGCGAGGACGGCAACGAGGACAAGCTTGGCCCCAAGCTCGAGGCGGTAGCCGATTGCGCCATTCTTTATGTGGCCGCCATCGGAGGGTCGGGGGCGGCACGCGTGGTCGCAAAGAATGTCCACCCGGTGAAGGTCTCGAGCCCGGAGCTGATCGAAGATCTCCTTATGCAGTTGCGCCGGGTCTTGGCCGGCACTCCGCCGCCATGGTTGCGCAAGGCCTTGCTCAAAGGCCAAAAGCGCGTGTTCGCCTGGGATGAGGAGGTGGGCCATGGCGCATAACGAGGCTGTCTTGGAAGACGATGGGGTCCTGCAATCGCCGTTCGTCCGGGAGCTTGTCAAGCAATGGCGGGCGCAGGATACCCATGGGGCGTGGGACGGACGGACCGACCGCGACCTGCTCGAACCCTACGTCATCGACAAGGCCAAGCGTAAGGAGATGCCGATCATCGGCGATCCGGACCCGGAGACCCTCTGGCGTCTCGAGCTTTTCTACAATGCCGTGGGGCTGTGCGTCGAACGCCGGACGGGGGTCATGGCCCAGCCCATGATCAAGATGCACCATGAGGGTTTCGGGCGTCTCGTGCTGCTCGCCGGACGCATCGTGGTCGTGAATAAACACTTGCGCGACGTGCATCGCTACGGCTACCCGACGCTCGCCGCTCTGGGGGCGGAAGGCGAAAAGCTCGTCGCCGATGCGGTCGCCATGATCACGCAATATCCAGATCTTGCCAACTATGGGCTTTAAGGCCATGAATGAAGAGCTTATCGGCGGTGACACCGAAACCCTGAAGAAGCGGATCAAGAAACTGAGCGCCCAGGCGATCGAACACAAGATGCGGCTGCACGACCTGGCCGAGGACCTTCCGGTCGGTTGGGAGACGATCCGCGAGGTGGCCGCTCACACCCATGAGGCCTACCGGGCCCTGGCCGCGGCGCGCGCCGAACTCGCTCAGGCGGGAGGCGGCAGTGGCTGACATCGCGGTCACCATGCCTGACGGACGCAGCTGGGTCCCGCGGTTCGTCCAAGGCTTAAACCGCGACAAGTGCATCGGTTGCGGGCGCTGCTATCGGGTGTGCGGGCGCGACGTCCTGCAGCTTGTGGGACTGACCGACGAGGGTGAGACCGTACCCATTGCCATCGGCGCGGATGACGACGATGACGGGGAGTATGAGAAAAAGGTCATGACCATCGCGCAGCCAAAGAACTGCGTGGGGTGCGAGGCCTGCGCCAAGATCTGTCCGAAGAAGTGCTATACCCATGCACCCATGCAGGAAGGAGGCTAGGGCGATGACCGTAGACCGATCACGTGACACACTGACACCAAGGGTTCGACCCGCAGACCCTATCGTCGCACGCGCGTTTGCGGGCGTGCTCTCGCGATTTCATACATTGGGTCTTGATTCCCGGGAATTCTCGGTCCTGCGCCGGCGTCATTTGGCCGGGCATGCGGGAGATGACGCCGCGCCTGAGGTCCCGGGCTGTGACCCCTTGCGGGCTGAGGAGCATGGCGAGCTCGTCGAGCTGCTGTTGGCGCATCGCGCTGACCGGTCCCGCGAGACGCTCTGGTTGGCCTTTACCATTGCCACCGCGTGCCTCGGAGACAACCACCTCTGGCAGGACATGGGGCTAAACGGGCGTGAAGAGCTCTCAGGGCTTTTGCGTTGGCACTTCACCGCACTTTATGAGAGGAACGTCCACAACATGAAGTGGAAGAAGTTCTTCTACAAGGAGCTCTGTCGGCAGGCGCAGGTGGCCCTATGCAAGGCCCCCAGTTGCCGTGTATGCACCGACTACGCGGCCTGTTTCGGACCCGAATAGCGGTCTGCGCGATCGCGCGCCGTTCGGGGTCCCGGTGTCGCGGGGGTAAGCGCGTGTCGCGGCGCGGTAAAAACGGTGGTCTCGAACGGAAACGACGGGCGGGGGCGCTGATGACCGCCTGATGTCAAGGCCCTGGCGGGCAGATTCCCGCGCGCGCGACCCAGCGGCTTTTTTCCGACAGGCACCCTTCGGGCTTACAGAGTTTCCGCCGTAGCCCTGGTTTGCTTGTAACCCGACGCCTTCTATACTCTTCCTCGGGATCGATCATCCAGCGGATACCGGCCGGCGCCCCTATGCCTTCGCGGGCATTGGGGCAAAGGCCGGGAAAGCCCCAAGGGCGGCGCCCTCCATCTTAGGCTATGATGTTTATCAAATGAGCGGGGTGCGGAGGGATGCCGCGGAGGCGTTCGCGGGACCGGCGGGCGCGTGATGGTCGCGGGTGACGACAGGATACTGGGGCGCGGACAATGGATTTAAGGCGGCGTGGATGGGCGATCAATATCGTGGCCGCGTTGCTCGTTGTGGGAGTCGGCGCGATCACCGGTCTTGCGGTCTTTACCGTGATGCGCACCAACGCCGATACCGCCGTGCGGCGCAATCTCGTGTCGGGGTTGGCGCTGCGCGTGCAGTGGGCGGTCCGCGACATCCATGACGCGCGGTTACGCGTGCGCATGGTGGCGACCCGCCCGTTTCTCGCCGATCAACTGGCGGCCGGTGCCGGAGGCGCGGCGCGCTCGGCCGCGGACCGGGGGCTGCGCGCCTTCCTGCCCATGCGGCTGTCGGCGTTGGCGCTCTACACGAATGCCGGGACGCTTTATGCCCGTGCTGGCCACTTCATGGCCCATCCGGTCGTGGACATGCCTTTGCGCGGGGAGCTGGGCACAACCCTTTTGTGGAATGCGACGCGCGGCTTTGTGCTGCGTACCGGCCTGCCGGTCTACCGCCACGGTGCGGTCGTCGGCTGGGCGGTAGGCGATGCGCCCTTGCCGATGCTAAGCCGCCTCCTGCTTGGGGCCAAGGCCCTGCATTCGGCGGCCAATGTCGGTCTGTGTGGCCCGGCGGGCGCACGCATGAGCTGTTTTCCGAACACCTTCGATCCCACCCAGGCGTTTCCCTCAGTTGGGCGCCGCCGTGACGGCGTCCCGGTGCCCATGAGCTACGCCCTCTCTGGCCACACCGGCTTTGTGGTGACGCGCAATTATCTCGGGCACCAGGTCGCCGCCGCCTACCGGCCTGTCGGTCACACCGGCCTTGGCATGGTGCTCACCATGGACACGGCGGCGCTCTATGCCCCTGTATATCGGGAATTTGCCGTGGTGCTGCCGCTCATCCTCGGGGTGCTTGCGGTCGCGCTCTTCGTGTTGCGCTGGCAGTTCGCGCCGCTCGTAGCCGATCTCGTGGCCTCGGAACGGGCGGCCTATGAGGCCCACGCGCGGCTCAAAGACACCGAGAACCATGTGCAGGCGGTCTTGAGCAGTGTCGATGAAGGGATCACCACGATCTCGGAGACCGGTATCATCGAGACTTTCAATCCGGCCATGGCGCGTCTCTTTGGCTATGCGCCCGAGGAGGTGATCGGCCGTAACGTAAGCGTGCTCATGCCCGAGCCGCACCGCAGTCATCACGATGATTACCTGCGCCACTATCGGGAGACCGGCGAGGCGCGGATCATCGGGATCGGGCGGGAGCTGATGGGCCGGCGCCGGGATGGTAGCGAGTTTCCGATCGACCTGCGCGTGTCGGAGTTTTACCTGGGGGGCAAGCGGCGCTTCATCGGCAACGCGCGCGACGCGACCGGGCGCAAGGAGGCCGAGCGGCGCATGGAGCATGTGGCCACCCACGACGCCCTGACCGATCTTCCGGGCCGCGCACTGATCCAGACGCGCATCGACCAGCTCATTCGCCGCGCTGAACGAAGCGGCCAGTTGTTTGCGGTGATGTTCGTCGATCTCGACGATTTCAAGGGTGTCAATGACTCGCTTGGCCATGACGGGGGCGACCGGCTTTTGCGCCTCGTGGCCCGCCGTCTCCAGGAGGCGCTGCGCGCCGAGGACACCGTCGGACGCTTCGGGGGGGATGAATTCGTCATCCTGACGGCGGCGCTCGTCACGCCCCTGGATGCCGCCCTGATCGCAGACAAGCTTTTGCGGGCCCTGTCTACGCCCTATCTCCTGGATGATAAAACGCTTTATTCCAGCGCGAGTATCGGTGTCGCGCTCTATCCTCAGGACGGCCGCGACGCCGCAAGCCTTTTGCGCCACAGCGATGCCGCCATGTATCAGGCCAAGCGCTCGGGCCGAGGCCAGTATCGTTGTTACGATGAGGCCGTGAACGCGACCTCAAGCGATAAGGTTCGGCTGGCACGCGACCTGCATAAGGCCTTGAGTGCAAGCGAGTTGGTCCTCTACTACCAGCCGGTGCGCGCGATCCGCGACCATGGCCTAGTGGCCATGGAGGCGCTCATCAAGTGGCATCATCCGGAGCAGGGCCTGCTCGATGCCGACGAATTCCTGGCGGTCGCCGAGGAGGCTGGGCTCGCTATGCCGCTTGCCGAGTGGGCGCTGCGCCAATTGGGCGGCGAGATGCGCCAATGGCGCCATACGGGTCTTATAGTGCCACCGGTCTTCATCCGCCTCGGTCCCGGGCCGTTTTCTGACGCCCGTTTCCAGGAGTCATTCCATGCCGTGCTGGCCGATGTCGGCGTACACCCCGGTTCAGTGGCCCTTGAAATCCGCGAGGAGGACCTCATGGACGACCCGCAGACCACAATCACGGCACGGCGCGCCTGGCGCGAGCGCGAGGTCGAAGTGGTGCTCACTGAATACGGGGCCGGGGATTCCAGTCTTCCCTACCTAAAGCCGCTTGCGCCGTCCGCGGTGTGGCTCGATAGCTCATTCACCGTCGACGACCAGGCGGATCCGAAGTCGGTCGAAAGCCTGAGCGCGATCATCACAACCCTGCACGCGCTCGCCATCGCGGTCGTGGCCCCCGTCAACCATACGGCGCAGTACGAGGCGATGCGCCGCTGGGGTTGCGACCGTTACACGGGAGATCTTGCCGGCCCGCTGACGCCCGCCGACGGCTGTACCACGTGGCTTGCCCCAAACGACACGCCCGTGGGCACGGGGCCCGCGGGCGGGGACCCCCGTCGCGCGGGTGGGGCCTAGCGGCCCGCGGCCTCGCCTGGGGCCTCGGCTGTGCGCGCCCGGCGGCGCTCGAGGCGCTTTTCCAACGCCCCGGGGCGTTCGGGGATTGTCATCTCGCCGAAGAGCGACTGCTTTAGGAAACGGAACGCAAAGCGCATGAGGGCCGCGTCGTCTTGCATCAGTTGTTCGTGTTCTTGCGGCGCCACCACATAGACCTCATCGAAGGATGGCGTGCCGATGAAGTCCCGGAACCCGTCTAGGTCATAGCTCGCGAGAAAGAACAACTGCAGACTGCGATCCGAGGGCTTACCTATGGTCGGCCCGCATGAACGTTTCTTCAAAACGACCTGCCGCCATTCGCGGTTCATGTCGTCATAGATGTCGACGCCCTGGCTCTCGCGGTAGGCGCGCACGGTCTGTGTCTGTGGTTCGTAATGGCCCAGGCAATGCTCTTCCTTGACGATGAAATACGCATCTTCGTCGGTCGAGGCATCCTTTTTGCGCATCGACATAAGGCCGAGCGCGTAATAGCGGCACGCAGTCGGCCGATCCTCGTAGACGCTGCAGCCCTCGTCAGTCAAAAACTGGCAGCGGGTCGACTCGCCCTCGGTGCGCAGTTTGAGGCCCGGAACGCCGTGGCCGTCCATTTCAAATGGGACCGTGTGACGAAACAAGAACTCGCGCGCGCTTATCTGAAGCCGGGTCTTGAGACGCAGAATATCGTAAGGCGTGAGCTGGATATCGATGCTCTGACAGCATTTATTGAAGCAGGCGATCTGGCTGTGGCAGGCAAACTGGAAGTGGTCATCCAGATCAAGCTTGACGGGGGTTATGGGGCTTTGCGGACGCGCGTCGGAGGGATCTTGACTCATGGGGGTTCCTCGTGGAAAAGCACAATACGCCGGATAAAAAAAGGGGGTCCCGGAGGACCCCCTCATTATACCTCGTTTTAAGCCCGCAGGTACCGAATTTACGGCGCGGTGGGCTTGGAGACGAGGTCGACGTGCGGACGCTTGAACACGTTCCACTTTTTGGTCTTGCGGTCGTACGTCGAGTTCACGAAGCACTTCCAGTTCTTTTCATCGACGAAGTTGTAGTCCATCCGGTAGTAGAAGCCGGGGTAACGGGACTCCTCGCGGAACTGAATGTGCTTCATGTGGGCCTCGGCCGCCAGCACGCGATGGTAGTTCTCCCAGGCGCGCAACAGCTCATGGAGGTCCTTGGCGCGCATTTTGAGCGCGTCTTCCTTCAGCATCTCGAGCTTCTCTTCGGCAACCGCCAACATCTTGCCGTTGGTCTGGTACCAGGTCGCAACCCCCGCCACATACTCGTCCATGATCTTCTGCAGGCGGAACTGCAGCATGCGCGGCGTGATGTAGTTCGGGTTGACGTCGATTGCCGTCGTGTAGTCCTTGTGCTGCAGGAAGGTACGAACCGGACGATAGATCTCTTCCACAAGCTCATTGACCGGCGTGTCGAGCTCCGGCACCCAGTCCTTATTGTCGAGCGCGAACTTGACCATGCCCTTGGCGGCGATGCGCCCTTCGGCATGCGAGCCCGAGGAGAACTTGTGGCCCGATGCGCCCACGCCGTCACCTGCGGTAAACAGGCCCTTGACGGTGGTCATGGAGCGGTAGCCCCAATGCCAGTCGTCCGGCGCGCCCAGATCCTCAGGTCCGGAGACCCAGATCCCCGAGCAGCCCGAGTGCGAGCCGAGCAGGTAGGGCTCGGTCGGCATCAGTTCGGACGGCTTCTTCTCGGGCTCGATGTTCTCGCCCGCCCAGACTCCGGCCTGGCCTATGCACATATCGAGGAAGTCTTCCCAGGCCTCGGCCTCGAGGTGCTTGATCTCCTTCGGGGTCATGGTCTCGGCGAGCTTGGCAAGCGCGGTCGGCGTATCCATGTAGATCGGACCACGGCCTTCCTTCATCTCATGCAGCATGAGATGGTTACGCAGGCAGCTCGCGGGCACATGGGCAAGACCGTACGGAGGATACTGTTTTAGCATCTCCTTGTTGCGCTCCATGTAGACCTCGCCGAAGGCGTTGATGGCCTTGGCCTTGAACAGCAGGAACCAGGCACCGACCGGACCGTAGCCGTCCTTGAAGCGGGCGGGCACGAAGCGGTTCTCCATCATGGTGAGCTCGGCGCCGGCCTCGGCGGCCATGGCGTAGGTCGAGCCTGCGTTCCATACCGGGTACCAGGCACGGCCCGTGCCCTCGCCCACGGAGCGCGGACGGAAGATGTTCACCGCGCCGCCTGCCACGAGCAGGCACGCCTTGAATTTATAGACGTAGACCTTGTGATCGCGAACACTGAAACCGACCGCACCCGCTACGCGCTTGGGGTCCTTCTTGTCGTTCACGAGCTTTACGATGAACACGCGTTCCTGGATGTTGTCCATCCCCAGGGCCTTCTTGGCGGCCTCGGCGACGATGACCTTATAGGACTCGCCATTGATCATGATCTGCCATTTGCCGGACCGTACGGGCTTGCCGCCGTCCTTCAAGGGCTTCTCTTCGTCGCCCGGCTGCTTCCAGATCGGCAGGCCCCACTCCTCGAACAGGTGGACCGAGTCGTCGACGTGACGGCCGACGTCATAGGCCAGGTCGTCACGGGTAATACCCATGAGGTCATTGGCCACCATGCGCGCGTAATCCGCCGGATCCTGGCCGCCCATGTAGGTATTGATGGCGGACAGGCCCTGAGCCACGGCGCCGGAGCGATCCATGGCGGCCTTGTCGACCAGTTTCACCTTGAGCCCCGTCCCTTCCGTCCAGCGCATGATCTCATAGGCTGCGCCGCAGGCGGCCATACCGCCACCGATCAGAAGGATGTCGACGGTCTCCTCAACGACCTGGGGATTACCAAATGTAGCTTCTGTTGACATGTTTCACCCTACTTGAGAGACCCGGCCCGGGATCACGGCCCGTTATGCCGGGTGTCGATTAAAAACCGCGTCGCGACTACTTGGCGCGGATCAACTGACTCCGATCACACGGATACGCCTTGGCCTCGGTGAAGAGTGCCATGTCCGTAAGCTTGGAGAGATCGGCCTTGGGCTTGTTGCCATAGGGGTTGATCGAGCCTTCGGGCGTGGTGCGGATCGGAAACTTGAAGCGCTTCATGTTGCCATTGCGGAACTTGATGGTCCACATGATGGAATCCGTGCCGCGCAGCGGTTGCACGGAGCCGCCCATGGGCACGACATCGGCGTAGTGGCGCGCCTCAATCGCATTCTGCGGGCAGATCTTGACGCAGGAATAGCACTCCCAGCACTGCTCGGGCTCCTGATTGAACGCCTTCATCGCATGGCCGGTCTTCGAGCCATCCTTGTCGAGCAGCATAAGATCATGAGGGCAGATGTACATGCATGCGGTCTTGTCTTGACCCTTGCAGCCATCGCATTTATCTGTGCGAACAAACGTTGGCATGGTTAACTCCGCTTCTAGGAAAGTAAAATTATGACGATGCGTCCGGGCAGGGCTCGCTCTCGGCTATTTCGCCGAATGACCGCTCAGCTTGACCTCTACCTTTTCGTCGTCTTTGAGGTTCGCGTAATAATCCCGCAGGATGGCCAGAACCTCCGGGCGGCTGAATTCCGCCGGGACATCCTGGCCTTCCGACAGGGCCTTACGCAGTTTTGTGCCTGACAGAAGCAGGCGATCCTTTTCGTTGTGGGGGCATGTCCGGGTCGACGCCATGCCGCCACACTTGTAACACCAGAACGTCCAGTCGATCTTCAGAGGTTTGGTCTCAAGCGCCCCGGCCGGAATCTCGTCAAAGATCTTGTGGGCATCGAACGGCCCATAGTAATCGCCGACCCCCGCGTGGTCGCGGCCGACGATGAGGTGGGAGCAGCCGTAGTTTTGACGAAATAGCGCATGCAGCAGGGCCTCGCGCGGTCCCGCATAGCGCATGTCGAGGGGATAGCCGGACTGGACGACGGTATCTTTGACGAACGCGACCTCGATCAGCTTGGCGATCGCCTTCGACCGTACTTCAGCCGGTATATCACCGGGCTTGAGTTTGCCAAGCAGCGAGTGAATCAGGACGCCATCGCAGATTTCTACGGCGATTTTCGCCAGATATTCATGCGAGCGATGCATGGGGTTGCGGGTCTGGAAGGCCGCCACCGTGGACCAGCCCTTGCTTTCAAAGAGGGCACGGGTCTCGGCGGGCGTCATATACGTTCCCGCGTATTTGGTCGGAAACTCTCCTTGCGAGAGGACCTTGACCGGGCCGGCGATGTTCACCGCCTTTTGTTCCATGACCATCTTCACGCCAGGATGCGCAAGATCCGTGGTCTTGAAGACCGTTTGGCATTCATGGGCCTTGTCAATGGTGTATTTCTCGGTCACCGTCATGGTGGCCATGATCTCGCCGGATTCGCTGTCGACGAGCGCTATATCGGAGCCGACGCGCAGTTTGGCGGCCGTGGCTTCATCGGCGGACAAGGTGATCGGGATGGGCCAGAAAACGCCGTTCGACAGACGCATGTCATCGCATACGCCGCGCCAGTCGGCCTGATTCATGAACCCGTCCAGGGGCGTGAATCCGCCGATACCCAGCATGATGACGTCCCCGGTCTCGCGTGATGACATGGGGATGGCGGGAAGGCCTTTGGCCCGTTCTTTTTCGGCTGTCGCCGAAGTCCCAGTCAAAAGGAGGGGCTTCAGCGCCGCGCTACCGTGGGGTCTCACCAATCTCGACATTAACGATTTTCCTCGGTTATAAGGCGGATACCGGGCGTGCCCGGTCGGCGAGACTCTATAGCCTTACGGTTTGTAAAACTAATCAAGTTTTACGGAAAACCGATAAACCCGCTTTATAAAAGAAACAACTTAAATTGGGGAAGGCTACCGAGTCCGTGCAAATCCTTGCTAGTGTGCGATGTCCGGCCGGTCTTGGCAAGGTGGATCGTACCGTCGGCCGGGATGGTGCGGGTGGTGGCGCGCCATGCGCGGCCGGTCGCGACCCCCAAGTGGTATCGTTTTGCGTAAGGTCGCGAACCGCAAACCCCACCCATCGGGCGGCCATCATGGGCAACGCGGCCCCTCTCATTGAAACATCAATCTATGGCTAGGCCCTGTGTCCCCTCGTTCGCCCCTCGTGGCGGCCCTTTTAAGCCGGCGGCCTACCGTGCCGCCAGGTCATGGCGCAGCGTGGCAATATCGGCGGTCACGGCCCGCAGGGCGTGGGTCCGCCAGCGCTCAAGGGCCGGGTCGCGCGGTGCGTGGGTGGCGCGGAGCGCACGCAAGGTGGCCTCGTCGCGCCGCAGGCGTGCCCGCAGGTGTCTCGGCGTCGGGCGCGCGGGCGGCCCCAATTCCCGGCCCCGCGGCGGCTCGGCGCGGTGCACGGCGGGGGTCAGGGGGAGTATGGTCGCCGGGCCGCGGCAGCCGGTCGGCGGGCGACCGGCATAGATCCAGTGGCCGTCGGCGGACCGGCATTTGAAGATCGCGCCCACGGCCGACCCCGCGGCGTCCATACCCGCGAGCAGGGCCAGGGCCACGGCCAGCACGGGGGTGATGGAAGGCCGACTCAACATAGCTACACTAATTAAGGCGCGGGGTTACGGAAAGTCAAATGCTGGATCGGCCTTTACTTTTGGTGGGCGTGGCGTTTTTGGCGAACGGTTTCGCGGCCACCGCCGGGGGTGGCGTGGGTCTTATTCAGCTGCCTCTGTTGCTGTTTTTGGGGCTCCCTTATCCGCAGGCGCTGGCCACCCATAAGGTCGCAAGCGTAGCGCTGGGCGTGGGTGCCGCAAGCCGCTATGGGCGCAGCGGGCTATTGAACCCGCGTCTCGTGTGGTTGGTCCTGGCCTCGGGACTGCCGGGCGTGCTTCTGGGGGCGCTCGTGGTGTTGGCCATTCCGCAGACCCTTATACGCACGGTTCTGGGGGCGTTGACCGTGGGCCTTGGGCTTTATTCGTGGCGCCGCCATGATCTCGGGCAGGTGGCCGTGGCGCGCCACCGCGATCCGCGGGGCCTTATCTTGGGCGGGCTCGGCCTTTTTGTCATTGGCATTTTAAACGGCTCGATCACCTCCGGGACCGGGCTCTTTTGCACCTTGTGGTTGGTGCGCTGGTTCGGGCTCGATTATAAATCCGCGGTCGCCTATACCCTGACCTTGGTGGGGCTTGCCTGGAACGCGGTCGGCGCCGCGACCTTGGGGTCATTCGGACAGATCCAGTGGTCATGGCTCCCGTGGCTTTTGGCTGGGGCGTTGAGCGGCAGCTACGCCGGGGCGCATATCGCTGTCGGATCCTCGAATCGTTGGATCAAGCGCGCCTTCGAGGTTCTGACAATCGGGGTGGGTCTCAGGTTGTTGGTCTAGAAGGCCGGTTATGGGAAGTCGCGTGCAGGCCTGGGAAGATACGGCACCTTTCAGTCCGTATCGCCTGTGCCGTACTGGGCCCGATAGTCGGCAACGGCCTTACGATATTGCCCAAGGTCCTCGCGCCGGCCGAGGTAGGCGAGTAGCCCGGATAGCCGTCCGAGGCTTATTATCGGGACCTGGTGGCGGGCCGCCACCTCGGAGGCCGCCGACTGTGTGCCGCTGCCGCGCTCCTCGCGATCGAGGGCGATCACGACGCCGGCGAGCGTGGCGCCGGCATCGGCAATGATGCGCGCCGATTCCGCGATCGAGGTCCCCGCCGATATGACATCATCGATGACCAGGACCCGGCCGCGCAAGGGCGCGCCCACGGTGATTCCGCCCTCGCCGTGATCCTTGGCTTCTTTGCGATTGAAGCAGTAGGGGGTGTCGCGGCCATATTCGAGGGCGAGCCCTAAGGCCAGCGCCACCGCGAGCGGAATGCCCTTATAGGCGGGTCCGAATATCACGTCATAGGGAAGTCCCTTAGTCTCGACGGCGCGTGCGTACAGGCGCCCGAGTTCGGTGAGCGCGCGCCCCGAGGCAAATGCCGCGGCATTGAAAAAATAAGGGCTTTGGCGCCCCGATTTGAGAGTGAAGGCGCCGAAGCGCAGCGCCCCGCAGGATACGGCGAGGTCAAAAAATGCGTCTTGCGTATCGTTCATGTCGGTGGTTGTCCGAAGCCCGGATTGAACGCTAGCACATCGGCGACCCGGCCGTCGCTCCGGTCGAGGACCAGCATCACGCTCGTGTAGGTCCCGCGCAGCGGCACGAAGACGTAATGGACAAGCCGCCGGTGGTGCTTGCGAAAGCGCGCGATGGCGGCGGCGGCCACGCGGTTGGTGCGCGCCAAGGCAAGAAACGGGTAGCCATGGGTAAGGACCTGTTTCCGTTCCGCCGCCGTGTAGGGCCGATAACGCCAGCCACGCAGAAAGACCGGCGGTTCACCCTGAAGCGTGCGGATCTCGACCCCGAGCAGGGCCTTTTTGCTGCGCGGCAGTTTCACATAGACATAGGCCGGGCGTGCCGGCAGGGTACGTAGCAGCGCCTGGCCCTTTGCCCCGATGAGGGCGATGTGGGCGGCGTCCAGGGCATGAAATGCCCCTTGGGAGTAGACGACCATCTGGATGCGGCGGGTATAGAGCAGGTGGACGCCAAACACGAACGCGACGACTTGGGCGATGGCGATGAGCGTAAGGTCCAAGCGCAGGCCCTTTTTGCCGGCGCGAAATACGATGAGCGTGAGTAGCGGCCCGAGCACCAGGCTTGCTCCGGCCAAAAGCCCATAGGCTTGCCAGCCGCCGTCGGCGGCGAACAGTGGGCGCGGGTACCAAAGCGTGCGTGCGACAACAAAAACGACGGCAAGCGCCCCGGCGGTGAGCGCCAGGTGCCAGGATGCGGCCTTCAGGCGTGACATGTCATGATCCTCGAATGGATATCCGGGTGTAAGGCCCGACGAATGCTATAAATCATAGTCGATAATGAGTGGTGCGTGGTCGCTAAAGCGCTGGTCTTTGTAGACCCGCGCCGCGCGGGCTCGGGCGGCAAGGCCGGGTGTGGCGATCTGATAATCGATCCGCCACCCGACGTTTTTTGCCCAGGCCTGCCCGCGGTGACTCCACCAGGTATAAGAACCCTCGCCTTCGGCGGGATACAAGGCCCGGTACACGTCGACGAACGAAAGCTCGCCCAAGACGCGTGTGAACCACGCCCGCTCCTCGGGCAAAAAGCCGCTGTTGTTGCGGTTGCCGCGCCAGTTTTTGAGATCGATCTCCTGGTGCGCGATATTGAAGTCCCCGCAAAGCACGACTTCGCGCCCGCACTGAGCGAGTGTCGCAAGTTGCGGGAAGAAATGGTCCATGAAAGCGAATTTCGCGGCCTGCCGCTCGGGTCCGCTCGAGCCCGACGGGAGGTATACCGACACCACCGAGAGCGCGCCGAACACAAGTTCGAGATAGCGCCCCTCGGCATCGATGTCGCGTCGCCCGACTCCGGCCACGACGCGATCGGGGGGCCTTTTGGTGTAGATGCCAACGCCACTGTAGCCACGTTTGTCGGCACAATGAAAGTAGCCCTGGTAGCCGGCCGGCGCGCGCATCTCCGGTGCCAGATCCGGCTCCTGGGCCCTTAGCTCCTGCAGGCATACGACATCGGCGTCCTCCTGGGCGAGCCAGGCCAGAAAGCCCTTGGCGCACGCCGAGCGTATGCCGTTGAGATTGATGGTGACGATGCGCAACATAAGTTCAAGGCCTCGGCCGTTTTCGCAAGATGATCTTCGGACCGGTCATCAGGCCGGTGGCGGGGGTTCGGGGCGCATGACCGTCAGCATGCGCCCGGCCGCCGGCAGCAACAAATAGGCGGGGAACGCAAGCAGGAAGGTCAGCAGGAAGTAGAGTGCGTAGCCGAGATCCTGCGCCCCAAAGCCGCTCGCGAACCCGGCGAATCGCAGGCTGACGGCAAACAAGGACGACAGCAGGGCGTACTCGGTGGCGGCGCGTTCCTTGCGCACGATGGCCATGAGGAACGCCAGAAAGGCCGCGGTGCCGAGCCCGGCGGCAAAGGATTCCAGGGCGCTCACGGAATATAGGAGGAGTTCGTGGTCAAGCGGGATGGGCGCCCCGAGCGCGGCGCGTGGCAGGATGCGCGCGCATGCCGCATAGCCGAGATTGGGCAGCACCTGGACGAGACCCAACACCCATAGAGCCTTGTAGATACCGATGCGATCGGTGATGTAGCCGCCGATGAGACCACCTAGGATCGACAGCCCTATACCGGCTATGACCGATACCGCCCCGATCTGCGCGGCGCTGAAACCGTGATCGACCCAGAACGGCTTGATCATAAAGCCGATGGCGCTGTCGCCGAGTTTATAGAGGACGATGAAGACAAACACGGCCGGCATCCCAGGACGCCCGGCTATCTCCAACAGGGCACCAAACAGCGGGCCGTCGGAGGCCGGCGGGGCCTGCGGATCGTGGCGCCACAGGCTCGCGCCCCAGGCGAGGAGGGCCGCCGCGGCGGCATAGACGAAAAGATGCGGGACGGCGCGCGACCAGTGCAGCGTGTCATTGGCAAGCCACACGGCACCGAGCAGCAAGGCCAATACCAGGGCGAGCGCCTTGGGGCGGCGGCTCAAGGAGGCGAGCTCTTGACCAAGGGATTGCCGGTCGACGGCCGCGCGCGCGCGTTCCCTGGGGGCCCCCAAGCAGGCGAGGCCGTCTGCGATCACGAGGCCCCCGGCCAGGATATAAGCGTAGCGCCAGCCGAGGTAAGTGCTTGCAATCAGCACAAGGCCTGCGGCCAGCATGCCGGCGCGGTAGAATCCGATCCGTAGGCCGTTGCCGATCCCCATCTCTTCGACTTCGAGCAGCTCCAGGCTGTAGCCGTCTATGGCGATGTCATTGGTCGACGAGAGCAAAGTGAACACCCCGATCGCGACCAGCGCCGCCGGTCCCACCCCGCGGTCCCACGCCAGATGTCCCAGGGCGAGCGCCATGAGCAGGTCCGCGCCGAGCATCCACAACCGGTGATGACGAAAGTGATCGATGGCCGGCGCCCAGAGAAACTTAAGGGTCCACGGTAGCCCGAGCAGGCTTATGACCCCGATCTCCGAAAGGGGCGCGTGACCCTCACGGAACGCGACCGGGAACACATCGCTAAACAGCCCAAACGGCAGACCTTCAGCCACATACAGTACGGCAATCCAAAAAAGTCGTACGCGGACGTCCCGGCGCTTAAGGTAATCGCGCACGCCGGAACCTGTAGAGGGCAATCTCCCCAAGGAGATTGGGAAGCAGCCGTAACGCGAGCCGTGGTCTATGGGCGTGATCGACCACCTGCGACTCAAGGACCTCTATCTGCTCGCGTTCGCACAGGCGCGCGAAATCCAGTAGCGTGCACAGATGGATATTAGGCGTGTTGTACCATTCATGAGGGAGGGCCGCGGACACCGGCATGCGCCCGAGGACACCAAGTTGCCAGCGCGTGCGCCAGTGACCGAAATTCGGGAAGGTGACGATACCCTCGGTACCCACGCGCAGCATCTCGCGCAGCAGCCGGTCCGGGTAGCGCACCGCCTGCAGGGTGAGTGACAGCACGACATAATCGAAAGAGCGTTCGTCGAATTCGGAGAGGCCCGCGTCAAGGTCGGTCTGGATCACGTTCACGCCACGCCTGACGCACTCTTCGACGTGGGCATCGTCGATCTCCAACCCATAACCGCTTGCGCCCTTGCTCTCGGCCAAGTAGGCAAGCAGCGATCCATCGCCGCAGCCCAGATCCAGCACCCGGCTTCCTGGGCGGATCCAGTCGCCGATGATGCGAAAGTCGACGCGTGCCGGGATCATGACGTAAGCCCCGCGTACACGCGGTCCATATAGGCGGTGAAGATGTCGACATAGCGGGGGATGCGCATCAAGAAGGCGTCATGGCCGTGGGAGGCCGTGATCTCCGCGTAGCTTACGTTGAGATCGTTGTCGTGAAGCGCCTTTACGATCTCCCGCGAGCGTGCCGGGGCAAACCGCCAGTCGCTCGTGAAGGCTATGACCAACGTGTCGGCCTTGACGGGCGCGAGCACCGCGGCGAGATTGCCATCGGCCGCGCCTGCCGGATCGAAATAATCGAGCGCCTTGGTCATGAGCAGATAGGTGTTGGCGTCGAAGTGGCCGACGAAGCTGTCGGCCTGATGACGCAGGTAGCTTTCGACCTCGAAGGCGACCTGATAGTCGAAGTTGAGCTTTCCACCGCGCAGGCCCCGACCGAATTTCTCACGCATGATGTCGTCGGAAAGGTAGGTGATATGCCCGAGCATGCGCGCAATACGCAGTCCCCGGCGGGGCTCGGTGGCATGGTCATAGAACCGCCCCTCGTGGAAGTCCGGGTCGGTCAATATCGCTTGGCGCGCCACTTCGTTAAAGGCGATGTTCTGGGCGGTAAGCTTGGGCGCGGCGGCGATGATGACCGTATGCGCCACGCGGTCTGGGTAGTCGATCGCCCACTGCAGGGCCTGCATGCCGCCGAGGCTGCCACCCACCACCGCCGCCCATTTCCGGATCCCCAGCCGATCGGCAAGCCGCGCCTGGCTTGCCACCCAGTCGCCGACCGTCACCATCGGAAATTCCGGGCCGTAGGCGCGACCGGTTGCCGGGTTGATGGATGCCGGGCCCGTGGAACCAAAACAGCTGCCGAGATTATTGCAGGCCACGACGAAGAATTTGCGGGTGTCCAGGCTCTTGCCGGGGCCCACATGGTGTTCCCACCACCCGGGCCTTTTGTCGTCGGCACTATGATAGCCCGCGACGTGGTGACTGCCGCTTAGGGCATGACACACAAGCACCGCGTTGCTGGCCTCGGCGTTTAGTGTTCCGTAGGTCTCATAAACGATCTCGTAATCCGCCAATGCGCCGCCACTTGCCAGCGCCAGCGGTTTTGCGAATCGCAACCGGGCTGGGGTTACCAGTCCCACGGAATCTGGGGGAATGGGCTTCACGAATCCACGGGATCACGCAAAGCCCGCAGTGTACTGGCTGAACGATAAGCCCGCAATGTTTCTAATGCTGGTGCCCCTCACCGCCGTGATCATGGCCGCAACATCCATGATCGTGCTCGGCCTCCTCGGCCACCTCGCGGCGCACCGCGTCCATGTCCACCGTCCGCGCCTGATCTATGATCTCCTCCAGGGCCTTTTTCGGCAGACTGCCAGGCTGGGCGAACAGGATGATCTGATCGCGGAAGATCAACAGGGTTGGGATGGAGCGCACCTGGAAATGGGCGGCAAGCTCGGTCTCGGCCTCGGTGTTGACCTTGGCGAAGACGATGTCCTGGTGTCGTTCGGAGGCCTCCTCGAAAATCGGACCGAACGCCCGGCAGGGGGCGCACCACGGCGCCCAGAAATCGACGATCACGAACGGATTGGTGTCGACCAGTTGTTCAAAATTTGCTTTTGTTGCCTCGATCGTGGCCATGGATATCCCCCAAAAATTGCCTCATTATACAACATAGAGCGGGCCCCATGTCGCGTAAATAACACAGATAAAGGCGTGGCATGCGATTTGCAATAAATTTGGTTCCGGGGGGAGGGGGCGTTATGTATCCGAAACTGCTTTATGAGATCTTGCCGCTCTTTTATGCGGTCGCGGCTTGGCTATGCATGAAGGCCCTGCCCAAGCCCTATGCGTTGTTGCCGACTGCGGCCTTCGCACTGGCGGCGGTGTTGGTGGTGATCCAGCGCTGGTATTACCGCCGACAGCTCCGGCGCCCGGAGTAGCACGGCCTCAGAGGTGCAGGCGCGCAAGCCATAGCCGCGCAAGCAGGCCGGCCTCGGTCATATACCCCGCGGCCACGAAGCGGATGCGGCCGCGCGGCCCGAGAATGAATGCCATCGGCAGGACGTGGACACCATAGCGGCGGGCGATACGCCCGTGCCGATCGAGGACCACGGGGGTGTGCCAATGATGGTCCGTGGCGAATGCGCGGACCGCCGCCACCGGCGATTGGGTGGCCACGACCACCACCGGCGCATGACGCGCCACCGCCTGGACCGCACCCTGGTCGGCGCGGCAGATCGGACACCAGGTCGCAAAGAAATCGATGAGCAAGACGTGCCCCGCAGCGACCGGCAAGGCGCGCCCATTCAGGGCCGCATGTGGCAGGGGCGGGGCGCGCCCATCGGCGGCGTGGCGCGTGAGGTAGGCGTTGCCAGCCAGAATGAGCAACGCTGCCGCCAGCAACTCGAGGGCGCCACGGCCAAGGCGGTTCACGTAAGGAGCGTAAGTCCGAGGTGGTGCAGTGGTTGCACGACCAGTATGGCGATGAGCTCAAGACCTATGACCACCAGGACCGGCGAGAGGTCGATTCCGGAGATCAAGGGCAGCAGGCGCCGGGCCGGGCGCATGAACGGTTCGGTCAGGTGGGTGGCAAGATCGGTAAACGGGTGCTCGCCATAGGGGCTCACCCAGCCCATAAGCACGCGCACGAAGATCGCCACGATCAGGACATAGAGCGTAAGCTGGATCAGATCCGCGAAGCTCAAGATCAGGATGCCCCCAAAGCGCGGCACCACGCTCTGCACGAGCGCCATCAATGTGATCTTGAGGGCCTCGAGCATGATGAGCAGTACCGCCGACGCGAAGTCGATCCCAAAGAAGCCTGGTATCAGTCGTCGCAAGGGCAGAAGCGGGCCGTTTGTCAGGCGCACGATGAACTGGCTGAAGGGGTTGTAAAAGTCGGCATGGGTGAGCTGCAGCAAAAAGCGCAGCAGGACCAGGATGACGTACATCCCAAACAAGGTATCGATGAGAAAGGCCAACGCCTGGCTGAGATAGCTCACGCGGCCCCCAATTGCTCGCCCAGTTCGCGCGAGCGATCACGGGCGGCCTGCGCAGCGCGTCCGACCATCTCCATGAAGCCGTCACCAAGAAGACTCTTTATGGCGCGCTCGGTGGTACCGCCCGGGGATGTGACGCGCGCGCGCAGCGCCGCGGCCTCCTCGGGGTGATCGTGGATCATGCGTCCGGCGCCAGCCGCCGTGCCGGCGGCGAGCGCCGCGCACAGGTCCCGAGGAAGTCCCAGTGTCACTCCGGCTGCGGTGAGCGCCTCAACCATCAAAAAGAAGTAGGCCGGCCCGCTCCCGGAGATGGCCGTGGCGGCATCCATGAGGGCTTCGTCTGTAAGCCAGAACACCTCGGACACGACGCCCAGTACGGTCGCCGCCGCCTCGCGCTGTCTTGCGCTGACCTTGTCATTTGCCCATAGCGCGCTGATTCCGGCGTTGATCAGTGCCGGGGTATTGGGCATGGCGCGAACGATGGCAAGTCCTCCTCCCAGCCATCGGTCAATGTCCGTTCCGCGGATGCCGGCCGCCACCGAGACCACAAGCGGCCGGCGACTCTGAACTTCATGCGCGATCGCGGCACACAGCTCGCGCAGGCCCTGGGGCTTTATCGCGAGGACCAGGAGATCGGCGCGCGCGACCACGGGGCCGTTGTCGGCGTAAGCGCTGATCCCAAGATCGCGGATGCGCTGCCGTTTGTCGGGGTGCGGATCGGAGACCGCGATCTGCTCCGGCGCCATGCGCGATGCCAGGCCGGAGGCGAGCGCCAGGCCCATATTGCCCGCGCCTATGATGCCTATCGAGAGGTTTTGCATGGGGTGAGTGTAAGGGGACTCTTCCTCCAGGGAAAGAGCGCCTTGTCTCCGCGCTTGCGCCCGTTATACTTCAGTATACCTCCACCCTGGTAGCCCAATGTCATGGATATCGCGGAACTCCTGGCCTTTTCCTACAAGCAGAACGCGTCGGATTTGCATTTGTCGGCCGGCTTGCCGCCCCTTATCCGCGTCGACGGTGACGTCAAGCGCATCAATGTAGACCCATTGGATGAGCGTGCCGTGCACAATATGGTCTACGATATCATGAACGACAAGCAGCAAAAGGAGTACGAGGAGCGGCTCGAGTGCGACTTCTCGTTCGAATTACCGAACATCGCGCGCTTTCGTGTCAATGCCTTCAACCAGAATCGTGGCCCCGGAGCCGTTTTCCGGACCATTCCCTCGAAAGTGCTGACACTTGAGCAATTGAATGCCCCGGGTATCTTCAAGCAGATCTCAGACCAGCCGCGCGGTATCGTCCTGGTCACGGGCCCTACCGGATCCGGCAAATCCACCACCCTTGCGGCGATGATAGACCATGTCAACGAAAGCCGGCGCGAGCACATACTGACCATAGAGGACCCGATCGAGTTCGTGCATACGAGCAAGAACTGCCTTATCAATCAGCGCGAGGTTCACCGTGACACCTTGAGCTTCGAAAACGCCTTGCGTTCGGCATTGCGTGAAGATCCGGACGTGATCCTAGTCGGCGAGTTGCGCGATCTGGAGACGATCCGTCTGGCGCTCACCGCAGCCGAGACCGGTCATCTGGTGTTTGCCACCCTTCATACGAGTTCCGCGGCCAAGACCATAGATCGTGTAGTCGACGTGTTCCCGGCGGCCGAGAAGGAGATGGTGCGCTCGATGCTCTCGGAGTCCCTGCGCGCGGTGATTTCCCAGACGCTGATGAAGAAGGTCGGCGGCGGGCGTATTGCCGCCCACGAGATCATGATTGGTACGCCTGCCATCCGCAACCTGATTCGTGAAAACAAGATCGCGCAGATGTATTCGGCCATTCAGACCAGTCAGTCGGCGGGTATGCAGACCCTGGATCAATGTCTCATAGAGCTCGTGCGATCGCATCAGGTGTCGGTCGATGAGGCGCGCGGCAAGGCGGCGAACAAAGACGCGTTCACGAGCAACAACGGGGCGGCTGCCGCCGCGCGGAGGTAGGATGGGTTTCGTTGATCTCTTGCGTCTCATGGTCGAGAAAAACGCCTCGGACCTGTATATCACAGCCGGGGTGGCACCGAGCCTGCGTGTGGACGGGAAGTTGACGCCCGTGGCGCGCCAGGCGCTCACCGCCGAGCAGGCCCGGCAGTTCGTGTACAGCATCATGAACGAGGAGCAGCGCAGCGAGTTCGAGGAAACGAACGAGTGCAATTTCGCGATCAATCCGCAGGGGGTCGGGCGGTTTCGTGTCAACGTGTTTCGCCAGCAGCAGCGGGTTGGCATGGTGCTACGCAAGATCGAGACGCGTATCCCGCATTTCGAGGAACTGAATCTTCCGCCCGTTTTGAAGGACATCGCGCTCACAAAGCGCGGCCTTGTGATCTTCGTGGGTGCCACGGGTTCCGGAAAGTCGACCTCGCTTGCCGCCATGGTGGGCTACCGCAATCAATATTCGAACGGGCATATTATCACCATCGAGGACCCGATCGAGTTTGTGCATGAGCACAAGAACTGCATCATCACCCAGCGTGAGGTGGGCGTCGACACGGACTCGTTCGAGACGGCCCTGAAGAACACCTTGCGCCAGGCGCCGGATGTGATCCTCATAGGCGAGGTGCGGGCGCGCGAGACGATGGACTACGCGATTGCGTTTGCCGAGACCGGGCACCTGTGCCTTACCACGCTCCATGCCAATAGCGCAAACCAAGCCCTCGATCGCATCATCAATTTCTTCCCCGAGGATCGGCGCGCGCAGCTTTTGATGGACCTATCCTTGAACCTGAAGGCCGTGATCTCGCAGCGCCTCATCCCCAAGAAGGATGGCACCGGACGCGTGGCGGCCGTCGAGATCATGATCAATAGTCCGCTGATCGCCGATCTCATCTTGAAGGGTGAGGTGCACGGCATCAAGGAGCTCATGGCCAAGTCCGAGGAGGCGGGCATGCAGACCTTTGATCAGGCGCTGTTTGGCCTGTATGAGGCGGGCCTCATAGATTACGACGAGGCCATGCGCAACGCCGATTCGCAAAACGATCTGCGGCTGCGTATCAAGCTCCACGGCAAGGATGCGAAAGACGCCGTGCTGGGCGACTCCTTGCGCAATATCACCTACTAGCCGGAGGGGCGTGGCCGCGCTGCATTTGCGCGCGGTAACTGGTAACATGCCAGCGTGCCGACCCCTATCCTATTTTGCAAAGTCCGCGCGTGCCCCATGGCGCGGCGCGTGGTTTTCGAGTGAACCGCGACCGGCCCATAGGGGTGTTCGATTCGGGCATCGGCGGCCTCACCGTCGCGCACGCCTTGATGTCGGCCCTCCCAAACGAGCGCATCGTCTATTTCGGCGACACCGCGCGGCTCCCCTATGGAACGAAGTCGTCGGCGACCGTGGCGGGCTATGCCGCGCAGATCACCGATTTTCTCTTGAAGCGTGACGTCAAGATGCTGGTCGTGGCCTGCAACACCATGGCCGCCGTGGCCCTTGCGGTCGTGACGAGTCTCTCTCCCGTGCCGGTCGTCGACGTTCTCGATGCCGGAGCGCAGGCGGCCGTGGAGTCGAGCCGGTCGGGACGCATTGGCGTCCTTGCCACGTTGACCACCGTAAGCTCGGAGGCTTATGACCGTGCCATTTATGCGCATGCCCGCGACGCGCGCGTCGTGTCTCAGGCCTGCCCGCTTTTTGCGCCGCTTGTGGAAGAGGGCTGGCTGGACCATCCGGTGACCGAGCTTACCGCCCGCGAATACTTGCGACCGGTACTCGCCGAGGAGATCGACACCCTGGTGCTCGGCTGCACCCATTACCCCTTGCTCAAACCCCTACTCGCGCGGATTGCCGGGCCCTCGATTGTGTTGGTCGACTCCGCCGAGACCACCGCGGCGCGGGTGGCCGAGCTCCTTACCGCGTGTGATCTCCATCGCACCGCGCCCAAGGAACCGGTGCATGAATATTATGTGACCGATCTCCCGCAACGGTTTCGGGCCGTGGGCGCCTTATGCCTGGGGCGCCCGCTCCCGGAGGTTCAGCTGGTGCATTGGTAGAGGCCGTGGGCGGCGCGCCTTTATTGCACTTTGCACAATGGTACTGGCCCGGCAAGCCGCCGCTGGCCGACGCCTGCTGGATCGTCGCGACAAGCAAACGCGCACGCGCGGCCCATGGGCTGCTCACCGCGCTTGAAGAAGCCCGCCTTGGACCGCTTGCATTGTTATTGCTAGACGAGGGGAGTTATGAGGGGCCGTTGCCCTGGGTGCGGATGCCGGGGCTTGGCGCATCGCGCATTCTCTCCCGACTGAAGCCTCGCATCCTGCTGGCCCTTGACGACGACCCGCGCGCACGGGCGCTTGCGGCGGCCGCATCCTGTCCAATGGCCTGGGTGAACGGCCGCTCGCCGGACCTTCTGCCGCTTGGGCCCGTGGCGGTGGCAAGCGATCTCGTGGCGTCGCGCATCGGGGGTGGTGCGGTCATCGGCGACCCGTTGGTTGCATGGCCTGCGGCGCCGGCCGTATCGACGGACGCACCGTTTTGCGAACGCTTTCAGGCGGTGCGCAAGGCCGGCCGCTGGATCGTCTATTTCGCGGGCACCGAGTCCTACGAAGAGGCGCTCGCCTACACGACCTTTATGGCGTTATCGGCCGGTAGCGGCGGTCTGCTCGCGTTGGCGCCCCGCGACCCGGAGCGTCACGAGGAAGTGTACCGCGAGGCGATCAAGTATCACCTGACAACAGTGCGCCAGGCGCGGCTCATGACCTCCGAGGTGCCGCCCAAGACCCGCGTGTATTACATAGAAAGCCCGGAGGCGCGCCGTGCCATGTCTGGGTGCGCGGATCTCATCGTGGCGGGTGGCACACTGGTGGCAGGCGCGCCACCCTTGCCGGCCGAGCCGCCGGCTACCGGGGCCGCGACCCTGGCCGGCCCTTACCCCCGCAACCCCTTGCTTGCGGCCGCCGTTCAGGCCGAGGTCGTTCTATCGTGCACGGCGGTATCGGATCTCGGGCCTGTCGCCGCGGCGTGGCTTGCCGATGTCTCCGGGCGCGCGCGCATGGCGCAAGCCCTCGAGCGCTGGGTCGCATCTCAGCCCGAGGCCCAGGCGCGCTTCCTGGCGTGGTTTGCTGAAGTTACGCGCAGCGCGATATAAGTTGTGGGCCGTGCCATGATCCATGGCGGTGTCGTGTATCCGTGAGTCCTGGCGGCATGAGCGAGGATCGTTCGGCGCGACGAGGCCCAACTCGCGCGATGACGACCGCGCCGCGCCTCCTTTCAAGGCTATGAGCAAAACTGGTTGGAAACCGGCCGCTTTTGAGGTCATTGCGGACCACCAGGCCTATTCTCGATAACAGACGTCTAGATATCATTTCTTTCCCTATCGGCTTTTAGCATTGTCCTTACTATACTGCGATCAGTAAGGAATAAAGGACTACGCGATGACCATCGAAGCCACGCTGACCAGCAAGGGCCAAACGACTATCCCGAAGGAAATTCGGGATAGTCTACGCATGAAAGCCGGAGACCGAATGACCTTCACGCTGATGCCGGACGCCACTGTTGTCTTGCGCTTGAAAAATAAGAGCCTGACCGAACTGGCAGGTACGCTGTACAAAAAAGGGCGAAAGCCTGTTTCTCTTGATCAACTGTCACGCTGATGCTCGGAATTGACACCAATGTTCTTGTTCGTTTTCTGGTTCGTGACGACGAAGCCCAGTTTGAAAGGGCGCGCAAGCTCATTAAGCGTGAAGTATCCGCGGGCCGCCGAGTTTTCGTAAACCACGTGGTTATTATGGAAACCGAATGGGTGTTGCGCAGCCGCTATGCCATACCGAAGACTCAAGTCATCGAAGCCCTATCCGGCTTGCTCGATGCGGCCGATGTCCAAATGGAGGACGAGCCCACCATTGAGCAAGCGCTTTTTGCCTGGAAGGATGCTGCGGCGGATTTTGCCGATTGTTTGATCGGTGCCAAAAATCGACGACTGGGATGCCAGGCAACCGCTTCCTTTGATTCGAAGGCGTCGAGGTTGCTGGACTTCATAGCGGTCTGACCGTTCTACCCTTTCCGAGAGCAGGTGTTGGTCCTTTATGTCCGAGCGACTCGCGGGATCGAAATATCTTGCTTGGGCGGGCGGTT
>JAKARW010000024.1 GCA_021819125.1 Pseudomonadota bacterium | reverse complement strand
TATGCCCGCATCACCTATCGCCTGGAGTTTCGCATCTGTGCGCTCTGCCAGATCATGACGCAAAAGGCCGCGGCCGAGATTCTGAAGATGGCCCCATCGACGCTCTCCAACTGCCTGCATCGGGTCACCGTCACGCGGGTGCGTACGCATCTTGTTCGTCATCGAGAATCGCCAAGAGAAGAGCCTGTCTCAGTTCTTCGCCTGGTTGGGCAAGGAGCGCAGTGCGCTCATCACGTTCGTCTGCTCGGATAGGGGGAAGCCCTATCTGAACGTCATCGCCCGACACGCCCCTAAAGCCCTGAACATCCTGGATCGCACTCACATCGCCGCCAAGATGAATAAGGCGATCGACGAGGTGCGTGCGCAGGAAACACGCGCCCTGAAACGCCTCACCCCCGGGACGAAGGTGATCCTCACGCACGCACGCTGGTGCCTCTTAAAGCGCCCGGAGCACTTGACCGAAAACCAGGCGATCAAACTCAAAGATCTGCTCTCGTACAACCTGAAATCCCTGCGGGCCTACCTCTTGAAGGAGGAGTTCCAGCTCTTCTGGGAGTATGTCTCGCCGGCGTGGGCCGAACAATTCATGGACCCATGGTGCAAGAAGGTGATGCGCTCACGCCTGGAATCGATAAAGAAGATCGCGCGCATGATCCGTGTGCACAAGCCGCCCATCTTGAACTGGTTCGCGGCCCGCGATGAGGTTTCTCTCGGGGCCGTCGAGGGCTTAAACAACACACTCAAGGCGAGTATCAGGACATCCTAATGAGTTTCGGACCTCAAAAGCCATAAAGATCATGCTTTATCATAAGCTTGGCGCGCTACCACAGCCGGAGCTCACCCACAGATTCTGCTGAGGAACCAGGCATCCTTGGCGGGGGCGGTTGGCGGCAAACCCTCTGATCAAAGGCTTTAATGCTAGCGCTTATTATTAAAGAATGCTTTAATAAGGCAAGTTCACATTAAAGATGTCTTTAGTATGAAACGAACCACGGGCACTTACACCATCTCGACCACGCAAGGCGAACCGGTTCGGGCCTTCGTCCCGCATCCCCTGCCGCCCAGCAACCCTGAGCTGGCCCCAGAGGCGTATGCCGACCTGAATCATCGGGCAGAGCTGGCGCTCGCCCGCCTGTCCGGGATGTCCGGGCTGGCGCCGTCGGTGGACTGGCTGCTGTACAGCGCAATCCGCAAGGAGGCCCTGCTCACCTCACAAATCGAAGGTACCCAGGCGACATTGACCGATCTGTTCGACGAGGAAGCAGGTTTCGCCGTCAGCAACACGGACGATGTCGAGGAAGTCACCAACTATCTGCGCGCCTTTCGACTGGTGCAGGACAACCTGCGCAATCCCAACGGGCTGCCCATCAGCCTGCGCCTCCTGTGTGAGGCCCACCGTGTCCTGCTGGACGGGGTGCGAGGTGCCGGAAAGCAGCCGGGGGAACTGCGTCGCTCTCAAAACTGGATCGGCGGCACCCGTCCGGGCAACGCCGCTTTCGTGCCGCCACCGGCCCACCGGGTGACAGATCTGCTGGGCGACCTGGAGCAATTTATTCACGACAAGGCAGGCACGCTGCCGCCGCTGGTCAGGATCGCGCTGGCACACGCCCAGTTCGAAACCATCCACCCCTTCCTCGATGGCAATGGTCGCATTGGGCGCTTGCTGATCGCCGCACTTCTGGAACACTGGGGATTGCTGGCGGAACCGCTTATGTACGTCAGCGGTTACCTGAAGCAGCATCAGGCCGAGTACTACCGGCGCCTGTCGATCATCCGCACCGAAGGCGACTGGGAATCCTGGGTCGCGTTCTTCCTTGAAGGCGTGGCGACGGCCGCCAGTGACGCCGAACGCAGCATCATCGCCATCGCCAGCCTGATCGCAGCGGATCGGCACCGCCTGCTCGAAGCACCCAAGGCCAGCCCCGCCAGCTACCGGCTGTTCGAGTTGCTGCCCATGATGCCGCGCTTCACCATCGAGCGGGTGCGGCAAAAACTCGAAACTACCTTTCCGACCGCCACTGCCGCCGTCAAGGTACTGGAAGATCTGGGCATCGTGACGGAAATGACCGGCCAGAAGAAGAACCGCAGCTACAGCTACCGACCCTACATCGAGCTGCTGTCGCGGTGATTGCGCGGGAATCCGCACCTGTCTGCACGGGTCCGAAACGGCTGACCGAGGACCCAGTTCTGTGGTCAACCATCCGGCACCATTTAAAAAGACAGACCCGGCGGTTATGGAAAGCTTTCCATAATCGGAATTATCCACGGGTCGCAATTATGGAATGTTTAGCATAAAGCTTGCCGAGAACTGCTATTTTGCGCCCCTGCGCGCCATTATCTGCCTTGATCTGCCTTCCATAAATTTTGGTGATCTCTTTCCGGCGTGCTGTATCCAGGAGGAGAGCCGTGATGATCTTCCCCCGAATCCACGGACACTCAGTTAAGCCACATGCCGCTGCTCGAAGGCCTCTGGAAAGAGGTACCAAAGGCCGGAGTGTAGGCGCTTTCGATTGTAGTAAATTCGATACCTAGTTGACGAAGAGCACGTATACATTCTCGCTGTCAGGACGATATAACCAGCTTTTATTCAAACTGAGACACTACCCGAAAGTGTGGAGATTTGCAGTCTGAGGCGCGTGCGTCGACGCGGTCAACCCGCCCCATGCAAGACCTTCACCACCAAGACCCGCGCAAAGGGCTGACCTTGGCGGATCGAGCGTGAAATAAACCGGCATGAAAAAGAAAAACGCGACATCTTTATGGAAATCCGTAAAGGCCTTGCGGCGCGGGCCTATGAGCGTGCAGGAAAATCACCCTGACTTGCCATCATGCGCGGGCGCACCTGGGGGCTGGACGCCGGCTCAGATGGTCCGCTTCCTCGAAATCGGCTTGACTCCGAAGGGCACGCACCCGCGTCCGCCGATGCCAGCATATCGGCTACGGCCCTCGCAGGCGCAAGCCGTGACAGCGTATCTCGCATCACTTAGACGTTGAGCAAATCCTAGCGCCAGACATCTCTCCATCATTACTTAAACTGCCCGTTATTGGTCCTGCGCGGGCGCCAGTACCGATGACGGGACGATCGTCTTTTGTGCTGAGAAAGCTTTTGTTTGCGTACCGGGTCGTTGCACCCGCTGATCTATGATGATCATAGTTTCCGTGACCCGTGTAAGAGTTTGTGCACCGGGCCCTTTATGAGCGCAACCTGACCTGGTTTCAGTTTTATGCGAAAAGAGGCCGGAACTTGACGAGTGCATCTAAGATGTGTGGAATAGGTAGCGCTTGACAAACATCGGCGTAGGGTACCCTATATAGAAAAGGTCTGGCATCCACGTCGCGGGGGTGGCCTATGAGCCGAAAGAGGCGCGCTTCATGAATGGGCCATCTTTTTTAAGCGCGGTGTACGGTGGTGGCCGCCAAGACGGGTCAGGATTGAGCGGGCGCCCCATCGGCGCCGGCAAAAAGGCGGCGTGATCGCCACGACTTAAAAAAGAGGGCGGAGGGCTTATGAAAAACCGTCACGTTATGGCCATGGTCGTGATGGTCTGCGCATTGTGGGCGGCAGGCCTACGCCCGGCCCAAGCCGGTATCGCCATTTCGATCGGGATTTCCGGCCCGCAGTATGCGTTCTCTTTCGGTGGCAACCTCAACGCCTATTATTGGCCGGCTTATCAGACCTATCTCTACGCCGACGCCGGTTTCTACTATCGATGGGTTGATGGGGCCTGGGTGTATGCACCAGCGCCCCTGGGGCCATGGATGCCTCTATCGCCCGTGGTGTTTCTGCCACCCCCCCTTCTTTACGGGCCGCCCCCACCGGTGGTCTTCTACCGGCCTTATTTCCTGTGGTGGCGTATGGCCGTGGGCCCCTGGTATGCGCGCGCCCATCCCGGTTGGTGGATGCAGCATCGGGTATTTCTCGCCCGCTACGCCATCTGGCGGGCCAGGGTTATACCATTTTATGCGGCGCATCCCGACTTTCTCTGGCGACGGCCTGGCATGCGGCCGGTCTTTACGCGGCCTTTTATTCGCCAACAACGGTGGCGCTACGCCTTGCATCACCCGGCATTCGCCGCCCATCATCCGATGTTACGCGCCCACGCCCTGCGGTATGCCGCTCACCACCCGGGCTTTGCGCGACGCGGTTTTGCGCGACGCGGGCCACCTATGATGCGGCGAGGACCACGGTTTCATCGTTTTATGGCCCACCACCCGCGCCTGAGGGGTCACCCGTTCCGCGCCCGGCGGGCCTTTAGGGCAAGGCGCCGGTATGGTCGCTGAAAGGTATTGCCTACCGCACGCACATCGAGGCCATGGAGGCGCGGCTTCTGATGTGTACGTTTCGATATCGCAGTTGCGTAATCAGAGAGGGCCTTAAACCGGCTTAATCTCGCACTTCCATTCGCCACTTCAAGGCGATGACGCTCTATTGTCGGCCAAGACTCGGGCTGCCGCGGTCGGCGGCCACTCCAAGAGGCAATCGGGCGGCGACCCCCCTCTTTCGGTATATCAGTTTATACTAAAAAGCGGTGGCGCAGATCCGAAGCCCGGCGTATACTACTCGACCCATATCGCCGCCTTTTTGCGGTCCCTTTCGAGCTTCGCGTTCGATACGCTATCCGAAATAAGGGACGACGAGCAACTGACAGGCATGACTTTCGCGGATTAGCGAACCGTAGTTCCGTTGGCTCGCCTTGGGTACAAGCCACGGTTCGTTGCATCGAACCGCAGGTGCCCTTCGGCCTTGACTTTGAGAGGACCATTGCGTGGAATCTCGCTTTCCCCATCCTTACATCAGCTCACACCCCAAATGGCGCTGGTTTATCCTCATCACCGTCCTGATCGGGGCGTCGATGTCGGCTTTGGATGTGAGTATCGTCAATGTCGCCCTGCCGACCCTCCAGGGAGACTTCAAGGTCAATATGGCGGTCATCGAGTGGGTAGCGATGGCCTATATGCTCACCCTCACCATCTTCCTACCGCTTTTTGGGCGCTTGGCCGACATCTTCGGGCGCACCAAGATGTACAATACCGGCTTCGTGGTCTTTACAATCGGTTCGGCGCTCTGCGGGCTTGCCTCCTCGGCCGGCTTTCTGGTCGGCGCACGTATCCTGCAGGCAGTCGGCGCAGGCCTTCTGCAAGCCAATTCCGTGGCGATCATCACGGCCGCATTCCCGGCCAACGAACGCGGGCGCGCCATCGGCATTCAGGGGGCGGTCCAGGCGATCGCCATGTCGATCGGTCCGTTCGTAGGTGGCATCCTGATCTCGGCGGTCAGCTGGCGGGCGATTTTCTATGTCAATGTGCCGATCGGCATCATTGGTACGTTCGCGGCCCTTTACTGTCTGCCGGGGTCCGAGCATTCCGGTAAGGCGCGCGAGAAGATCGACTACCTGGGCACCGCGTTCTTTGCCACCGGGCTTGCCTTCCTGGTGCTTGCGGTCAACGAAGGTGAGGCCATCGGTTGGACGGCGCCCATCATCTTGACCTACTTCGCGTTGGCCATAGTCCTGCTCGGCGCTTTCCTGGTCACTGAGCTGCGCGTCGTGCACCCCATGATCGATCTCACGCTTTTTAAGCGCTACGCGTTCTGGGCGGGCAACCTGACGGGACTGCTATCCTATTACGTCTTATTTGCCGTACTTTTTCTGATGCCCTTCTACCTCGAGCAGGTCGCCGGCTACAACCCCGTCCTGACCGGCTCCATCCTCACGCCGATCCCGCTCGCCATGGCGATCGTGGCGCCATTTGCGGGCCACATCTCCGATAAGTACGGCTCGCGGCTCATGACCATGTGGGGGATGGTAGTGTGTGCGTTCGCGACTTTGCTTTTGATCTTCACCGGCCGCGCCCCCAACATGCTGGTATTGATCGTCGAGCTCGTCATCTTAGGGATCGGCATGGGTCTTTTCACACCCCCCAACAACTCGGCCATCATGGGCTCGGTCCCGCGGGAGCGCTTGGGGGTGGCCGGCGGCATTCTAAACATGATGCGCGCATTGGGGCTCATCTTCGGAGTCGATATCTCAGGCGTGATCTTTAGCTCGCTCGAGCACAGTTATATCCTTCAGCACGGTCATCACATCACGGTCTTTAAGGACCTGCCGGTCACGCTGCGCGAAGAGGCGTTCCTGCACGGTTTTGCCCCGGTCATGGTCACCCTGCTTGTCATCAATATTATTGCGGGGCTCCTGTCAGCGGCTAAAAAGGATCTGCCCCATAACGGCCCGATCGAACACGCCGAGCCGATCGACCTTATGTGACGACGATAAACCTGGGGGCGTCGGGAAGCACGGGTCCCGGCGCCCGCGGGATTTGCGATCCTCAAACGCCATCACCTCCGGTTCCTTAACGGTCCATCGGACCTACGCCGCCTCTGATATACCACACCCCGGCCCCTGTCTGGTCTTTCTCACAGCCAGGGCTTCGTTACCGGTCAGCGGGCGGCCTGCATGGGGATGGTGTGACTGCTGCGTACAATACGGTTGGACGCGTCGACATAGATGAGACGCGGCTTCATCTCGCGGGCCTCGCGCTCTTCATAGACCCCGAAGGCGCAGATGATGATGAGATCGTCGACCGCCGCCTTATGGGCTGCCGCGCCGTTTACCGAGATAAGGCCAGAGCCAGGCTCTCCGCGTATGGCGTAGGTACTGAAACGCTCACCGTTGCGGACATTGAACACATCAATACGCTCGTACTCGCGGATGCCGGCGGCATCCAGCAACGTCGCATCGATGGCCACCGAGCCTTCATAGTCGATCTCGACTTGGGTGACGCGGACGCGGTGTAATTTGGCATGGAGCAAGGTTCTCTGCATGGGGCCATTATCCGGCTTTCGCCGATCGCTGCCAATGCCCACCATCGGCGCGCCCGATCCTGCGAAATTCCAGGTTATCGATCAGTCGCGTGCGCCCAAGGCGCGCCGCCGCCAAAACCACGAGCTCGGAGTCATCAGGAGTGGGCAACGCGAGATCCGCGGCGCGCCGCACGGCGACATAGTCGGGCACAAATCCGAGCGCCATGAGACGCGCCATGGCGGCCGCTTCGGCATCCGCCGGCGCCGCGCCACGAGTCACATGTGTCGCGGTTTGTGTCAGGGTCTCATAGAGGCCGGGGGCGCACGCGCGCTCCGCGGCGGTAAGATAAGTATTGCGTGTACTCAGGGCAAGCCCGTCACTCTCGCGTATGGTCTCGATGCCCGTCACGGTGACCGGCAGCCCCAAATCCGCGACCATGCGTGTCACGATCCGCCACTGCTGATAGTCTTTCTTGCCCATGTAGCAGGCCCGTGGGCGCACGATGCCAAACAGGCGCGCCACGACGGTCGTCACCCCCTCAAAATGGCCGGGCCGATAGCGTCCGCATAGGTCCTCGGAAAGCCCCGGCACGCGCACCTCAGTCTGCCACTCGCGGCCATGCGGATAGATGGCGGCCTCGGTCGGAAGGAAGACCGCATCGACACCCGCCTGCGCGAGTCTCGCGCAATCGGCCTCCTCGGTGCGCGGATAGGCGGCAAAATCCTCCTGTGGTCCAAACTGCAGGGGGTTCACGTAGACGCTGACCGCCACCCACGCATGCCGGCGCGCGGCGCGCACGAGCGCCACATGGCCGTCATGCAGCCCCCCCATGGTCGGCACAAAGCCAATGTCATCCGGCCACTGCGCCCGATGTTCCCGCCATTCAGACAGCGTACGGGCGATGATCATGGACCACAGACCGTCTGAGATAAGACCTGTTCATGGCAGGTAAAAGGTTTACTCATCCCCATAACTTTCCTGGGCGGCAGGGAAGGTGCCTTGACGCACGGCCTCGACATAAGCGCTCAAGGCGGCAACGATACCCCCCTGCCCCGCCAGAAAGTCGCGCACGAAGCGTGGGCGGCGCGGACCCATCCCCAAGGCGTCATGCATGACCAGGACCTGGCCGTCGCATGACGGACCAGCCCCTATGCCGATGGTCGGCACCGTCACGGCCGCACTGATCTCGGCGGCGAGCGCTGCGGGTACCGCCTCCAAGACGAGAAGCGAGATCCCGGCATCGGCCAACTCCTTGGCCTCGGCCAAAAGTCGCGCGCCGTGGGCCCCACGCCCCTGTACGCGGTAACCACCCAGGCTATGGACAAATTGCGGGGTAAGCCCGATATGACCGCAGACGGGTACCCCACGCGCCGCCAGATAAGCGGCGTTCGCCGCGAACGGCCCGGCCCCCTCTCCTTTCACCATGTGCGCGCCGGCGCGCATGAGGACGCCGGCGTCGGCCAGCGCCCGATCAGCGCTCCCTTGAAAACTCAAAAACGGCAGATCGGCCATGAGCAGGGGGCGGCTTATCGCGCGCGCCACACAGCGTGTGTGATAGGCCATATCCTCAAGGGTCACAGGCACCGTGCTCCTGCGCCCTTGGACCACATGACCGAGCGAATCACCGACTAAGACGATATCCATGCCGGCCTCATCCATGGCGCGCGCGAAGCTCGCGTCGTAGGCGGTCATGGCGGCGATCTTGCGACCCTCTCTTTTTAGGGCCGCCAGTCGCGGCACGGTGACGGGCTCGAACCCGGATGCGCTCATGGCCCGGTCCCCGAGGCCAGCGGATTGAAGAAGTGCCGGCCATTGTGAATGCCACGGATCGATTCGATAAGCGAAATGAGATCCTCATCGCTCTCGACGAAATTCGCCTCGGCGGCGTTGACCATGAGCAGCGGCGAATCCTGGTAGCGATGAAAGAACTCTGTGTAACCCTCGGCAAGCGCGGCCAGATACTCGCGGTCCACATGCTCGTAGCCACGACCGCGCCGACGGATCCGGTCCATCAACACATCCACGGGGGCCTGCAGGAATATCACGAGATCAGGTGTCTGGACCGGTTCGGGCATACTCGATGTGATCTGTTCATAGAGGCGCCATTCGTCGTCATCTAATGTGATGCGGGCAAATACCCGGTCCTTGGCCCACAGAAAATCCGCGACAACCCCCGCGCGCAAGAAATCGCCCTGGGCGAGATCATCGAGCAGGCGGCGGCGCTGAAACAGAAAAAAGAGCTGCGTGGCAAGCGCGTAGGCCCGCCGGTTCTCGTAGAAACGAGCAAGAAAGGGGTTGTCCTCCGGCTGTTCGAACAGGCCCTCGAGACCGAGGCTCAAAGACAGGCGCCGGGCAAGGCTGGTCTTGCCGACCCCGATTGGTCCCTCGATGACTAAAAACGATCCCGCAGACACTGATACCGGCACCGCGGCCTGTCCCTTCACAGAAAGCCCCCTTCACCAATGCCTATCCAGTCGCTCCACTCGCTGATCGCGCACCGCCTGCCCAAGGTCCGCGAGCGCCCCAAGCCCAGGAATCCGAAAATCCGGCATGATCTCTACCCAAGGATACAGCACAAAGGCGCGCTCTTGCAGACGCGGATGAGGCAGGCTCAAGGCCGGGCCCTCCCGGACTACACCCTCGTAGTATAGGAGGTCGATATCAATGGCGCGCGGCTCGTTGCGTACGCCGGTACGGACCCGCCCAAGCCGTCTCTCAATGGCAAAAAGCGCATCCGCGAGCCCTTCGGGTGTCAGCGTGGTTTGGAGCCGACATACGGCATTCAGGTAATCCGGCTGTCGCTGCCCGCCGATGGGAGCCGTCCTGTAGAGCGAGGACGCCGCCACCAAGGTGGTCTGCGCAATACCGCAAAGGGCCCGACGCGCGGCGGACAGGGTGGCGGCGGTCTCCCCGAGATTGCCGCCCAGCCCCACAACGGCATCAACCGCCGGCCGCACGCCGCCTGCGCCGCTTGCGTGGGCGCTTCTCGCCCTGCCCATTCAATGCTCCCACCATCGCCTCGCGCTCCTCGGCGGCGGCCTCCTGGAAACGCGTCCACCAGTCAAACAACGCCACCTGTGCCTCGCCAGATGCGGCGCGCAGCCCGAGAAAATCATAGGCCGCCCGAAACCTCTTGCTCTCCAAAAAGCGGAAGGCATGGCGCCCGGCGCGCCGGTCGAAGCGCGATTGCAAACCCCAGATCTCGCGCATCGGCACGCTAAAGCGCTTGGGAATCATAATGACCCGTAACTGTTCTCGCAACACATGCTCGGCCGCGCGCGTCCACGCCTCGACCGGAACCCCCCCCTCGGCAATACTGTGCATGGCCTCCTCGCGGACCCCCTCCCAGAGCAACGCCGCAAACAGAAAGGCCGGGGTCACGGGTTTGCCCTCCGACAACCGCTGATCGCTATTGGCAAGCGCCCGCCCGAGCAACGAGTCACGATCGGCGTGGGGGCCCAAGACCGCAGCCACCCCCGGGAACAGCACCTCAAACAGCTGGTGCTCGCATAGCGTCTCATAGGTCGCGACCGCGTTGCCGGTATGAAAAAGCTTCAACACCTCCTCGAAAAGCCGCGCGGGGGCCACCTCCTGCAAAAGCGACCCCAGGGTGGGCAGCAACCGGCGCCCGTCCTCAGTCAACTGAAGATGCAATTTGGCGGCGAAGCGCACAGCGCGCAACATGCGCACCGGATCCTCCCGAAATCGCGCCTCCGGGTCGCCTATCACCCGCAACTTGGCCTGTGTCAGGTCATGAAGACCGTTGACATAATCCGTGATGCGATCTTCGTCGGGGTCATAATAGAGGGCATTGACCGTGAAGTCGCGCCGGAAGGCATCCTCTTCCAGGGTGCCAAAGACGTTCCCGTCGTCATCTTCCGGATCCTCGGTGGGGGCGGCACGATAGGTCGCGACCTCGACGATCTCGCGCCCGAAATGGACATGCGCCAGCCGGAAGCGCCGGCCGATCAAGCGTGCGTTGCGAAATACCTGACGAATCTCCTCGGGCCGCGCCTGGGTCACGACATCGAAATCCTTGGGTTCCTGACCCAAAATGAGATCACGCACGCAACCGCCCACCAGATATGCGGTATAGCCCGCGTCCTTCAGCCGCTCTATGACCTGGCGGGCATGCGGACTGATCCTCCCTGGTATCAAGCCGTAGGACGCGGCATCCACGATCCTCGGCACCTTACTGATGTCTGTCAAAGGAAAAAGAACCCTCCTGAGCTCAAGTTTATTTCAATTTGCGGTAAGCCTTGTATAATACCACTGCTTCGCCGCGACTTAAGAATCGGCGTGCATTGCTCCCTTCGTCTAGTGGCCTAGGACGCTGGCCTCTCACGCCGGTAACAGGGGTTCGAATCCCCTAGGGAGCGCCATTTCCCGCGCTTGATATTCGCTTGATGTGACCGCACATCACCCCCGAACGAAACGAAGGGGGATCCATGGCCACCTCGCCTTACATGATCGACGTCACTGGGGATAGTTTCGACCACGCCGTCCTTGCCCGCTCGCGCGAGATGCCCGTGCTGGTCGACTTCTGGGCGGCATGGTGTGCCCCCTGCCAATCCCTTATGCCTATCCTCGCCAAACTGGCTGAAGAGTACCAGGGCCGGTTTTTTCTTGCCAAGGTCAACAGCGATGAACAGCAAGGCCTGGCGGCCCGCTTTGGTGTGCGTAGCTTGCCGACCGTGAAGCTTTTCAAACAAGGCGCCGAGGTCGCTCAATTCGTGGGGGCGCAGCCGGAACGGATGATTCGCGAGCTGCTCGATGCGCATATCGACAGGCCTTCCGACGCCCTGTTACGCGCAGCCCTCGACCAGGAAGCCACGGGTGACCGCGACGGCGCCCTCGCCCGACTTAAAGGCGCGCACGAGACAGATCCGAAAAATGACCGCCTGACCGCCCATCTCGGGCGGCTTTTGTGCGAACAGGGTCGGGTAGCCGAAAGCGAAGCGATCCTAAAAAGCCTGTCGCCGCGCGCCCTGGGAGACGCCGAGATCGGGGCGATCATGGCGCGGCTCGAGTTCGTGCGCATGACGGCCGACGCCCCGCCCCTGACCGATCTCGAGCAGACCATCCGCGCGCACCCTGAGGACCTGCGCGCGCGGATGGCCCTCGGGGCGCGCTACCTCCTCGCCGGCCGCCACGAGGAGGCCCTGGAACAATGGCTTACGATCGTCCGAACCGATCGGCGCTTTGGTGATGATGCCGCTCGCCGGGCGCTGCTCGCCGCATTCACGCTGCTCGGCGGCAAGAGTGACCTCGTGCGCCGCTATCGCGGTCTGCTCGCGGCCGCTATTACCTAGTCGCCGCCGACGGCACGGCCAGGAATGGGTCCGGCGTCGGCGTGCCCATCCTTATAATAGCCGAGATACCACCCCACGAACCGGTCGATACCGGTCTCCACGGAGGTCGTGGGCTTAAAGCCGAGATCGGAGGCCAAATCATCGACATTGGCCACCGTTGATGGGACATCGCCCGGCTGCATGGGCAACATCTCGAACTGTGCCTTGCGGCCGAGCCGCTCCTCGAGCACATGGATATAACGCATGAGCTCGACCGGTTGGTTATTCCCAATATTATAGAGGCGGAACGGGGCATTGCTGGTGGCCGGATCGGGTGCGGCCGGTGACCAGCCGTCGGCCGCACGCGCCGGCCGATCGATCACTCGCACCACCCCCTCGACGATGTCGTCGATGTAGGTGAAGTCGCGCACCATGTGCCCGTAGTTGAAGACCTTGATGGGGGTGCCTTCCAATATCCCCTTGGTGAATAAAAACAGCGCCATGTCCGGACGCCCCCACGGCCCATAAACCGTGAAAAACCTAAGGCCCGTGCATGGCAGCCGGAACAGATGGGCATAGCTGTGCGCCATGAGTTCATTGGCGCGCTTGCTCGCGGCATACAACGACACCGGGTGCGCGACGCTATCGTGCTCGGAAAATGGCTGCCGGCTGTTGGACCCATATACAGAACTCGAGGAGGCGTACACGAAATGTCCGACCCCGCCATGGCGCGCCCCCTCGAGGAGATTCACGAACCCCACGATATTGGCATCGACGTAGGCATGAGGATCCTTCAGCGAATGGCGCACGCCGGCCTGCGCCGCGAGATTCATGACCGCATCGTAATGCGCGGCACCAAATAAATCGGCCACCGCCTTGCGATCGGCGATGTCGACATATCGGAAGTTGAAACCCGGCTGGCCCTCAAGACGCGCAAGTCGCGCCTTCTTCAGGTCTACCGAGTAGTAATCGTTCAGGTTGTCGACCCCGGTCACGATATCGCCGCGCGCGAGCAGCCTGTGGGCAAGCGCCGAACCGATAAACCCGGCCGCCCCGGTAATCAGGATATGCATACCACCTTCCTTGCGTCTCATCGCATCGTTCATTATAGCCGCCAGACCGAAAACCCGCATGCTGAAAGCGCCGTGGCGTCGAATCGCGCCTTTACTTGACATTCCTCTCCCCAGCCTAGATGCCGGAGATCCCTACGGCGCTCAAGGCGCGGCATTGAGCCGCCCCTAAGTCGCTTCGGTGGGTTCCTGCTGCGGGCAGCGTTACCATTCGCTCACTTCACAGGCCATGCGGCCCGCCATGCAGGCGAACCGGGCGTGTCCCGCCCTTAGAACATTGATTGCGCCGACCACATCGGCGTTTTCCTCGAAGCCGCAGTCCACACACCCAAACCGGGCTTGTGTCTGGCGGTTGTCCGCCGAGACATGACCGCAGCACGGACAGGTGCGGCTTGTGTTGTGCGGCGGCACGGCGACGAGCCAGCCGCCGTTCCACGCCAGCTTGTAGTCCAGTTGGCGGCGGAACTCGAACCAGCCTTGATCGAGGATGGACTTGTTCAGGCCCGACTTGGCCCGAACGTTCTTGCCTCGCTTCTTGGTACTGCCTGCCGCCGACTTGGACATGTTCCGCACCTGCAAGTCCTCGATACACACCATAAGGCTACATCAGGCGCAATCGTAAGCCCCGCGAACGGCTTGCCATTGCCAAATGCGCGCCTGCCATGAGCCGGCCTCAGGCGATCGTGCGGCCCCCGGCCACCGTCTTGCGACAAACCCGCATCATGTTCTCCGCGGATCACCACAACCGTCGGGGGGTGATCATGCAGGCGGTTGGGAACAAGGAAACCTGCGGACAGATCTCTTCTACGGCTAATGACCGTGCCGATGATGAATGTCCGGGTAATGAGGATGGCTATGCGTGAGCGGTTCATGAATGTGGCGATGGGCATGCGGCTCGCGGCCGTCCCAAGGGAAATCGTGCGCATGTCCGTGATGGGCATCATGCACATGGCGATGGTTATGCGCCAGGGCCTCATGGTCGTGGGGGTGGACATGGCGCTCGGCGAGGTGCAACCATAAACCTATCGCCATGAAACCCGCTGCCACCCAGAATATCGCGCCCTCGCTCTCATGCAGCCATGCCAGGGCGATTGCGGCCCCAACGAATGGCGCGGCGGAAAAATAGGCACTGGTGCGCGATGTGCCGATATGACGCAACGCCGTGACGAAAAATACGAGGCTCACGCCATAGCCCAGGAATCCCACAAGCGCCGCCGTGGCCAAAGGGAGAAACGGTGGAAAGCGCTCGCCCGCGAGCATCGCCGCCGTGACGTTCACGCTACCTGCCACCACGCCCTTGACCGCGGCAATCAGCACCGGATCGCCCGCTGCCACATGGCGCGTGAGGTTATTGTCGAGCGCCCAACACAGGCATGCCCCCACGACTGCCAGTGGACCCAAGACCGATCCCAGGCTCGTGTAGCCCTGTCTTGCGAGCAGCATGCCCGCGAGCGCGATCAATACCATCCCCCATACGATGCGGCGATCATGGTGTTCATGAAACGCAAACCACGCGATGAGCGCCGTCAATACATTTTCCAGGTTGAGCAACAACGAGGCACTGGCGGCGGGCATGCGCGCAAGCCCGAACATCAACAAGACGGGGCCCAAGACACCACCGAACACAATCGCGGCCGCAAGCCACGGGATATCCTGGCGCTCGATCGCGCCGGTCCCGGTATCCCATGCGCGCCGCCATAACCATAACAAGGTAAGCCCAGCGCCCGCGCCCAGATAGAGCAGTCCGGCAAGCGCCACGGCGCCGACATGCTCAAGCAACCGCTTGGCGCACGGGGCACTGGCCCCGAACAGGAATGCCGCTAGCAGCGCGCTCGTTATACCGGGGGCCAGGCGCGGTGTGCGGCCCCAGGGGTGGCCCTTCACTTAAACGCCCCCTTCCCCGCGATCCCGGGCGCGCAGCCGTGCCAGCCGTTCCCTGATGCGGATCTCGAGACCGCGGTCGGTGGGCTCATAGTAGACGGCGGGCGCCATGGCGTCTGGGAAATACGAGACGCCGGCGGCATAGGCCTCGGGCTCGTCGTGTGGATAACGGTATTCGCGCCCGTGGCCCTGGGCGCGAGCGAATGCAGTCGGGGCGTTACGCAAATGGGCCGGCACCGGCTGCGTCCCGTGGGCCCGTACATCCTCGGTGACAGCCTGGAAGGCCCGGTAGACGGCATTACTCTTCGGCACCGAGGCCAGATACACCACCGCTTGGGCGAGCGCTAGATCGCCTTCGGGGCGGCCCAACCGGTCGAAGGCCACCCAGGCATCCAAGGCGATGGTCAGTGCCCGCGGGTCGGCATTACCGATATCCTCGCTCGCCGCGCGCACCAGCCGCCGGGCCACATAACGGGGGTCGCAACCGCCGTCGAGGAGCCGCGCCAGCCAATACAGAGCCCCGTCGGGACTCGATCCGCGCACCGCCTTATGGAGCGCGGAGATCTGGTCGTAGAGGAGATCTCCACCCTTGTCGAAGCGCCGGTACCTAGTGCCGACTGCGCGCCGCACATGCGCCTCGTCGATGATCGTGACGCCCGCCTGCAAGGCGAGCTCCGCCGCCATCTCCAGCAAGGAAAGCGCGCGGCGCGCGTCGCCATCAGCAAGCTCTGCGATAAGGGCCAGCGCCGCATCCGACGCGGTCTTAGCTTGTGCCAGACCTTCGGGCGCCTCCAGGGCACGAGCCAACACCTGTCCAAGATCGGCGGGCGTCAAGGGCTCCAGGACATGGAGCCTCACGCGCGACAGCAACGCGGCGCTGAGCGCAAACGCCGGGTTCTCGGTCGTGGCCCCGATCAGGACCACGGTGCCTTCCTCGAGGGGGCGCAGCAAGGCGTCCTGCTGGGCGCGGCTGTAGCGGTGGATCTCGTCTATGAATACGATAAGCCCGCGGCCCTGCGCGCGTGCCTCCCGTCCCCGCTCCTCGAGATCCTTCAATTCGCGCACGCCGCTTGTAAGCGCGCTCAAGATGACGAACTCTCCGCCCGAGACCTGCGCCAGCAGACGCGCGAGCGTGGTCTTGCCGCTGCCCGGCGGTCCATAAAGAATCATGGGGTAGGGATGGCCGCGCTCATAGGCGATCTTGAGCGGCGCATCCTCGGCAAGCAGCGATTTTTGCCCTACGAAATCGGCAAGGACGCGGGGGCGCAGGCGTTCCGCGAGCGGCGTGTGCACTACTGGTAAACGATGGCCGTATGCGGCGGCGGCCGGAAGTGAAACGTGGAGGCCGGCAACGGCATATCCCAATGCAGGTCATGGAGCCGAATGTCGGTCGTCTGGTCCATCGCATCCCCTACCACGATGCGGTCGATGCGCGCCCCTTGATAACCGATGCGGATCCAGCGGAAGCCCTGACCATGGCCGCGCGGCCGCAGTTGAATCCACTGCAAGCCGTCGTGACGCGCAAGCGTCTGCACCACAAAAAGCCTGGAAAGGCGGCCGTCGCCGGCCAACAGCAGCGCCGGCGTGCGACCAAGGGCCGCCGACGCCTTATAGCGCGTCGCTTGCGCAAGGCCCGGGTCATACAACCAGACTTGCCGCCCATGGCCGACGATCTGTTCGTGATACGGCGCCGCATAATCCCACCGGAACCGCCCGGGACGCTCAAGCCACAACCGCCCGCGGCCACGGCTCACCACATGACCGCGGCGGTCACGCACGACCTGCGTAAACCGCCCGCGGAGGGTATGGACGGTCGCAAAGAATCGCGCGAGGTCGGCACCGAAGACCGGTGCCGGTATCAGCACGGTCCACCACAACACGGTCCACAAAAACCCACGGCCCATGATCGTCATACCTCCGGAGGGGGCGGCGCGAGGACCTCGCGACTGCCGTTTGACTGCAGCGGACCGACGACGCCGGAACGCTCCATCTGCTCAATGAGCCGCGCGGCCCGGTTGTACCCTATGCGCAGCCGGCGCTGCACGCCCGATACCGAGGCGCGCCGCGTCTCGGTCACGATGCGCAGGGCCTCATCATACAAATCGTCGGCCTCACCGTCTTCCATCCCGCCCTCGGCCGCCCCTTCACCGCTCTCGTCGGCGGCGAATATGCGCTCGTCATAGACGGGCGCCCCGGTCTTTTTCAGGGCCGACACTACCGCATGCACCTCGGCGTCCGCCACGAATGCGCCGTGGACACGCTGCGGAAATCCGGTCCCGGCCTGCAAGAACAGCATATCGCCATGCCCTAACAATTGTTCCGCCCCCATCTGATCCAGGACCGTGCGCGAATCGACCTTGGCGGATACCTGGAAGGCGATGCGCGCGGGGATATTGGCCTTGATAAGGCCGGTAATGACATCGACCGATGGTCTCTGGGTCGCGAGCACCAGATGGAGTCCCGCTGCCCGCGCCTTCTGCGCCAGACGCGCGATCAATTCCTCGACCTTCTTACCCACCACCATCATAAGGTCGGCCAACTCGTCTATGACGATCACCACATAAGGGAGTCGGCCCATCTCGCGCACCTCGCCCTCGGGGGCGTGAGGATCGTTCAGGATCTCCCCGCGCGCATGCGCTTCGTCATAGCGCTTGTTGTAACCGGCGAGATTGCGCACCCCGAGGGCGGCCATGGCCCTATAGCGGCGGTCCATCTCGCCAATGCACCAGCGCAGCGCCTGCGCGGCCTGTTTCATGTCCGTAACCACCGGCGCCAAAAGATGCGGCAAACCGTCATACACCGCAAGCTCGAGCATCTTCGGATCGATCATTATGAGCCGCACGTCAGCCGGTGTGGCCTTGTATACGAAGCTCAATATCAAAGCGTTCAGGCACACGGATTTGCCGGAGCCTGTGGTGCCTGCGATCAGCAGATGGGGCATGCGCGCAAGATCGGTCACGATCGGCTGACCGCTGATGTCCTTGCCGAGCGCCAGCGCAAGCGGCGAGGTAATCGCTTCATAGGCGTGAGATGAAAGGATCTCGCGCAACCGCACCACCTCCCGGCGCTCGTTTGGAACCTCGATCCCGATATAGGTCTTGCCTGGGATGTTCTCGACCACGCGCACGCTCACCACCGACAGGGCGCGCGCCAGATCGCGCTGGAGCCCCGTGATCTGACTGGCCTTGATGCCGGGGGCAGGCTCGATCTCAAAGCGTGTGATGACCGGACCCGGATGCACGGCCTCGACTTTGATCTCGATATGAAAATCGAGCAGCTTCTTTTCCAGCAGGCGCGACATCGCATGCAGCGATTCCTCGGAGAAACTTGCCTTTTCGCCCGACGGCTGATCCAGCAAGGAGAGCGCCGGAAGGCCCGGATCGGCGGGCTCCAGGAAACTTGTCTGACGGCCGCGCGCGGCCTGCACGCCCTCCACCGGATCCACGGCCGGTTCGATACGCGGGGGCGCTGGCCGCCTCAAGGCCTTACGGCCCTTCTGCACGGTCTCCTCGCGTTCCTGGCGCGCCTGCCGGCCGCGCCAACGATCAGCAAGGGTACCAAGATGCGCCCCGAGACCAGACACCGCGCCAAACGCCATGTCGCCCAAGTAATCCATGACCCCGAGCCACGAAAGCCCGGTGGCGAGCGTGAAGCCCGCCAGGAAAACGGCCAGCAGAAACAAGGTCGCCCCGAGTGGATCTATGACGCGCGTAAGCGCGCTCGAGACAAGACCCCCAAGCAGTCCCCCGGCCCGAAACGGCAGGGACGCGGGCCCCCGGAAATCGAGGCCCGCCAGACCGCACGCGCCCACGAAGGCAAGCCCCACACCCAGTGCCGCCACCTTGGGCGAGCGCCCGGTCGCCGTCACGCGCGGTCGCAACAGGCGCACCCCGCTCCAGGCGACCAGGACCGGGATCACATAGGCTAGCAGACCGAGCACGGCGAGCAGGCCATCGGAGAGCCATGCCCCCACAAGTCCACCGGCGTTACGCACGCTTTTGTTTCCGCTGTGCGACCAGCTGGGATCGCTCGCATGGAAGGTCGCAAGCGCTACCGCCAGATATAAGGCCAGCGCCAGGATCAAAAACAATAGCGCCTCGCGCACGAGGCGCGACGCCGCAGGCGCCAGCGCCGCGCGCTCGCGCCTAAATCGCGCCTGGCCGCCCATGACCGTAGCCCCCGCGTGTCTTGTGGATCTGGCCGCGCCGTCTCATGATGCCATGGCGGCCGCCACCGCCTCATGGGTGATGCGCCCTTCGCGCACGTTGAGACCGCCGGCAAGTCTCGGGTCATCGACACCGTGGGTGGCCAGGACCTGCACATACGGCAGGAGCACGGCCGACAGTGCCTGCGAGGCGGTGCGCGGCACGGCCCCCGGCATGTTGGTCACCCCAAAATGAATGACACCCTCCTCGATGTAGGTCGGCGTCCCGTAATCGGTCGCGCGCATGGTCTCGACGCACCCTCCTTGATCGATGGCGATATCAACGATCACCGCGCCGCGATGCATGGCGCGCACCATGGGGCGGGTCACGACGTGCGGGGCCCGCGCCCCGGCTACGAGCACCGCACCGATCAAAAGATCGGCCTCGCGCACCGCCGCCGCTATGGTCTCTTCGTAGGCCGGCAGGGCTGTGACATTGGGACCGATTGCCATCATCGCGCTCTGGCGCGCGCGGAGTTTATCGAATACCGTGACGCGCGCGCCGAGTGCTGCCGCCACACATACCGCGTTCCCCCCCGCCTCACCGGCGCCGATGACGACCACATGACCGCGCTCGGTGCCGGGCAGACCGCCAAGAAGGATGCCGCGACCGCCGCTTCGGACATGCAGGAGCTGCGCCCCGGTCTGCACCGCCAATCGTCCGGCAATACCGCTCATGGGGGCAAGCAGCGGAAGCGCGCCGTTCTGAATGACGGTCTCGAAGGCCACGGCCACAAGCCCTATCCTTTGCAACGCCTCGGTGAGCGGGCGATTGGCGGCCAGATGCAGATAAGAGAACAGGATGTGGTCGGCACGCAGCCGCCCCCACTCCTCGCTGATCGGCTCCTTGACCTTGACAATGAGTTGCGCGGAGCGAAACAAGGTCGGCGCATCGGGGACGATGCGCGCGCCATGCACGGCATACTCCTCGTCATGGAAGCCGCTGCCTTGACCCGCCCCCGCCTCCAGGAAGACCTCATGACCTTCTTGGACCAAGACCGCTACCGCATGCGGCACCAAGGCTACCCGCGCCTCCCATGGCTTGACTTCCCGTGGTATCCCAATGCGCATCACATCCTCCGATCCCTGCCAGTCTAACGAGCTTTGCACGAGCCCGCCACGGTGCGTTGATCCGGGCCGACAAAAGGGGCACGATGGGCTTATAATACCTGATCATTGCGATATCCGAGGTCCACATCATGCCATCGACTCGTCACGCGCGCCTGCTCATTCTCGGATCCGGGCCCGCCGGTTACACGGCCGCCGTCTACGCCGCGCGCGCCAACCTGCATCCCGTGCTCATCACAGGCCTTGAACAAGGCGGCCAGCTCATGACCACGACCGAAGTCGACAACTGGCCGGGGGATGTCGAGGGGTTGCAAGGACCAGATCTGATGGACCGCATGAAACGTCATGCCGAGCGCTTTGAGACCGAGATCGTCTTTGACCATATCCACACCGCCGATCTTAGCCGGCGGCCGTTTACTCTAACGGGCGATGCCGCAGCATACACCTGCGACGCCCTTATCATCGCCACCGGCGCGTCCGCGAAGTACCTCGGGATACCGTCCGAGGAGCGCTTCCGGGGAAAAGGCGTGTCCGCCTGCGCCACCTGTGACGGGTTTTTCTATAAGGGTCAGGCGGTGGCCGTGATCGGTGGGGGCAACAGCGCGGTGGAGGAGGCCTTGTACCTCTCGGCGATCGCCTCCGAGGTCACAGTCGTCCACCGCCGGGACCGCTTCAAGGCCGAAGCGATACTGATCGATCAATTGATGGCCAAAACCCGCAACGGCAACATCCGTATCGAATGGAACGCGGACCTAGATGAGATCCTGGGCGACAAGAGCGGCGTTACAGGCATCCGCATCAAAACCCCGGGCGGGCCCAAGGACATCGCGGTCCATGGTGTATTCGTGGCCATCGGGCACGCGCCCAATACCAGTCTTTTCGAAGGCCAGCTCGAGATGGTCAAGGGCTACATCAAGACCGGGCACGTCGAAGGCCAGCTAACCGCGACCAGCGTGCCTGGGGTGTTCGCGGCCGGCGACGTGCAGGATTTCCTCTATCGCCAGGCGGTGACGTCGGCTGGCAGCGGCTGCATGGCCGCTCTCGACGCCGAACGCTATCTCGGGACACTCGCGGGGAATAATACCCATGGCGGACAATCCTGACGACACACGGTCTTCGTTCGCGCGCGCCATGACCGGCGTGCGCAAGCTCGCCCAGGATCGGGTAGCGCCATTTCGGCCGCGCGTGCGCCCCATTCCCCGACAATCCCGGCGCGACGCCCAGGCGGTGATCGTCGAGATGCTGACGTTCACCTCCCAGGATATCGACGTCGCGACCGGCGACGAGCTGTTGTTCCGGCGACCCGGCATTGACAAGGAGACCATGCGGCGCATGAAGCGCGGACAATACGCTCTCGAAGGCGAGCTCGACCTGCACGGACTCACCGTGGAGCAGGCACGCGCGGCGTTCGCCGCTTTCCTGCACGAGGCGGTGCGCCGCGGGCTGCGGTGCGTCCGCATCATTCATGGTAAGGGTCTGGGGTCGGAGGCCCGCCTGCCAGTCCTAAAGGGCTTCGTGAACCGCTGGCTTCGGCAAACAAACGCGGTGCTTGCCTTTTGTTCGGCGCGCCCCGAACAAGGCGGGACCGGTGCCGTCACCGTGCTCTTGCGGCGCCCATCCTAGAGCGTGCGAGGCCCATCCAGGAGCACGACGGCGTGCGCACTCATGCCCTCCGCGCGCCCGGTGTAACCGAGACCCTCGGTGGTCGTCGCCTTGACATTGACACAGTCGACGGTCACCTCCAGATCGGCCGCGAGATGCTCGGCCATCCGTCCCACGAACGGTGCCAGACGCGGGGCCTCGGCCACTATGGTCGCATCCATATTGACCACAAAAAACCCCCGCTCCTTGATCATCGTGATCACCGTACGCAACAGCATGCGGCTATCACAGTCCCGATAGCGAGGGTCCTTGGCCGGGAAATGCCGCCCAAGGTCACCGAGCGCGGCGGCCCCGAGACACGCGCTCGTCACCGCGTGGGTAAGCACATCAGCATCGGAATGTCCCGCGAGCCCCCGCGGATGCGCGATCGTCACCCCCCCTAAGATCAGCGGCCTCCCTTCGACCAAACCATGTGCATCGAACCCCTGCCCTATCCGCATATCGCCATTATTTTCCTTCTTGTTGGGATTTCTGCCACGCAAGATAGATCTCGGCCAAGACCAGATCCTCAGGCGTCGTGATCTTGATATTGTCCTGATGACCGGCCACGAGCCTCGGCCGGCCACCCATGCGCTCAATGGCGCCAGCCTCGTCGGTCACAAGTTCATGGGCCGCCACCGCACTCGCCAACGCCGCCCGCAGCCTCCCGAAGCGAAACACCTGCGGCGTCTGGGCAAGCCACAGATCATGGCGATCGACGGTCGCCGTGATCTCCCCTGAGGCCCCGCCGCGCTTGACGGTATCGGCCACCGGGCGGGCAAGGAGCGCCCCGTCGGGGGAATCGAGCGCAGCCGCGTAAAGACGCCGCAGATCGGTGCCTCGCACACATGGCCGAGCCGCGTCGTGCACGAACACGAGATCATCATTCGCCGCCTGATCCGTTAAAGCCTCGAGCCCATTTAAGACCGTGAGGGCGCGCTCGGCGCCCCCTGTGAAAATCACGAGCGGTGTCTTAAGAGACAGGCGCAGCTTGGGCCAATACGGGTCCTCGGCCGCCAGTCCTACGGCGATGGCGCACGCGCCGAGGTCATCGAGCCGGCGCAAAGTGTGTGCCAGCACCGGTGCGCCGGCAAGCGGGAGATACTGCTTGGGCTGGGGGGATCCGAACCTGAGGCCGCGGCCGGCTGCCGGCACGACGACAAAGACATGGGGAGATGTCACGCGCCTTAAGGCCCTATGCCGACCGAGGACCGAATGATGTTGCGCGCGACCTCGACGCTCACACCCTGGACTGCCGCCAACTCGCGCGTCAGATATCCGTCGGCCATCTCCAAAAGCCGCGCCTCTTCGAATGATAATCCGGCGCCCGCCTTCAAGCGCATGAGATCACGTACGGCCGAACCCACCTGAAGAACGCCGCCAGACTGAATACGCCGCTCGAGATCCTTGTAATGCTCAGCCCAATGTCCAGACGGTCGGGCGCTACTCTTGTCGGCCAGGACCTCCAGAAGGTTTTTCACATCCTTGCCGCGCAACAGCGGGCGCAAGCCGTTACTGACGGCCCTCGCCTTTGGTACCTTAATCGTAACGTGATTTTCAGGGATACGGATGACGTAACAGAGTTCGTGCTCGACCCCGAAGACCACCTCCTCCATGGCCTCTATGACCCCGACCCCGGCGGAGGGATAAAAGACGTCTTGCCCGATCTCGAACTCGCGTTCCTTCATAAAAGTTTGGCGGCGCACATTGCGGCCATCTCGCATCGCCGACCATCGACGGTTTGGGTGTCATGCCTTATCATCGCCGCCATCGCGCCCGTCGGGTCCCTGGAAAGCGCGCATCCGATAACTGTCTTGATCATAAGCCCCTCAACGGCCGCCGATCCGCGGTGATTGTTTTCCGGCAGGCTTCATTATGCCCCGAACCCAGGCCACACGACAACGCGACGTTGCAGGGCCTTCTCGGGCGCGCGCACAAACGCCGGGTTGTCCGGCACAAAGCGGCGCCGGGGATACATGAACCCCCCGGCAAGGCCCGGCCGCCCTCCTCACGGCACCACTCTTTGGATTACAATGCCGTCCCTATGCCCATGCCCGCCTCTGAACCGCACACAACCTATTCTCCGTTGAGCCCGCCCGTACCCTCGGGACACGAGCACTGGGTGGGACTTCATGCCAGCGCCCGCGGGTTGGTGCTGGCGCGCGCGGCCGAGGCTGGGCGCCTTCTCGTGGTGGTCACGCAAGACGTGCGCGCGCGCGAGCGGCTTGAAGACGAGCTCGCCTTCTATCGCAACCCAAACGGGCCCCCCATCCTCACCTTCCCGGATTGGGAATGCCTGCCGTATGACCGCTTTTCGCCGCATCCAGACATCCTATCCGAACGCCTGGCTACGCTCGCCACCCTGCCACACCTCACCCATGGTCTGGTGCTCACGGCCGCGTCCACCCTCATGCACTATCTGCCACCCGCCTCGCACCTGCTCGGCCACAGCTTTCTTTTGCGCGTCGGCGACAGGCTTGATATCGAACGCTTTCGCGAACGCCTCGTGCAGGCTGCCTATAATGCCGTGGGCCAAGTCATGGAGGCCGGTGAATTCGCCACCCGCGGCGGCCTTGTCGACCTTTTCCCCATGGGCGCCGGCCGCGCCTATCGCATCGACCTTTTCGACGACGTGGTGGAGTCGATTCGCACCTTCGACCCGGAGACCCAGCGCTCGCAGGAGACCCTGCCTGAAATACGCGTGTTGCCAGCCCGCGAACATCCACTGACGGCCGACGCCATTCAGACCTTCCGATCGAATTACCGGGTGGCGTTCGCCGGCGACCCGCGCGCAAGCCTCATATACCGCGAGGTGAGCGAAGGCCGCAGTCCGGCGGGCATCGAATACTATCTGCCACTCTTTTTTTCTGAGGTCGCAACCTTTCTTGATTATCTGCCGGCGCATGCGACGTTCGTATTCATGGAGGGCGCGCACGCGCAAACCGAGCACTTCGAAAAGGAGACGGCGGAACGCTACGAAGCATCACGCGGACACATCGAGCGGCCGGTACTTCCCCCTGACCGGTTGTTTCTGACGGCCACCGACCTTAAGGAACGTCTACAACAATTCCCCGAGATCTCGCTTGCCGCCCAAGGGACTGGCACCATCCGGCACTTCACCACCCGTGAACCGCCGTCCCTGCCGCAAGACACCCACGCCCCAGAGCCCTATGCCGCGTTGCTCGCGGCACTTGAAGACCCCGCGCGACGGACACTCATAGTCGCCGAGGCCGCAGGCCGGCGCGAGGCCTTGCGCGAGGCGCTTACCGCCCACGGCCATCGCCCGCAGAGCTTCGATTCGTGGCACGCCTTCGTCGAGGATAAGGCGCCGCTTGGCCTTATGTCCGCGCCTCTTGACCGCGGGCTTGAACTTGACGAACCGGCGGTGAGCGTCATCGTCGAATCGCAACTCTATGGCGAGCGCGCGCAACAACGACGGCGACGCGTCAAGATCCGCGATCAGCAGGCCATCATAAAAGGGCTTGGCGAGCTGCGTGCCGGCGACGCGGTCGTGCATGAAGATCATGGCGTGGGGCGCTACCTTGGACTTGTACGGCTCACGGTCGCGGATATCGAAAACGAGTTTCTGGCGCTCGAATACGCAGGCGGCGACAAGCTTTATGTGCCGGTCACAGACCTCCACCTCCTCGGCCGCTACACCGGCACCGATCCCGAACATGCACCGTTGCACAAACTCGGCAGCGAGGCCTGGGACAAGGCCAAGCGACGCGCCCAGGAAAAGGCGCGCGATGCCGCAGCCGAGCTCCTTGAGATCTACGCCCGCCGCGCGGCGCGGCCGGGACATGCGTTTGCGGCGCGCGGCCCCGAGTACGCGCGGTTTTCTGATGCCTTTTTGTTTGAAGAGACCCCCGACCAGACGCGCGTCATAGCTGAGGTCTTAAGTGACATGGAAAGCCCTCGGCCCATGGACCGCTTGGTGTGTGGGGACGTCGGCTTTGGCAAGACCGAGGTGGCGATGCGCGCCGCGTTCCTTGCAGTCCAAGACCATAAACAAGTCGCGATCCTCGTGCCGACCACTCTGCTAGCCCAGCAGCATTACCAGAACTTCCGGGACCGCTTCGCCGATCTCCCGGTGGAGATCGAGCTTTTGTCGCGGTTTCGCACGCATCACGAGATCGCGCAGGCCCTGCACCGCCTCGAGAACGGACGCGTCGATATCGTCATTGGCACCCACAGGCTTTTGCAAGACGACGTGCGCTTCCAGGCGCTCGGGCTTGTCATTGTCGACGAAGAGCATCGCTTCGGGGTCCGGCAGAAAGAGCGGATGAAGTCGTTACGCGCCCACGTCGACATCCTGACACTGACCGCAACCCCCTTGCCGCGCACTTTGAACATGGCGCTCGCCGGTATACGCGACGTGTCCCTGATCGGCACGCCGCCCCAAGACCGGCTGTCGATCAAGACCTTTGTGACCCCCTGGGATACAGCCCTGATCCGCGAGGCCTGCCTGCGCGAAGTGCGCCGTGGCGGTCAGGTCTACTACCTGCACAACGACGTGCGCTCGATGGCGCGGCGCGAGCACGAACTCAAGGCCTTGCTGCCGGAAGTCGACATCCGCGTCGCCCACGGACAGATGCCGGAGCGCGAACTCGAGCACGTCATGCTCGATTTTTATCATCAACGCTTTCACATCCTGCTCTGCAGCACCATCATAGAAACCGGCATCGACGTTCCGACCGCCAACACCATTATCATCGAAAGGGCCGACCGCTTCGGTTTAGCGCAGCTGCACCAGCTGCGCGGACGCGTCGGCCGGTCACGCCATCGCGCCTATGCCTATCTCCTGACCCCCGACCCCGCGGCGCTTACCGCCGACGCCCGCAAGCGTCTTGATGCGATCGCCACCCTCGAAGACCTCGGGGTGGGCTTTGCGCTAGCCTCGCACGATCTTGAGATCCGTGGGGCCGGAGAGCTACTTGGGGAATCGCAGAGCGGCCAAATCAACGAGATCGGTTTCGGACTTTACAGTGAGCTCCTGGAGCGCGCGGTCGCAACCCTGAAGGCCGGACGGGAGGGCATCGACGAATCCGCGCTTTTCACCCGCCCAACCGACATCGAGTTGCATGTGCCGGCCTTGCTTCCAGAGGATTATTGCCCCGATCCCCATTTGCGGCTTGTGTTCTACAAGCGCATTGCCAATGCCGTGTCCGACGAGGAGTTGGATGATCTCACAGGCGAACTGGCGGATCGTTTCGGGACGCCCCCTAAGGCCACCACTCGCCTCTTTCGCCTCGCGCGCCTAAGACGTCTCGCCCGGCCGCTTGGCATCACCCGCATTGATGCCGGCCCCAAGGGCGCGCGCCTCCAGTTCACCCCAAACCCGGCCCTGGATCCGGCAGAGCTCATCGCGCTTATGCAATCGGCGCCCCGACAGTACCGTCTGGACGGACCCAACGGCCTGCGCATCCAGGCTGAATGGGCTGACCCGGATGTCCGTATCGATGGCATCATGGCGCTCGTCACGCGCCTCGGGTCAGGGGCGCCGCCCACAAAAGCCCCGGTCCAGAGGCCGTCGCGCCCCCGTGCGCGCTAACCCCTTTCCTATCTACGCCAAAGACACAGTTCTTGGCTGACATGGGCGGGGATCGCGTATCTGGCGGGCGCACCCGCCAACCGGCAATCACCACACAGGCCTGCAACACACCCCTGGGCGCGTGATGAACGACTGGGGTCATAAGCCCACAGGCCGATTGCAAACCACCCATGCGAGGGGTGGCGCCACACCAATACAGCGCGCGGCAAGTCCTTAAAGCCCGGATATCGGCAAGGCCCCGAGGGTTGCACACTATCCCGTTTGCCGGGCGGCCAACGTCGCTTCGCGTGACGATAGCGCCGATGAGATGGATATTTCCGCGCCGTCCTATAATTCTGCTATGGCGATCGAGAACCTCTCCGATCCGCTCGATGTTCAAGCGGGTCAGGAATAGTCCGCGCGGGATGATCGATTGCGAACGGAAAACGGCTTGC
>JAKARW010000023.1 GCA_021819125.1 Pseudomonadota bacterium | reverse complement strand
GCAAGGTTGGCGAAAAAAGTGAGGACCTGAGTGCGCTTGAGGCTCTTCCGGAACACCGCCTTGCCCCGGCTATCCACCCCATGAACCGCAAAAACGGCCTTTGCGAGATCTATTCCAACCGTTGTAAGCTGCATTGTCGCCTCCTTCCAGTCAGTGGTACGTCACACGCTCCACTTTGGCGCTTTTGATGCCGGTTAGGGAGGGGGCGACCATCCCATTATTGTGGGCAAGCCTCTTGTGCGCCGGAAACCGGCCATGCGGCCGGCAATGAGCGCACGGCTCGCCCGCAGGACAACCGCGGCCGTGCCGAAGCGGGAGCGAAGGCACAAAGAGTGCGCTTAAGACCGAAGGCGCGAGGGCGACTGTCCCGTCGCGCTTACTGAGGGCCAGCGCACAATCGAAATCTTCGGTTTGGTGACCTGGCTGCCGGAAAACGTGTTCCGCTGGGTCGGCGGGCAAGGCGTGCAACTGGGTGCCGCCCATGATGAACAGAATACCCGCGCGGGGTTCGCGGCGTTTGTCTCCGGGAAGTCCAAGGCGCACAGCGGCATGCTGGGCGACGACGCGGGCGGGAAGTCCTCTTCCTCGAAGAAGGGGCCTGCCCCTAGGGCCGAGGGCGAGGGGGCCAAGAACGCAGACCAGAGTCAGGGAGAAAAAGGGGCCGCCACCGGGAACAAGGTGGCGGGGGGTGGGAATCGAATTGATTCTTCAGGCCAAGACAGTTAAGGCAGTGGCGACTTGTTTTCCGGACGACCCGCCGCCCGTGCGGCGGTTTTTCGCGCCTTGATTTTTTCAAACGTGGCCGAAAAAGCATCTCGCTCTGGGACGCCTTTAGCTGGGTAGGGCGGCCCCCCGAAGGCATAAATAGCAGCGGCCTCGCGCCACGCTGTTGAGTAATCGTAGTTTTCGTTGCCGATGGCGCGCGCTTCCAACAACTCCTTCTCCGCCTCCAGCGCCCGCTGCTTCCAGGCATCCGAGGCCTCCATCCAGGACTTGACGGCCTTCCGATGGGTCGCCAGGGTCAATAAGGGCTGCTCCGGCTCTGCCGTTAGGCGGTCCACGAATCGGAGCGCCATCCGCGCAGCGATTCCGCCGGTCTCGCCGCGCTTCTCTTGGGTGCTTCCGAACGCCAGATCAGGGATCGAGGGTTTACCGTCTTTACCAAAATAGCCCGTAGTTTGCACCTACAAGATAATGTGTTATTAGGGGATAAGTAACCACCAAACGGCGCGAATGTCAAGGTGCTGGTGGTGGCTGGACAAAGATGCTCGGTGATACCCAATGCACGATATAGCTGTTCAGCGACCGTCGGGATCAGGCGCGCGGGGAGCCAGATGGCGACGAAAAGGCGCTTCCCGACCTGGGCCTTGTCGAGCAACTAAGCATCACGTTCACCAAGGATCGCCAAGCCATCCGGGCCGGCCGCCGCAACCGCTCCACGGGTGCGATCACGCAGGCGCTGTTGAAGGAGGTTGGGCGGCGGATATAAGTGGCCCTATTTAGCCACCTATCGAAGAGATCGCAGAAATAGAATACTTAAGGCCCGCTGCCCGTTTGCGCAAATGCCCCATGGATTCATTTGTCGTATCCCGAGCACCATCCACCGTGATTATTCCCGTGGTCATCTGTCCAGACAGAAGGAAGCGGATTGCGGCTTCCGTGTTTTTAAGAGCCAGCCGTTGCCCGTCAAGAAATCGCTCCATATTGGTCATAGCATATCCCCCGTTTTTTGAAGACTCACGAAGTTTACCCCGCGTCGCTTAGGTTTGGATAGTAAGTTCCTACCTGCGTTAGGGTCCCGCAAAAATATGGGTCATGGGTGCAGGTGATGTGCTGACCACCATCGGCGCGCTAAGTCTTGAGCCTGGGCGATTTGTGCGGGGGTAGCGAGATGCTCTAGAGATTGCACAGCCTGAGCAGTGCGCAGGTCGTCATGGGGCGTCGCATGAGCCTTAGCGATAAGCATCCACTTCAACGCTTGCGCATAGTTCTGTGGGATACCGTGGCCCTCGGCATATAGCCAACCGAGACTGAATTGCCCATAGGCATCGCCTTGCTCGGCTGACTTACGGTACCATTTTGCAGCCTTTGTGTAATTCCGAGGCACACCGTGACCGTTGGCGTAGACATCACCCAAGTTGTCTTGCGCTACAGCGTTTCCTGCATGGGCACTTTTGCGATACGAGTTAGCACTGGAACCATCAGACATAGCATTAACAATGCCACCAAAATTACCTTGTGCTGCGGATTTATGCGACCACTTGAGCGCCTCGGTGTAATCCCGTGGAACACCGTGGCCCTCGGCGTACATCTGACCCAGATTATCTTGCGCATTGGCATACCCTTGCTCGGCTGCCTTGCGGTACCACTTCAGCGCCTGTGCATAGTTCTGCGGGATACCACGGCCCTCGGCATACATCAGGCCCAGATTGTCTTCTGCCTCAGCATCCCCTTGTGCTGCGGCCTTGTGGTACCACTGGAACGCCTGAGCATAGTTCTTGGCGGCTGTGAACGTAAGGCCCATAATTAACTGCGCCTTGGCATCTCCCTGTGCAGCGGCTTTACGATACCACTGTAATGCTTGCGTGTCGGGCAACAACATCGAACTTACAAACCATGGGTTCCCTTGCTCAGCTTTGCGAAACCATTTTGCGGCCTTGGCCGCATTTCGGGGCACACCTTGACCTTGGGCATAGTCAACACCTAGCTCGAACTGCGCATCGACAACCGCAGTGCCTTCCTTGGGTGTCATAGCGGCCCATGCGCTACCGGCTACCACCACTGCGGAGACACAAACAGTAACCATTGCGAGCCGTCGAAGCATGGACATTTATCGCCCTCCCTGAATGATGATTACGGAAACTCTACCACATGTTTAATTGAGGACAGAAAGGCTTGCAAGCGGGGCCAGGATATTAAATATATGGATATGGCGATCTTCCTGTTGTTTGTTGTCCATTTGAATATCTCCTACAAACCCAACATCCCCACCAGATCCTCAGCCCGCAGGTGCGTATAGCGTTTTAGCATCTGAAGCGTTTTGTGTCCCGTGATCGCCGCCACCTGCATGAGATTCAGCCCCTTTTCAAACAGCCGCGAGGTCGCCTCATGGCGCAGGTCGTGGAAGGTCAGGCCCTCTATCCCAGCCGCCCCGCAGACCCGCTCAAAGGCCTGCGAGATCGAATCGGGACGCATACCCCACACCCGCCCATCCAGACGCCTAGGGAGCCCGTCCAGGACCCCCAACGCCGCCGTGGACAACGGTACGCGCCGGGGTGTCCCGTTCTTGGTCTCGGGGATCAACAAGACCTTGGCCTTGCGATCCAGGTGTTCCCACCGCATGGCCGCGATCTCCCCGCGACGCATGGCGGTTTCGATGGCCCAGGTGATGATGGGGCCGATCTCCCCGCCGTAGGCCTGGGCGGCGGTCATGAGCCGGCCGTGCTCGTCACCGACTAAGCGGCGGTCACGGCCTTGGGGAAGGCGAGGCTTACGGACAAGATCCACCGGATTCCGCACAGACTCCATACCCCACTCCCTGGCGGCGATGTTGAACATGTGGCGGAGCGTGGCGAGATAGATCAAAATCGTCTTTGGGCTCGAGCCCGACTCCGCCGCTTTGATCTTAATGGTGTCCGCTATGTCTTTGCCCCGGATGCTCGCCATAGAGCGCCCGCCCAAGGCGCTGGCGGCCCACCACTTTATAATACTGGTCTGGCCCTTCGACTTCTTGCCGCTCACGACCTCACACTCGTATCTCTCCAGAGCCTCACGCAGAGTCGTGGACTCGGCCTCGGCGCGGGAGACAAACACGCCCCGCGCGATCTCGGATTCGATCGTGGCCGCCCATGCCTCGGCTTCGGCCTTGGCATCGAACGTGCGGACCTGCGGGCGATAACCCCGGCGGCGTATGTGGGCCTGCCATACCCGGCGACCGCCTGGGCCCTTGCGCGGAATGAATGACGCCATAACACCCCCCCGTTAGTTAATTAACAGGTGTACTTTATCTCTTTTGAGGCACGGTTACAGCAGGATTACAGCAAAGGCGTACAGGCGGGGGTGGTAGAGTTGCGTAAGTGCTTGATTTTATGGTGCGCCCGGAGAGATTCGAACTCCCGACCACCTGGTTCGTAGCCAGGTACTCTATCCAACTGAGCTACGGGCGCGTTTTGGAACGACCAACTGTTTCTAACGGATGCTCCGTCTTTTGCCACACTATCCCGGCGTTGGGTACCTTTAAGAACACCGGGGCTTCATAAGATCCACGACGGCGCGGATCAGCGGCTTAACGCTACCCGCCCACAATGGCCCTTACGATCTCCTTGCGACCTCTTTAAGCCCACAAGGCGCCGCATTATAAAGCGCCCCAAGGCTTCACGCCACCCCTCTTTGCAAGACGGCGAGCCTTGCGGTACCGCATCATGCCGCCTAGCGGCGCATGACCAGTAGCGGCAGGTGCCCCAGCCTGGGCCGGCCCGCCGCGCAGACCTTACCCTCGTAAATGATGGCGGAGAGAGAGGGATTCGAACCCTCGATGGAGTTTTTGACCCCATACTCCCTTAGCAGGGGAGCGCCTTCGACCGACTCGGCCATCTCTCCAAAAAGAGCGCACAGCATACCTTGCGCGGGCGTTTCAGAAAAGGGTGAGCTCAGTCCTTGGAGCCCTCTTCCTCGATAACTCCCGTCTCGCGCTCTTTTTGGATACGCTCATAGATCTCCTCGCGATGGACAGGGACATCCTTCGGCGCGTTGACCCCGATGCGAACCTGATTGCCCTTGATGCCCAGTACCGTGACCTGCACGTGGTCGCCGATATTAAGCGTCTCACCGATACGTCTCGTCAGAATCAGCATATCGCCGCTCTCCTTAAAACCTGCCTTGAGCCTTCCTGGTTTCCAGCTCCCCACGAGGACCTGCTTTGGGTCCGCTTTCCATTGACTGCTCGTCCCTGAGACGACGCTCGCCGACTCAATGCTTGCAGCTTTTATGCCAACGGCACCGCGGCCGTGATCTCGGCATCAAGACCAAAGGCGCTATGAAGCGCGCGCACCGCCAACTCCAGGTACTTTTCCTCGACGACCACCGATATCTTGATCTCGGATGTCGATATCATCTGAATATTGATGCCTTCTTCGCCTAATACGCGGAACATCGTACTCGCAATCCCGGCATGCGAGCGCATACCCACACCCACGACCGAGATCTTGGCGATACGCTCGTCACCGCGTACCTCACGGGCCTTCAAGGCGCCCGCGGTCTTCTCCAAAATCTCACGCGCCTGACGATAATCGCCACGCGGGACGGTGAACGTGAAGTCGGTGGTCTTATCGGCCCCGACGTTCTGGATGATCATGTCGACGTTGATATTGGCTTGGGCGACGTCGCCCAAGATCCGGTAGGCGACACCGGGCTCATCCGGCACACCCTTGATCGTAAGCTTGGCCTCATCTTGGCTGAAGGCGATCCCCGATATCAGCGCTTGCTCCATCTTGGATTCCTCGTAAGTAATTAATGTTCCGGGCCCGTCGTCGAAGGACGAGAGCACCCGCAGGGGCACCCGATACTTGCCCGCGAACTCGACCGACCGGATCTGGAGAACCTTGGCGCCGAGACTTGCGAGCTCGAGCATTTCCTCGACGGTAATGCGCTCGAGACGCCGCGCCTGTGGACAGACGCGCGGGTCGGTCGTATAGACACCATCCACATCCGTGTAGATCTGACATTCATCGGCCTTGAGGGCCGCGGCCATGGCCACCGCCGTCGTATCCGACCCTCCGCGCCCCAAGGTCGTGATATTGCCCTCTTCATCGACCCCTTGAAATCCGGCGATGACGACCACCCGCCCGGACGCCAAGTCCTGGCGCACGCGTCCGTCGTCGATCGCGGTGATGCGCGCCTTACCATGCACACTGTCGGTACGGATATGGACCTGCGCGCCCGTGTAGGACCTGGCCGGACAGCCGAGCTCCTCCAGGGCCATACTGAGGAGCGCGATCGTGACCTGTTCACCCGTGGCCAGCAGCACATCGACCTCGCGCGGCGGGGCGTTGGGGTGAATGGACCGGGCCATGGCCAGCAAGCGATTGGTCTCGCCGCTCATGGCCGATACCACCACCACCATATCGTGGCCACGGGCGCGTTCCGCCGCCACGCGCTTTGCAACCGCCTGGATGCGCTCCACGGTTCCGACCGAGGTGCCGCCGTATTTCTGCACGAGCAAGGGCATAATTTGAAGGTCTGGCATGAGAAAGACGCGAAGATTACCGCGCCCTTCCTTGCGTGTAAACGAAAAACCGCCCTCTAGGCGAGGCGGGCGCGCAAGAAGGTGCGCCCGGCCTCCAGGGCCTGCTCCACGGCCCCGGTATCGGCGCCACCCGCCTGAGCCAGTTCCGGGCGGCCACCGCCCTTGCCACCGAGTACGCGCGCTGCCTCATTCACGAGGTCGACGGCGTTCACGCGCGACACCACATCGGGGGTGACTCCGGCAATCAGGGTGACCCGTCCGCCCGTGACCGAGGCCAGCAGGACGGCTGCCGGACGCAGCTCATCCTTCAGACGATCCATGGCCTCGCGCAGACCCTTCACGTCGCCGTCGAGGCGCCCCACGAGGGTCTTTACGCCCCCCTGCTCAATGGCCTCGGCCGCCAGATTCCGGCTTGCGGCAAGCCCCGCCTTGGCATGGGCCTGCTCGAGCTCCTTCTCCAGGGCCTCGACGCGCGCTTTCGTGCGCAGCGCCTTGTCCACCAGATCTTCGCGCGCCGCCCCCAGGGCCTGGGCGGCCTCGGTCACGCGCGCCTCGAGGGTACGCACATAGTCGAACGCCGCCTGCCCGGTCACCGCCTCGATGCGGCGCACGCCAGAGCCGACCGCGGTCTCGGACACGATCTTGAAAAAACCGATATCGCCGGTACGGTGCACATGGGTACCACCGCACAGCTCCGTCGAATACCCGCCCATGGTCACCACCCGGACCTGATCGCCGTACTTTTCACCAAAAAGCGCCATGGCGCCGCCGCTCACCGCATCGCTAAGAGCCATATGGGCGACTGCCACCTCGCTATTGGCGCGAATGGCCTCGTTTACGGATTGCTCGACCGCCAGGATCTCGTCTGCGCTCAGCGCCTGACCGTGACTGAAATCAAAACGCAGGCGTTCCGGGCCCACGAGCGAGCCGCGCTGCGTCACATGCGTCCCGAGGATGCGCCGTAACGCGGCATGCAAAAGGTGCGTTGCCGAGTGGTGCGCAGCCGTTGCTATACGCCGCGAGGCGCTCACGACCGCGGTCAGCTCATCACCGACCCGCAAGGTCCCTTCGGCCACTTGGCCGACATGGGCGAAACCCTTGCGGGTGTCTTCGACTACAAACCGCGCGCCGCGGCCCTCGAGCAGCCCCTGATCGCCGACTTGCCCGCCCGACTCGGCATAAAACGGGGTCTGATCGAGAAACACCACGCCCTCTTCGCCCGGCGACAACCAGGGGACGATGCGCCCGCCCGCGGCAAGCGCACGGATGCGCACCGGCAGAGATACGCTCTCGTAACCGCAAAATTCCGTCTCGCCCGCCACGACGACCTCGTCGCTGCGAAAATTCTGCGCGGCCCGCGCTCGCGCCCTTTGCGCGGTCATCTCGCGCTCAAACCCGACCATATCGATGGATAGCCCCCGCTCGCGCGCGATATCGGCGGTGAGATCGGCGGGAAAGCCGTAGGTATCATAGAGCCGAAAGACCGTCTGGCCCGAAATGGCGCCGCCTGCGGCAAGCCCGGCAATATCCTGCTCCAAAAGCCGCAGGCCTTGCGCAAGGGTCTCCGCAAAACGCTCCTCCTCCTGTCTTAGCACCGCCTCCACATGATCCCGATCGCGCGCAAGCTCGGGATAGGCCTCGCCCATCTCGCGAATGAGCGGCGCCACGAGACGATAGAAAAACGGGTCCGTCGCGCCGAGGCGATGGCCGTGACGCAAGGCCCGGCGCACGATCCGGCGCAGCACGTAGCCGCGCCCCTCGTTGCCCGGCACGATGCCATCGGTCACAAGGAAAGCGGCGGCGCGGATATGATCGGCGATTACGTTCAGGGACTTGTCATGCAGATCGTTTAGCTTAAGGATCTCTCCGACCGCCCGGATCAATCCCTGAAAGAGGTCGATGTCGTAATTACTGGTGACCTTCTGCATGACCGCGGCCATGCGTTCGAGCCCCATGCCGGTATCGACCGAGGGCTTGGGCAGGGGATTGAGCCGGCCCTCGCGGTCACGATCAAACTGCATGAAAACGAGGTTCCAGATCTCGACATAACGATCGCCGTCGGCCTCGGGGCTGCCGGGCGGCCCTCCGGCAATCCCCGGACCATGATCATAGAAGATCTCCGAACATGGCCCGCAAGGACCAGTGTCGCCCATGGACCAAAAATTGTCGGCCTCGCCGATGCGGCTAAAGCGTGCCGGGTCCACCCCGATCTCGTCTAGCCAGATATGCGCGGCCTCATCGTCGCCCTCAAAAACCGTCACCCACAGGCGGTCGGCCGGCAGGCCCATTTCGCCGGTCAAAAACTCCCACGCGTAACGAATGGCATCGCGCTTGAAATAGTCCCCGAAACTGAAATTCCCGAGCATCTCGAAGAACGTATGATGGCGGGCGGTATAACCCACATTCTCGAGATCATTGTGCTTACCGCCCGCGCGCAGGCAGCGTTGAGCGCTGGCGGCGCGCGTGTAAGGACGCCGCTCGCGCCCGAGAAACACGTCCTTGAACTGCACCATGCCGGCATTGGTAAAGAGCAGACTCTGATCGTTGGCCGGCACGAGCGAACTGCTGGCCACCACCTCGTGGCCATGGCGCGCGAAAAACTGCAAGAAGCGATTACGGATCTCGGTGCTTTTCATGGTCTGCTCGGTTGTCGTTATCGGGTCAGTCTTGCAGCGCATCCACCGCAAAAATAATATCTTCGTGCCGAAAGCCTCGCCCCTGCAGGAAGCGCGCCTGTCGCGCGCGCTCGCGGCGGTCTTCCGGGATCGCCGTCCCGAAGCGCTTGACGCGCGCCGCCGCCGCCCGCTCGCCCCACGCGCCGTCCTCCGGGGCAAGTGCCGCGGCTATGATCTCGGCCGCCACTCCCTTGGCCCTCAATTCCACCATGATGCGTACCGGACCCACCCCCTGGGCGGCACGCGCGCGGACGCGTTCGGATGCATAACGTTCATCGGACAACGCGCGGCGGGAGGCAAGCTCGGCGGCCGCGGTCGCGGCCTCGGCGGCGCTATAACCGCGCCGGCACAGGCGTTCGACGAATTCCTGCCGGCTGTAATCGCGCCGTGCGAGCAGTGCTAAACCATAAGAGCTCGCCGGCGCGCGCTCGCCACTCACACATCATCCTCGACATCGGGCGCCCGCTCATCGCTCGCAATCCCCGCGGGCTTGGCCGTGAACGAGGCCCGAAGCTTCGCCTCGAGCTCCTCTGCGATCGCCGGGTTGTCACGCAGGTACTGCCGCGCATTATCCTTACCCTGACCTATGCGCTCACCCCCGTATGAATACCAGGCCCCGGACTTCTCCACCAGATTCGAGGCCACCCCAAGCTCGATCAGCTCACCCTCCTTCGACACGCCTTGATCGTAGAGGATATCGAACTCGCATTGCCGGAAAGGCGGCGCAATCTTGTTCTTCACGACCTTGACGCGCGTCTGGCTGCCCACCACCTCCTCGCCACGTTTTATGGTGCCGATGCGACGGATGTCCAGGCGCACCGAGGCGTAGAACTTGAGGGCATTACCTCCGGTCGTGGTCTCGGGGTTGCCGAACATCACCCCGATCTTCATGCGGATCTGGTTGATGAAGATCACGAGCGTGTTCGAGCGCTTGATATTACCCGTGAGCTTGCGTAGCGCCTGCGACATGAGTCGTGCCTGCAGACCGACATGCGAATCGCCCATCTCGCCTTCGATCTCGGCCTTGGGCGTCAGGGCCGCGACCGAGTCGACGACCACCACGTCCACGCCACCGGACCGCACCAGCATATCGGTGATCTCGAGCGCCTGCTCGCCCGAATCCGGCTGCGACACCAGCAGATCATCGACGTTCACCCCCAGACGCTTGGCATAGGCCGGGTCAAGGGCGTGCTCGGCGTCGATGAACGCCGCCGTACCCCCGGCCTTTTGCGCCTGGGCCACGACGTGCAAAGTCAAAGTGGTCTTGCCCGAAGACTCCGGACCGTAGATCTCGACCACCCGCCCGCGCGGCAGACCGCCGATGCCAAGCGCCATGTCGAGCCCGAGCGATCCGGTGGGGACGGTGGCGATCGCCGGTATCTCGCCGGCATCGCCAAGCCGCATGACCGAACCTTTTCCGAACTGCTTTTCGATCTGGCCGAGAGCGGCGCTCAAGGCCTTGCCTTTATTGACATCCATTCCGTTACCCCCGCGAATCGCGCAAGCGGGCGATTATCTCATAAAGCGTTGTGTGGGACCTAGCCAGGAAATCCCTGCCCGAGCCACCCCTCAAGGCCGTTCAGGGCCGCCACCACCGCTTGGGCGCGCACCGCCTGGCGACCCCCGGCGAACCGATGGGTCTCGGCGCGCTCCCAACCGTTTGCGACCCACCCGATCGCCACCGTCCCCACGGGACACGCCGGCGTCCCGCCAGTAGGCCCGGCGATCCCAGTAATCCCGATCGCGATATCGGCGCCGCTCACCTTGCGCGCGCCGCGCGCCATCGCCAACGCCGTCGCCTCGCTGACGATGGTTTGGGCACCCAACCGCTCCCAGGGGATCCCGAGCAGCCGGTGCTTGGCCTCCGGCGCATAGGTCACCCACCCATAACCAAACCACGCCGAACTGCCCGAGATATCGGTCAAGGCGCAGGCGAGCAGGCCTCCGGTACAGGACTCGGCGACGGCCACGGTCCGTCCCGCGGCCGCCAGCCGCGCGCCGACCCCGGCCGCGAGCGTCCGGATCAATGGGCGCCGCTTGCCAACCATAAGCCTCCATGAACCAGGAGCGCGGCGTAGGCCCCCGCCCACACATCGTCTAACATGATGCCGTAGCCGCCGGGCAAGGCCTCGAGCCGTGCGATCGGAAACGGCTTTACGATATCAAAGAGCCGGAAAAGGCCAAAGGCCACCGCGAACCAGAGCACTTGGTGCGGGACTGCAAAGAGCGCCACACCCATCCCCGCGATCTCGTCCCACACCACCATCGGTGGGTCCTGTCGCCCGAGGATCCGGGCCGCGCGCGCCGTGACCGGCACGCCGATGGCGATAACCACGGCAAGCGCCATGGCATAGAATCGAAGCCCCCAGAATCCGGCCGGCCACCACAGCCCGAGCGCGAGCAACGAGCCCATGGTGCCTGGCGCGCGCGGCGACCAGCCCACCCCGAGACCGGTTGCCAACCACAGACTAAAGCGGCGCCGGGCCATCGAAATGGTTGTAGCCGGCCTGCGCGGGCGTATAGACGCCCTGGCCATCGCGCAGCGTAAGCCCGGCGCCGGCGACGATGTCGCCGATGTAATGAAAGCCGCATGGCGGGTGTGGTGCGATGCCGGCCAAGGCCTGCACGCGCTCGGGCGGCACGGTAAAGCAGAGCTCATAATCATCGCCGAACGCAATCGCGGGATCGTAGCCCACGGTCGCGAAGGCGGCATCGTAGGCCTCGGACAAGGGCAACCGGCGCAGATCGAGTTCCGCCCCCACGCCGCTTGCCTTCAAAATATGACCGAGGTCCGCCACGAGCCCGTCGGAGATGTCGATGGCCGCCGAGGCGATCCCTATCAGCGCCTGCCCCTCATGGATCCGCGGCCACGGGCGGTCGAGCCGGGTCAGCACCGACTCATGGAACCGAGAGGGCAGCGACAGGCGTCCGGCGCGCAGCAAAAAGCCGAGCGCCGCCTCCCCCAGCTGGCCCGAGACATAGACCCGGTCGCCCGGCCGGGCCCCGTCGCGCCGCAGCGCCGCGCCGGGCGCCACGCTACCAAGTGCTGTGATCGTCACCGCAAGCGGCCCGCGCACGGTGTCGCCGCCGATCAAATCGAGGCCCACGGCATCGGCGAGCGTAAAAAGTCCGTCCCGAAAACCCGCGAGCCATGTGCGATCGGCCATCGGCACGGCCAGACTTAAAAGAAACGCAAGCGGGCGCGCGCCCATCGCCGCAAGATCGCTCACATTCACCGCAAGCGCCTTGTAGCCGACATCGAAGCTCGGCGCCGACGGCCGAAAATGCACGCCCTCGACCAAGGTATCGGTGGTCACGGCAAGCGTACTCGTGGCCCCCGCCAAAGCCAGCAAAGCGGCATCATCACCGATTCCGAGGACCACCTCCGCGCGCCGCGCCGGACGTGTGAAAAACTCTTCTATGAGACCGAATTCGTCCATTCAGCGGCGCCCTTCGGGGGCACGCACGACCTTAGCCACACTATCGAGCACGGCGTTGACGAACTTGTGGCCAGCCTCGCCTCCATAGCACTTGGCAAGCTCCACTGCCTCGTTTAACACGATCCGCGGGCCGATCTCGATACGATAGCGCAGCTCATAGGCGCCGATGCGCAGGATGGCGCGCTCCACGGGATCGACCTCGGAGATCGCGCGATCGAGGTGCGCGCCGAGCAGTGAGTCGAGTTCCGCCACATGCGCCGGCACCTCGCGGATCAGTTCCGCAAAATACGCCTCGTCGATACCGCCGGTACTCTCGGGATCGCGCAGAAACAAGCGGCCTATGTCATGAGGGGGCTGGGCGGTCAGCTGCCACTGGTACAAAGCCTGCAGCGCCTGCCCGCGGGCGCGCGAGCGCGCCCCGCTCATGGGTGCCGCAGGCGGCGCAGGACGTCGACCATTTCCAGGATCGACAAGGCGGCCTCGGCCCCCTTGTTGCCGGCCTTGGCTCCCGACCGGTCTATGGCTTGGGCCACGGTATCAGTGGTCAACACCCCCAAGGCGACCGGGACCCCGGTCTTTAGGCCCACCTGCGCGAGCCCCTTCACGCATTCCCCGGCCACGAAATCGAAATGCGGTGTCGCACCGCGGATGACCGCGCCGAGCGCCACGATGCCTTCATAAAGACCGGCCTCGGCCATGGCTTGGGCGGCAAGCGGCAGCTCGAAGGCCCCGGGTACGCGCGCCACGGTGATGCGCTCCGGCGCTACCCCATGACGGCGCAGGGTATCGAGCGCGCCCTCCAGGAGGCGCTCGCCCACGAACGCGTTGAAACGCGCAAGGACGATGCCAAAGCGCCCCTCCCCCGCCACCAGCGATCCATCGATCACCCGCTCGCTACTCATTCCTTCCCTCCCCTGGGTGTCACGTATTCCACGACCTCCAAATGAAACCCGGCGAGACCCGGCGTCTTGCGCGGGTGTCCCAGGACCTGCATCTTGCGCACACCGAGATCCAATAGGATCTGGCTACCAAGGCCCACGGTCCGCATGACCTCGCGTCCCGTAGAGGCCGAAGCCGCGGGGTCTGCGACCGGACTCTTCAGGCGCGCGAGCGTCAACGCCGTGGGCGCCGGCTGATCCAGCAGGACCACGACCCCGCGCCCGGCCGCGGCGACATGGCGCAAGGCGCCGGCAAGCGTCCACGACGGGGCATATACCTCGCTTATGAGGTCCAGAAGGCTTTCCTGGACGTGCACCCGCACCGGCAGCGGCTCGGCATCGATCGCGCCGCACACGAGTGCCAGGTGCACCCGGTCCTCGATATCATCATGGTAGGAGACCTGCCGGAACGACCCGTGGACGGTCTCGATCAACCGCTCATCCACGCGGTGTACACTGGAATGGTGTTGTAGGCGATAATGGATCAGGTCGGCGATTGTGCCGATCTTCAACTGGTGCTCGGCCGCATAGCGCTCGAGATCCGGCTGACGGGCCATTTCGCCATCATCCTTCAGAATCTCGCAGATGACCGCGGCCGGCTCGAAACCCGCAAAACGGGCAAGATCCACGCCGGCCTCGGTATGGCCGGCGCGCGCCAGGACGCCGCCGCGCCGGGCCATGATCGGAAATATGTGGCCGGGGCTTACGAGATCGCGCGCCTTGGCCTGCGGGGCAATGGCGGCGCGGATGGTGGCGGCGCGGTCGGCGGCGGAGATGCCGGTCGTCACGCCCTCGGCAGCCTCTATGGAGGCCGTGAAGCGTGTCGCATAACGCGAACCGTTCTCTTTGACCATGGGCTCAAGCCCCAGTCTTTGGCAGCGCTCCGGGGTCAAGGTCAGACAGACGAGACCACGCCCATGGCGTACCATGAAGTTGATGGCCTCCGGCGTGACCGCGTCGGCGGCCATCAGGAGATCGCCTTCGTTTTCGCGATCGGCGTCATCCATAATGACCACCATGCGACCGGCTTTGAGTTCGTCTATGATTTCAGGGATAGGGCTTATAGGCATGAGTGTGATACTGGCAACCAACGAGCTGACCGGGCCTGAATTATGACTGACCGGGGGATGGAAGTCGATGGAACCGCATAGAACCGGCCGTAACGAGCCACGTGCCTTACTGATCGAACCGGGACGCACCCTCGGCCCCTATCTGGTCTTGAGCACCTTATCGTGCGGACCACGCAGCATCGTCTATATGGCCCAGGACTTGAGTCTGGACCGGCCCGTAGCGTTGAAGACCGCCCCCCGCGGGGCGATTTCGGTGATCGCCGAGGGGCGGGTACTTGCGCGCTTTAGCCACCCCCACATTGTGACCCTGCACGGTCTGTGGTCGGAGCCCTCGATCCTGATCCTCGAATACCTGGTTGGCGAGACCTTGAAGGCGCGTCATGAGCGCCTCGGAGCCCCGACCGAGGACCGGGTGGCCCAATGGATGCAAGAGGTGTTGAGTGCGCTCGAGGCGATCCATGGCCAGGGCCTTGCCCATGGGGCGATCCGCGCCGACAATGTCTTTCTCACCACCGATCAACGCGTCAAACTCCTGGATTTCCGGCAGACGAGCCTCGGTGAGTCCCCACCCACCCCCGCTGACGACGTGCGCGCCGCGGGCCGCCTTATGCAGGAACTCCTCGGGGCCGAGACCGGGACTTTGGCCGACGTCGTGCGGGGGGCGCTGCTGGGACGCTATCCAACGGCGCGCGCCCTGCGGCTAGCGGTGGCCGCCGCCCACCGGCCGGCCGACACCGACGTGGCCGCCGGAGATCGTGTGCCGCCGCCCGACCTTTCGACCGACGATCGGGCGGCGCCCATGATGCCAGTCGCCGGCGTGTTCACCGCAGACCTGTCGGCCGCCCAACTCTCCGACCTCTTCGAGGAGCCGCCGATCCACCCGATATTGCCAGCCCTCGACGAACGGCCAGGCTTTGGACGATGGCTGACCGGCCGCAAGCGCCTCGGGCTTGCGGCCGTGGTCATCGCGGCTCTCGTACTGCTCGGCGCGAAACTCGGATGGCCACACCGCCAGGAGGCCCTGCAACCGGTGGCACACATCGCCCACACGGTAGTCCGTATGGCCCATGGCGTGATGCCCAAGGGTGCGGCACCCCGCTTGCCGGCAGGCCACCCCCTGGCGAGGAATCCCACAACCGCGGCACACCCCGGTATCACTCACCTAAGGACGGTCGTCCAGCCAGGAGCCTATGCCGCATTGGCGCACGCTTGGGGCAACTAGCCTTGTCTTGGCCGCAATCGGCTGCGTTCCGCTCCCCCATCATCCACACGAGGCCTCGGCTGCGGGCTGCCGGGTCGGTACGGCTTGGTCTACGGCCTACGCACGGCTGCGTATTTTAGGGACATTGGCCCCCGGAGAAATCCAGGTCTTGCATTATCAATTGTCGGTCCGCCCACGACGCGGCCGACCCTGCGGTTCACTGGTCCTGACCAAGGACCTCGCGTTGCAGCGTGGCGCGGGCCCATTGCATATCGTCGAGATCCGCGATTTCTATACCCATGGCAAGCTCGTCGCCAATCACCGCGCCTTCATAGGCCATGAGATCGCCACAAGCGGTGTCTATGAGGCCCGCGTGACACTGCCGATCCCGGGCCCGGCGCCACCTGGGCGTTATGAGGTTGTGAGCCTGCTTTATGCGCGCTGGGGACTGGGATCGCCGACCTTGATCGCGCGCGCCAAGGCACGGTTCACGGTTGCCCCGTAAACCCTGGCAAGAGACGCTCCAAGTAACGGGCGATCAGGTCCACTTCGATGTTGACGAGCGCGCCCGGCGCAAGCTCACCTAGCGTCGTGGCAGAGAGCGTATGGGGCACGATGGCAAAGTTTACGATCGCGCCCTCTATGGTATTGACCGTAAGGCTCACCCCATCCACGCACAAGGACCCCTTGCGCGCCACATAGCGCGTCAGGGTCTGCGGGATCTCGAGTACCAGCCTACGCCCCTCGCCATCGCGCTCGAGCCGCAGGACCGTGGCGACCCCATCGACATGTCCCGAGACCAGATGTCCGCCGAGGGCATCACCTACCTTTAGGGCACGCTCGAGATTGACGAAATATCCGGGCCGCAGGGACGAAAGCGCCGTACGCGCCAAGGTCTCGGCCGACAAGTCGGCGCAAAACTCCGACGCCGAACCCTCCACGAGCGTAAGGCATACACCGTTGACGGCGATACTTTCCCCGAGCGTCCAGCCATGGGCCGCCAACCCCGGGGCATCGATCGCCAACCTGGCCCCGGTGGCGCGTAAGGTGCGATGCACGACCGTGCCGCGGCTTTGGATGAGTCCTGTAAACATGGTATGTCCCTCCCCGAACCTAAGGCGTGTGGCCCTCACGCTTCGGGGGTCAATATCAGCCGCAGATCGCGCCCTATACGACGCACCTCATCGTAGCGCCACGCGACCGCCCCCGAAAGCGCCGCGAGCGTGAAATCCGCGAGCGGACGACCGTTGCCAAGGAGCGTGGGCGCCACATAAAGCCGCAATTCATCGACCAACCGCTCCTCCAAGAGGCTCGCAAGCAAGGTGGGGCCCGCCTCGACTAGCACGTCGTTCACGCCGCGCGCGGCAAGCGCCGCAAGTCCGGCGGCCAGATCCACTCGCCCTCGGGTGCCGCCCACCGCCACGACCTCGGCGCCGGCGGCGCGCAGCAGGTCACCACCCGGCCCGTCGGTCGCCGTAAGGACCACGAGCCCCGCTTCCTTGGAGAAAATCTGCGCGGTGGGCGCTATCGCTAAACTGGAGGTGACGACGACCCGTAGCGGTTGCCGAGGCGCGCCGCCATGCACCGTAAGCCTGGGATCATCCGCGCGGATCGTACCGGTGCCAGTCATGACCGCACCCATCACGGCGCGCAGCCGTTGCACATCGGCGCGCGCCTCGGGCCCTGTGATCCACTGGCTCTCACCGCTTGCAAGCGCCGTGCGTCCGTCAAGAGATATTCCGGCCTTCGCCACCACGAACGGCCGGGCGCGTACCGCCCGTGATATGAAGCCGCGATTCAAGCGCGCGGCCTCATTGCCCATCAGGCCCACCTCGACTGCCACACCCGCGGCCCGCAACGCCGTAAGCCCCTGCCCCCGGACACGGGCGTCCGGGTCTTCCATGGCGGCCACGACGCGCGCGACCCCGGCGGCGAGCAGGGCGTCGGTGCAAGGGGGTGTGCGGCCGGTGTGGCAGCACGGCTCGAGGGTGACATAGGCGGTCGCCCCGCGCGCGGCCACACCCGCCTCGGACAAAGCCAAGCGCTCGGCATGCGGTTCACCGGCACGCCGATGATAGCCCTCACCCACCACCCGATCGTCCTGCACGATGACGCAGCCTACGCGCGGATTGGGATGGGTCGTGGCCATACCCTCCCGGGCCAGCTCCAAGGCCCGCGCCATGTAGGCGCCATCACGGACCGCGCTCACGACTTCGTGGAAAGCCCGGTGACCTCCTGGTCCTCCAGACGCTCCATCTCCTCGCGAAACGCGTTTAGGTCCTGGAAGGCGTGATAGACCGAGGCGAAACGCACATAGGCGACCTTGTCGAGCACACGCAGCTGCTCCATGACCCACTCCCCGATCTGGCGGCTTGCGACCTCGCGCTCGCCGCTTCCCATGAGTGAGCGCCGAACATAGGCGACTATGCCATCGATCTGCGCGGCCTCCACGGGCCGCTTCTGCAAAGCGCGCTGCAGGCCCGCACGTAACTTCGCTTCCGTGAATGGCTCGCGACGCCCATCGGACTTGATGATCTGCGGGAGGCGTAGTTCGGCGTGCTCAAAGGTCGTGAACCGTTCGCGACAGGCCAGGCACTCGCGGCGCCGGCGCACGGCATCGCCCTCATCTGCCAGGCGGGAGTCGATCACCCGCGTATCCTCGGCAAAGCAGAAGGGGCAGCGCATGGCCTTAGATCACGACGTCTTCGCCGTAGACCGGGAAACGCGCGCACAGATTCGCCACTTCGCGACGCACGCGCGCCGTCAGCTCTTCGTCGGTCGGCCGTTCGAGGATGTCGCACACAAAACCGGCTAGCGCACGCGTCTCGCGTTCGCCGAACCCGCGAGTCGTGATCGCCGGAGTGCCAAGCCGGATGCCGCTTGTCACAAATGGCGATCGTGGGTCATTGGGTACGGCATTTTTATTGACCGTGATGTAGGCGCGACCGAGAGCGTCCTCGGCCTCCTTGCCGGTCACCGGGCGCTCGATGAGATCGACGAGCATCAAGTGATTGTCGGTACCGCCGGACACGACCTTGAAGCCCCGACTCATGAGCGTGTCGGCCATCGCCTGGGCATTCTTCACCATCTGCTGCTGGTAGGTCTGGAACTCAGGCGTCATGGCCTCGGCGAATGCCACCGCCTTGGCGGCGATCACATGCATGAGCGGACCGCCCTGCGTCCCCGGGAAGATCACGCTATTGAGGCGCTTCTCGATCTCGGGATTGGCGCGCGCGAGGATCAGCCCGCCGCGTGGTCCGCGCAAGGTCTTGTGGGTCGTCGAGGTCGTGACATCGGCAATGCCCACCGGGCTTGGGTAAAGCCCGGTGGCCACGAGGCCCGCCACGTGCGCCATATCGACAAAAAGATAGGCCCCTACCTCGTCTGCGATCTCGCGAAAACGCGTCCAGTCGATGACCCGCGAATAGGCCGAGAATCCTCCCACGATCACGCGCGGCTTGTGTTCGCGCGCGAGCCTTGCGATCTCATCGTAGTCGATCAGGCCGGTCTTGGGGTCCACGCCATAACCCACGGCATGAAAGAGGCGCCCCGAGAAATTCACCTTGGCGCCGTGGGTCAGGTGACCTCCGTGCGCCAAGCTCATCCCGAGAATGGTGTCACCGGGATTGATGAGCGCAAGATAGGCCGCGGCATTGGCCTGCGACCCGGAATGCGGCTGCACGTTGGCATAATCGGCGCCAAACAAGGCGCGTGCCCGTTCTATGGCCAGGGTCTCGACTATGTCCACATACTCGCAACCCCCATAGTAGCGCTTGCCGGGATAACCCTCCGCATACTTGTTGGTCAAACACGACCCTTGCGCCGCCATCACGCGTGGGCTCGTGTAGTTTTCGGAGGCAATCAGCTCGATATGATCCTCCTGGCGCCCGCGCTCCTTGGTCATCGCATCCCATAGCGGGCGGTCGATGTCCTTCAAACTCTTCTCACTAAACATCCGGCTCCTCGTCCTGGCGGCTATGTTCGATACCATAAACCCCTTTAGGATACCCGATCTCGGACCGCCGCGCATAACCTCGCGCGCCATCGCATGTAAAAAGGCGCCCCACGATGGCCGGTTTGAGGCCAGAGCCCCGATGTCCTTGAGGTCCCCGCTTTGGGAAGGGTATAAGCGGATAGCGCACGATGCGAGCCCGACTCGCGCCACCGGGCGGGCCCGGCCCCAAGCGCAGGCCGGGTGGTAGAACACGGGCTACAGGCCGATCTCACGGTGATACAGGCACGACGGGCTCATCCTTTGATCGCGCCTTACAAAATCGCCGTCTTGATGAAAAGGCACGCCCATGACCACCTTAAAGATCCTTGATCCAGGGCGCGGCTGCGCGCGCCGGGGGCTTTTGTCTGGCCGTGGCCCTAAGTGCCAGGACACTCAGCGGTTCTGGGAGGCCCCGCGGCGACGTTCCGCCGAGAGGTGGGCCCCGTACTGGAGCACCCGCTCCAGCAATAACGGCGGCAAGATGAAAAGGTCGTACAGGGCGCTCAGGGTGTCGGCCACCCCCGCAACCACGCGCCAGGTGAGCCGAAACCCAAAGGCCAATATCCTTACGAGGGCTTCCAGGATGACCCCCGAGATCGTCCGTAGCGCGTAAATGAACGCCTCCAGCGGGATCGCCACAAAGGCCATGAGACACGGAAGCACAAACGCCAACAGAGCCTCGGCGACGGTTTGCCATAAGGGAAGGTCGGGGATCATGACACCCTTGATTGCCGGAACGCCTATGACGGCGCTCTCGCGCACGAACGCCAACACGGCCTGCAGCGCGGCGAGCAGGATGAGCGCCATGATCGCGCCCGCGGCCGCCGCGCGCCGCGCGCGCTTGGAAAGCTCTGCCACCACCCCAAAAAGGTGGGTCACGTTCAGGGCATCGAACAAGACGATGCCAGCCACCACTTCGATCGCGATCAGGGTGCCGGCTGCCACCTGCGAGGCCGGATAGCCTGCGAGCGCAAGACCCTGCCCGATACCAAGCCAGCGCAAGGGGGCCCCGATGATATGCGCATTCATGAGCGCAGCCCCGGCCGCCACTAGCAATACCAGGCTTGCCGCAAGCAGGCGCGATGCCGCCGACGCAACGAGCGCCCGATCAAGCGGCGGTGTACGCTCGGACAGGACCTCATAACGCTCCACCGCCTCGTGGATTCCAAATGCCGACTCCGCTACCCGCACCAGCTGGTTATCGACGTGCTCCAGCCGCCTCGCTACCGTCTGCCACATGAGTTGCGCGCGCGCCAACGCGCGGTGCCGCTCGGCAATGACTTGACGGCGCTCGCGCAAGGCCTGCTCTTGCGCATTCTGGACCAATGCCTGGAACCCCGCCTGGACGCGCTCTGCTACACCATCGTCCCCCGCCTTGAGGCGCGCCACCGCACTCACGGCCTTGGTCCATTCCGGCGAGGGCTGCGGGATCTCCCCGGATCGCTGAAATTCTTCCTCCCACTGCGCGACCTGGCGCAGCAGAACCTCCTGTAAAGCGGGAAACCCCTGGACATCGCGCCGCACGATCTCATCGAGGCGCGCCCACTCACGCTCGACCTTCAAGGCGGCATCCGCCCGTGCCTGGGCCTGCAAAAGGGCGCGGTTGCGTCTGTGGATATCCGCCGCACCCGCGCCCAGAAATCGCGCAACAAGCCGCAGTGGCTGACCCGTCAGGCGCGCCAGCGCGCGTATGCCTTTGTGGAAGTGAGGCCGACCCAAATAAAGGACGAGCCACGCCGCGACCACGACCTCGGCCGCAGGCTCCCCCTGCATCCAATAGGAAATATCCATACAGCCCACCTCCGAAACTCACGGGGTAGGCATTGAATACCACAGACGAGACCGCCAAGCCAAGCGACCCCGATAGGCCGGGCCTTGCAGAAGATCGGCGGCTTTAGGGGCGCTCGGCGGCGGCCTTTCGTGCCACCAGATCCTCGCGCTTTAACCCAAGCCACATGACGATGGGGCTTGCCACCAGCACTGATCCGTAGGTGCCAACGACGATGCCGATGGTCATGGCCAGAGCAAAACCGAACAAGACAGGCCCTCCCAGAAACAGCATCGACAACACCATCATTTGGGTCAAAAGATGGGTCATGACGGTCCGCGAGAGCGTGCGGGTGATCGCGCTATCGATGATCTCCGCGGTGGTGCCGGTGCGCATGCGCCGGAAGTTCTCCCGGATCCTGTCAAATACCACCACCGTGTCGTTCACCGAGTACCCAAGGACCGCCAAAACCGCCGCCAGAACGGTCAACGAAAAACTGATATGGAAAAACGCGAATACCCCGAGCACGATCACGACATCATGTATGGTCGCCACGATCGCCCCGACCGCGAATCGCCACTCAAAACGCACGGTGAGGTAGATCGTAATCCCGAGCGCCACAAAAAGCAGCGCCAATGCGCCTTGATCGGCAAGCTCCGAACCCACCTCCGGCCCCACATACTCGACGCTACGCAGGTTCGTCCCCGGATAGTGGGCCGACACCAGACGCAGCACCCGCACCGCAAGCGCCTTGCCTTTGGTGGCGCGCGTGGGCAGCCGTATCAGGACCTTGCTCGCCGTCCCGTAATTCTCGACACGCGCGTGGCGATAGTGGTGGGTTACGAGCAGCCGGCGGATCGCCGACGCCGGGGTGGCGGCCTTGAACTGGAGTTCAATCACGGTGCCACCGGTGAAATCCACGTTCAGATTGAGGCCACGGGCAACAAGCGCGGCGACCGCGGCCGCGAACAGCACAAGCGACACGAATACCGTGGTCCGCGCGTAGCGCATGAACGGCAGGTCACGTTTTATACGAAAGAATTCCATTTAGATATCCACACGCGCCAGACGACGGCGACGCCCATAAACTGCGTTGACGAGCGCCCGCGTGACCACGATCGCGCTAAAGAGCGAGGTCAGAATGCCAAGGCACAAAGTGACCGCAAAACCCCGGACCGAGCCGGATCCAAGCCAAAAGAGCGCAAGACCGGCGATGAACGTGGTCATGTTGGAGTCCACGATGGTTCCCATGGCCTTATCGAATCCGGTCGCGATCGCCGCCTGCGGGGAGTTCTTGTTGCGCAACTCCTCGCGTATGCGCTCAAAAATAAGCACGTTGGCGTCGATGGCCATGCCCACGGTCAGGGCGATGCCCGCGATGCCAGGTAACGTCAAGGTCGCCTGCAAAACCGAGAGAACGGCCACGAGCAGCACGACATTGGTCGCGAGCGCGATCGCCGCCAAAACCCCGAAGGTCCGGTAATACACCGTTATGAACACCGCGATTGCCAAAAACCCAAACAAGGTTGCATAGAAACCCCGGGTGATATTGGCGGCCCCCAGGCTCGGTCCCACGGTCCGCTCGGCGATGATGCTCACCGGTGCGGCCAGCGCGCCGGCGCGCAACAAAAGCGAGAGATTACGGGCCTGCCGCACACTGCCGATGCCGGTAATCTGGAAACTGCCGCCCAAAGCCTCGCGGATTACGGGCGCTGTGATCACGCGCTCGATCTTGCGCGTCACGCGCTCGCGCCGGCCATCGGGCCCGCGTATCGGGACGCCCTGATCATTACGTTTCAAATGCGATTGGACCTCCACATACACGACTGCCATACGCTGGCCGACATTACGGCGCGTGACGCGGGCATTAATGGCCGCGCCGCGGCCGTTTAGTGTGATATTCACCACCGGCTGTCCGGTCTGCGGATCGACGCCGGCCGAGGCATTGGTGATGTCATCGCCGGAATAAAGGACCCGATCGTAGAGCAGGATCGGCTGGCCGTGCCGATTGTCATAGATCCGCGTCCCCGGCGGGGCGCCGTTGGACACTGCTGTCGCCAGACTGTTTTTGCTGTCCACCATATGGATCTCGAGGGTGGCGGTCCGTCCCAGGATCTCCTTGGCGCGCGCGATATCCTCGACGCCCGGCAACTCGACTACGATGCGCGACTGCCCCTCCTGCTGGATGACCGGGGCGGCGACACCCAGCTCATTTACGCGTCGACGCAAGGCGGTCAGGTTCTGCTCGAGCGCGTAATGCTGCCGCGCGGCTATGGCCGCAGGTGTCATGACCGCGCGCAGCGTATTAGGGTTATGGGATCCCGAAGTGACGGCAAGATCGGTGAATCGCTGCGTCATGAGACGGCGCGCCTCATGCGTCTGCGCGGCATTGCGAAACCGAAGTTTGACAACCCCGGTCTTGGTAAGCCGCGCCTCGCGATACCGAATATGGCGATGGCGCAGGGCCCGGCGTAGCGCGCGGGTATCCTCCACGAGCGCCTTGTGCAGCGCCGCGTGCATGTCGACGCGTAACAAAAAATGGACCCCGCCGCGCAGATCAAGCCCCAGATACATGGGGCGCGCACCGAGGGCGCGCAGCCACGACGGATCAGCCGGCGCGAGCGCGAGCGCCGTATGAAATCCGGGGCCGAGCTTCTGGCCAATGAGGTCACGGGCACGCATCTGCACGCCAGCGCGCCTAAAACGGACCTGAACGCCCTTGGCGACACGACCTATGTGTTTATAGGGCAGGTGAGCGGCCGCCAATAGGCGGCGGACTCGGGCCACGGTCGCGTCGTTCACGCGGGCGCCATGGGTCGCCTGGATCTCGACTGCGGGATTGTCGCCGTACAGATTGGGCAGCGCGTAGATGAGGCCCAGCACGACAATCAACCCTATAAAAGCGTTTTTCCACCAAGGGTACTGATTCATCGGCCTACTGCACCTTCCCGATGGTACCCTTCGGCAACACCAGCTGCACGGAAGACGTTTGAATCTGTACGACCACCCCGGAGGCCACCTCGGCCTTCGAGTACTGCGGGCCGACCTCCGTCAGCCGGCCGAGCAGGCCGCCGGCCATGACCACTTCGTCACCGGCCACCAACGCGGCCAACATGGCACGCTGTTCGCGGGCGCGCTTGCTTTGCGGCCGCATGATCAGGAAATACATCAAGACCACGATCAGCACGAAGGGCAGGAACTGGAACAGACCGGCGGCCCCCTGCGGGGGCGCGCCCGCGGCGGGCGCGGCTGCCCAGGCATTACTTATAATATGTATCATGATTTCCCTTTAAACGACGGTGGTGATGGCCGCCGCCTCGTCTTCCGGGAGCTCCCCGAGGGCACGCGGCGGCCGTTTATGGCGCGTACGATAAAACGAATCGACGAATTCCTCCAGCTTTCCCGCGAAAATAGCCGCGCGCAGCCCAGCCATCAAATCCCCGTAATAGGTCAGATTGTGCAGCGTGGCAAGCCGCGCGCCGAGCATCTCCCCACAGCGCTGCAGGTGATGGAGGTAGCTGCGGGTGGTGTGCGTGCATGTATAGCAGCGGCATTCGGGGTCGATCGGGCCCAGGTCGCGGGCATAGCCGCTATTGCGGATTTTTACCACCCCGGTGCGCGTAAACAGCCACCCATTGCGGGCATTACGCGTCGGCAAGACGCAGTCGAAAAGGTCGATACCGGCACTCACCGCGGTCACGATGTCCTCGGGCGTGCCCACACCCATGAGATAGCGGGGCCGATCCGCGGGCAAAAGCGGGGCGCAGTGCGTGACGAGCCGGTACATGTCGCCCTTGGACTCGCCCACCGACAGTCCACCCAGGGCGTAGCCGTCAAAACCGACAGCGACAAGCCCGCGCGCCGAGAACTCACGCAGGTCCTCATAGAGACCGCCCTGAACGATCCCAAAGAGCGCGCCGGGGCCATCGTAAGCGGCGCGGCTGCGCTCGGCCCAGCGCAAAGACAACTCCATGCTCGCGCGCGCCTCGCGTAAGCCGGCCGGGTGAGGAGTGCATTCGTCGAACACCATGGCGATATCCGAGCGCAGCGTGGCTTGCGCCCCCATCGCAAGCTCCGGCGTCAGCATCAACGGGCGCCCGTCACGCGGCGAACGGAATGCCACGCCCTGCTCGGTGACCTTACGCAGCGCCGCAAGACTGAAGACCTGAAAACCGCCCGAATCGGTGAGGATCGGGCCTTGCCAATCCATAAAGCCGTGCAGCCCGCCATGCGCCTCGATCACCTCAAGACCCGGCCTTTCCATGAGATGGAAGGTATTCCCGAGGACGATGGCCGCACCACTACCGGCCACCTCGGCAGGACTCATGCCCTTGACGGCCCCATAAGTCCCGACCGGCATGAACGAGGGCGTCGCCACCACCCCGTGGGCAAGCGACAACCGGCCCGTGCGCGCACGCCCATCGCGGCCCAATTCTATGAAAGGAACAAGGGACATGCGCGTACGCTAGCGCAAATGCCCTTCGTTTTCCACAAGCACGCCGCGAATGACCGGCTCGAGGTCATGCAGCTGGTAGGGCTTGGCGATCGCCGCGCGAAAGCCAAAACGCGCGAAATTGGCCATGATCGGGTCGCTGCAATAACCGCTTGAGACGATCGCCCGCACATCAGGATCAAGCGCCTGCATTTGCCGCAAGCACTCCTCGCCCCCGACGCCGGCGGGCACCGTGAGGTCCAGAATCACCGCCGCGAACGGGCGACCTTCGCGCAAGGCCTGCGCATAGTCCGCCACCGCCTGGGCACCGTCTCGCGCCGCGGACGTCTCGTAGCCCAAATGGTCAAGGAGTGCGGCCAACAAGGTAAGGAGCGCCGGCTCATCGTCCAAGATCAGAATCCGGTCCCGGCGCTCGCGCTGCAAGACCCGCTCTTCAGTCGCCGCCGGCCCCACTTGGGCCGGCAGATAGACCTCAAACCGGGTGCCCCGCCCCTCCTCCGACGAAACCCTTATAGCCCCCTCGTGCTGGCGGATTATGGAATAGGTCGTGGTCAAGCCAAGGCCGCTTCGCCCTTCCTTGGTCGTGAAGTACGGATCAAAGATCTTGGCCAGGTGGTCCTTGGGGATACCGTCGCCCGCATCGGCGACGACGATGCACACATAATGTCCGGACGGCAACGCCTGCTGGTCGTCGCCGCTGATCTCGGCGTTACGCGCCTCGATATGAATGACACCTCCGGCCAGCATGGCCTGGGCGGCGTTGATGACAAGATTACTGATCGCCTGACTCAGTTGCCCCGGATCAAAGGCAATCGTCCAGAGATCATCTGCCACAAACACATGGCACTTGGCCTTGGAGCCGACAAGCGCGAACGGCACCGCCTCGCGCAATAGCGCGGCGAGCGAGCCCTCGCGCTTCACCGGCGCCCCGCCGCGGGCAAAGGTCAGCAGCTGTTGCGTCAGTCCACGCGCGCGCCACGCCGCTTTTTCGGCCTCGGACAGCGCATGATTTACGCGGTCTGCGCCGGGCACCAACGCCTTGGCAAGCGCGATATTGCCGATGACCGCTGTCAGAATATTGTTGAAATCATGGGCGATACCGCCCGCCAAGAGCCCCACAGACTCGAGCTTTTGTCCCTTCAAAACATCCTCCTCCAACCTTTGCTGGACGGTGATGTCGCGGACCACGGCCACGACCCCCACAGTCTGGCCCTGCGGGTCACGTATCAGCCCTGTCGTATACACGACCAAGCGCTCGCCGCCGTCACGATGACGCAAAAGTAGCCGCTCGTCTGCGTATGGCCGCTCGCCTGCATGCAACCCCCGCCCGACAATGTCCATGAGCCGCTCGCCGGACCGTACATCATAGAGCGCCAGGACATCGTTGACCGAGTGCCCCAGCGCCTCCTGCTCGGACCACCCGGTCAAGGTCTGCGCTACACGGTTGAACAGCGTGATACATCCTTTCGTATCGATCGTGACGACCGCCTCCCCGAGACTGCTCAGGGTCACCGCCAGCCGCTCCTTCTCGCGCGCCAGGAGCTCATTTGCCATTTTCTCGCGGGTAATATCGATGCCGGCTGCGATCCACTCGCGACAGCGTCCCTTCTTATCGAATAGCGGCACGATGCGTAGAACGACACAGCGATCACCTCCATCCGCGCAGACAAGGGTCGCCTGAAAGACGATGGGTTGCGTCTTGGTTTCGGAACACGGAAACCGGCGCCTTAAGGAGTCGCGGTCATGGGGACGCAAAGCCTTCATCCAGCCATAGCCCGCCACGTCGGCCGGCGACTGGCCGGTAAACGCACGCCAACCTGGCAGATCGTCACGCGCGCGCCCGTCAACATTAAGGCCCCAAACGATCTGCGCCGAGGCCTCTATGAGAGACCGGTAGCGGGCCTCGCTCGCGGCCAAGGCCTGCTCGGCGCGCCGGCGCTCCTCGATCTCCTCATGGGCCTTACGGTAGAGGCGCGCATTCTCCACGGCAATCGCCCCTTGCTGCGCGATCTCGGTCGCAAGCGACAGATCGTCTTGGGTGTAGCGACGCGTCCCCGGACCCGACAGCACAAAGGTGATGACGCCCACGGTCCGCCCGCGCGCCTTAAGTGGCAACCGGATCAGGGAGCGCAGCTTTAAGGAGGCGAAAAAAGCGCGCGCCCGTCGATCTTGCACGACCGAATCGATCAGGGCCTGATCGATATGCGTGATAAGTTGCGGCTCCCCGGTGCGCGCGACATCGAGCGCCGTCCAGCGGCTGACCTCGGCATCCGGCCGACGGCTTACGATATCACGCACGAGATGGGGCTTTGTGTGGGACAGGCTTGCGCGATCGAGCCCCCCGGCATCGTTCACGACATCCACCGCGCACCAGTCCGCAAACGTCGGCACGACCGCCTGCGCAAGGCTTGCCAATGTCGATTCGTAATCA
>JAKARW010000022.1:21970-28265 GCA_021819125.1 Pseudomonadota bacterium | reverse complement strand
TAGCCGGAGCGCCTGATCGAGGGCCTGCTCCACGCGCTCGGGTGCCAGATCCTCGAGGCAACGCAGGTGACCCAGGGGACAGGTGCGCGCAAAGCACGGACTGCAGGGCAGGCCCAGGGTGACCGTGAGGGCGCGATCGTCGAGCGGCGGGGTGTGATTGGGGTCCGAGGATCCGAACACCGCCACGAGCGGCTTATGGAGGCTTGCCGCGACATGCATGAGGCCCGAGTCGTTGCTCACCACGGCGGCCGCGAGCGCCATGAGGTCCACGGCCTCGAGAAGCGTCGTGCGCCCGGCTACATCGATGCAGGTGTCTTGCGAGAGTTCGCGTATCGCATGCGCGATGTCGCGGTCGTGCGGGCCGCCGAGCAGCAGCACCTGCCAGCCACGCTCGTGATAGCGGCGCGCAAGGCGCGCGAAGTGGCGGGTGGGCCAGCGTTTCGCGGGACCATATTCAGCGCCCGGGCAGAGCACCAGGAGGGGGATGTCTGTATGGATTCCGAACCGCTCGGCGCCTCGTTGTCCGGCCTTGCGGTCGGCGACCAAGCGTGGTGGCGGGGGCGTGGGGAGCGCCTCGCCGGGCTCAAGCCCCAGAAGCAGGAAGCGGTCGACGGTCTTTAACTTGCTACCCGTAGGCTCGCGGCGTACGTCGTTTATCAGCCCGTAGCGGGCCTCGCCGAGATAAGCCGTGCGCCGCGCCGCACCACTTGCCCACGCCGGCAGTGCCGACTTGTAGGAGCGCGGCAGGATATAGGCCTGTGCGTAATGACGTTCCCGCAGTCCGCGCCCAAGCCGCAGGCGTTCGCGCAGGGCGAACCGGCCGTGCGGGATGGCAAGCACAATGGCATCGGCGATCTCCGGCATGCGGGCGGCAAGCGGTAGCGTCGCCGGGGGGGCTATGAGGTCTAGGGCGCGGTCCGGGTGGCGCGCCTTCAGGAGCTGAAACAGGCTGTGGGCCATGACCATGTCGCCGACCCACGCCGGTCCCACGATCAGCGCGCGCGTGGCGCTCATTGCCTGTCCGGAAGTTCCTTCATGTCCGTGAGGACGTAGACCGTTCCGCAATAAGGACACCGCTCCTCGCCGCTCACGTCGATCGGCAGGAATACGCGCGGATGCGAGTTCCAGAGGCTCATGGCGGGCGTCGGGCAGTGCAGCGGCAGGTCCGCATGGGTCACCTCGACACGCATGGTGCGCGCCGTCGGCGCTGGCGTCGGCGCCACCGGTTCCCGGTCCATGTCAGCCCTTTTGCGAGCGGGACGCCGAACGCGCCTCGCCGACCGGGGTCACCCATTCCGGGTGGGTCTTGCGCCGCCCGTGGACCTGCTCGAAATAGAGGGTCTGGAGCTTCTCGGTGATGGGTCCACGCCGCCCTTTGCCGATCGCGCGGAAGTCGAGCTCGCGGATCGGCGTGATCTCGGCCGCGGTCCCGGAGAAGAACGCCTCATCGGCGATGTAGACCTCGTCGCGGGTGATACGTTTCTCGCGCACCGGCACCCCGATCTCGCCTGCAAGCTCCATGATGGTCTCGCGCGTGATGCCCTCCAGGGCCGCGGTGAGTTCAGGCGTGAGCAGCGTGCCGTTGCGGACGATAAAGATATTCTCACCACTGCCCTCGGCCACATAGCCCTCGGTGTCGAGCAGCAAGGCCTCGTCGCAGCCGCATTGCTGGGCCTCGCGCAGGGCGAGCATGGAGTTCATGTAGCTACCATTGGTCTTGGCCTTGCACAGGGCGGTGTTCACATGATGGCGGTTGAACGAGGAGGTCTTGATGCGTATGCCCTGTTCAAGGGCGTGATCGCCGAGGTACGCGCCCCATGCCCAGGCGGCCACGATCAGGTGGACCTTGAGCTTGTCGGCCCTCAGCCCCATGCCCTCCGAACCGTAGAACGCCATGGGCCGGATGTACGCCGATTCGAGGCCGTTGTCGCGCACGGATGCAAGGATCGCCTGGCGCACCGTCTCCTTGTCATAAGGCATGTCCATACCCATGATGTGCGCCGACCGGAACAGGCGGTCGACGTGGGCGTCGAGTCTAAATACCGCGGGGCCGGCTTGGGTCGGATAGGCGCGCACACCCTCGAACACCCCCATGCCGTAATGCAGGGTATGGGTGAGCACGTGGGTATTCGCGTCGCGCCAGGGCACGAATTTGCCGTCGTACCAGATCACCCCGTCACGATCCGCCATCGACATACCGTAAACCTCCTTGCCAAAGAGTCGCGTGTCTGCGGCCTGGCTTTGGGGCCAAGGCCGGCTCATACTGAACCGAAAGAAACGGCTCTGCAACGGGGGGCTTGAGGTCTCTGCCCCCTGTCGCGTAAGCGCGTTAAACTGGTGGCCGCTATGGAAAGGCTCATCGACAAGACGCTCGAGGATTATGCCCGCGCCCACATCACGGCCCTGCCGGAGGCGCTCGCCGAGATCGAGCATTACACCCATGCGCACCGCCCGGACGCGGCGATGTTGAGTGGTCCGCTCGAGGCCGCCCTCCTGCGGCTGCTCGTCATGCTCTGTCCCGCCCGACGGGTCCTCGAGATCGGGCTTTTTACCGGCTACTCGGCGCTCGCCATGGCAAGCGCGCTACCGTACGACGGCGAGGTGCTGTCTTGCGAGAAGGACCCCGAGGCCATCGCCATCGCCCAGCGGTTCTTCGATCGCACCCCTTATGGCGTTAAGATCCGTATCCGCCCGGGCCCGGCGCTCGATACCCTCGAGGCGCTGCGCGGGCAGGTCTTCGATCTCATCTTTCTCGACGCCGACAAGGAAAACTATCCGGTCTACTACGACCGCGCCTTGCCCTTGCTGCGCCCGGGCGGACTGTTGGTCGCCGATAATACCCTCTGGTCGGGTCGGGTGCTCGCGCCCACCACCCCCGCCGACCTTGGTATCGCCGCCTTCAACCGCAAGGTCCGAAACGATCCGGACGTGGATGCCGTGCTCCTTACGGTGCGCGACGGGGTGACCGTCGCGCGCAAGAAGACGGCCGCCCCTTAGCGTCGCATCGAATCGAAGAACTCGGCGTTGTTCTTGGTCGCCTTGAGCTTGTCGAGCAGAAATTCCGACCCTTCGACATCGTCCATCGGATGCAGGAGCTTGCGCAGGATCCAGAGTTTCTGGAGCTCGCCTGGATCGATAAGCAGTTCCTCGCGCCGGGTCCCGGAGCGATTGATGTTGATCGCCGGGTAGACGCGCTTTTCGGCCAGGCGCCGGTCGAGATGGATCTCCATGTTGCCCGTGCCCTTGAACTCCTCGTAGATGACGTCGTCCATTTTTGAGCCGGTCTCGACCAGCGTGGTCGCCAGGATCGTCAGGCTGCCGCCTTCCTCGATATTGCGCGCCGCGCCGAAAAAGCGCTTGGGGCGCTGCAAGGCATTGGCATCGACGCCGCCGGTCAGCACCTTGCCGGAGGCCGGCACGACGGTGTTGTAGGCGCGCGCGAGCCGCGTGATCGAATCGAGCAGGATGACGACGTCGCGCTTATGCTCCACGAGCCGCTTGGCCTTTTCGATGACCATCTCCGCGACCTGGACATGGCGGGTCGCCGGCTCGTCGAAGGTCGAGGAGATCACCTCCCCGCGCACCGACCGGGTCATTTCCGTCACTTCTTCCGGGCGCTCGTCGATCAAAAGCACGATCAGCACGCACTCCGGATGGTTGGCGGTGATCGAATGCGCGATCTGCTGGAGCATCACGGTCTTGCCGCTCTTGGGAGACGAGACGATGAGTCCACGCTGGCCCTTGCCGATCGGCGATATGAGATCGATGACGCGTGAGGTGAGGTTTTCAGTCGATGCGTTCGCCTGTTCGAGCTTGAGGCGGGTCAGAGGGTGGAGCGGTGTCAGGTTTTCGAAGAGGACCTTGTTGCGCGCCTCCTCGGGTGACTGGAAATTGATGTTCTCGACCTTGAGAAGCGCGAAGTAGCGTTCCGATTCCTTGGGCGGCCGGATGTTGCCGGTCACCGTATCGCCGGTGCGCAGGTTGAAGCGACGGATCTGGCTTGGGCTCACATAGATGTCATCGGGGCCGGCGAGATAGGAGCTGTCGGATGAGCGCAGGAAACCAAAACCGTCCTGGAGGATCTCGACGACCCCCTCGCCCACGATATCCTCGCCCTTTTTGGCCTGGGCCTTCAGGATCGCGAATATGAGGTCTTGCTTGCGCAGGCGACTGCCGCCCTCGAGGTCGAGAGCCACCGCCATTTCCACCAACTCGGTTGCGGGTTTACGTTTCAATTCGGAAAGGTGCATTGTCATCTTTTTTGAGAAACCGTCAGGCGTGAAAGGGCGGATGAATCCGCGACCTGATCAGAAAAGGGGTTGAAATAAAGGGGAAGCAGGGGAACCGCGCTTCCTGGGTACAGACCTTAGCACCTCGGCCGCCCGCCGTCTAGTACCGCGTGCGACCGAGATGCCAGGGTTACAGGTTGTCGTCCAAAAAGGCGGATAATTGCGACTTCGACATGGCGCCGACCTTGGTGGCCTCCACCCCGCCGTTTTTGAACAACATGAGGGTCGGGATGCCGCGGATGCCGTATTTCGGAGGGGTCGCGGGATTTTCGTCGATGTTGAGCTTGGCGACTGTGAGCTTGTCTTTGTAATCGCGAGCGACCTCCTCCAAAACCGGGGCGATCATCTTGCACGGCCCGCACCACTCGGCCCAATAGTCCACTAAGACGGGACCGGGCGCGTTTAGCACGGCCTCCTGAAAGGTGTTGTCGGTTACATGAATAATGCCTTGGCTCATAGTCGGGGTCTCGGTTGGTCGGTTTGTATTTTAGGATCTCGGTTGAGAGGAATACGTCGCAGTGGGGGTATTGTGGACGGAACGGGCGGAGCTTGGCAAGACCGCCCGTGGTTTCCCCGGTCGCCGCCATTTGCTATGCTAGACTGCCAATGACTGATACTCACCTCACCCCGCAAGCATTTTCCGGCCTCGGGTTACCGGAACCGCTCCTCGCCGGAGTCGTCAAGGCCGGCTTCACGTATTGTACGCCCATCCAGGCCGCCACTTTACCCAAGGCGCTCGCCGGCCACGACGTGGCGGGTCAGGCCCAGACCGGGACCGGCAAGACCGCGGCGTTCCTGCTTGCGGTGTTTAACCGCCTCCTGACGGTGCCCGCGCTCGCCTCGCGGCGGCCAAACCAGCCGCGCGCCTTGATCCTTGCGCCCACGCGCGAGCTTGCCATCCAGATCCACAAGGACGCCTTGGTGTTGGGCGGGGAGTGCGCGCAGAGCATCCAGCTCGCCTATGGCGGGACCGGCTACGAGAGTCAGCGCAAGGCCATCGAAGAGGGTGTCGATATCCTCATCGGCACCCCGGGACGCCTCATAGACTATTTCAAGCAGCACGTCTTCGATCTGCACGCGCTTGAGGCGATGGTTTTGGATGAGGCCGACCGCATGTTTGATCTCGGTTTCATCAAGGATATCCGCTACCTATTGCACCGCATGCCGCCGGTCGATAAGCGTCTAAGCCTGCTGTTTTCGGCGACGCTGTCCTATCGGGTCATGGAGCTCGCCTACGAGCACATGAATAACCCCGAACTCGTGCGCATCGAGGCGGAAAAGATGACCGCCGAGCGGGTGCGCGAGCGGCTCTATCACGTGGGTCAGGAAGAAAAGCTCCCGGTGCTAGTCGGGCTGTTGCGCGCCGAGCAGGTGTCGCGGGCGCTCGTGTTCACCAACACCAAGCACGTCGCCGAGCGCGTGCAAGGGTGGCTTGCCGCCAACGATTTTGAGGCCGCGGTGCTTTCCGGGGATGTCCCGCAGCAAAAGCGCCAGAGCCTGCTCGCGGATTTCCAGGGGGGGCGTTTCCCGGTACTGGTCGCCACCGACGTCGCGGCGCGGGGCCTGCATGTGCCAGATGTGAGCCACGTCTTTAATTACGACCTCCCCCAGGACGCCGAGGATTATGTGCATCGCATAGGGCGGACCGCGCGCGCCGGGGCCGCGGGCGAAGCGGTGAGTCTCGCCTGTGACGAGTATGCGTTCTCGCTCATGGATATCGAGGCCTATATCGGCCACAAGATTCCGGTCGCGCGCGTCACAGACGACCTGATCGTGACCTTGAAGCGCCCGGCGCACAGACCCCCGCGCGAACACGTCACCCATCATCCGCGCGCCCGCGGCGACGCCGCCGCGCGCGATCGCGGCCATCGTCATGCGCCCAAGCGATCACACGAGGGGGCGCGCGGCACGCCCCCCGCAGACGCATCATCCAGAGCCCCCAATCCGGCGGCTCCTCCAAGACCCGCTGCGACGCCCCCCACGCAGCCGGTGCGGCCACGCGGCCG
>JAKARW010000022.1:0-21870 GCA_021819125.1 Pseudomonadota bacterium | reverse complement strand
CTGCGCTACATCGATCGCGCCGCGCGCGCCCTGGACGCGAGCGCGGTGGTTACCGATCGCATCCTATCCGTCGCCGGCAGGCCCGAGGGCCCGGTATCGGGGCTTTTGCCGCTCGTCATCCTCGGACCGCCGCGCCGCGCCGCAGACGCCCTCAAGGCCGGCGCCGCGCTGTTTGTACCCGTGCCCATCGATGGGCCGACCCTGGTGCAGGGTCTGGCGCGGATCATCCAGCATCCGGCGCAAGAACAGGTGCGGCCCGGCGCGGACGCAAACGGCCTCTGGCTCGATCCGCAGACCACCCAGGTGCGGGTGAACGACACCCCGCTTGTCTTGTCACCACGGCATTTCTGCGTGTTGCACGAGCTCACTCGAAGCCCTGGCCGGCTGCTTACGACCGAGCGGTTATGTTCCGGCGTGACCGGTATCCGCCCCATGACCTCCGCGGCGCTCGCCATTTGTATCTCGCGACTGCGAAAGCTGCTGCGCGACGCCGGCGCCCCGGATTGCATAGAAACCGTCCATTGCCTCGGCTACCGCTACGTCACCGTCACGCCGGCCCTGGCCTCCCCCGGGACATTCGCGCTTCCGGTGCCCCGTCATGGCTAGACCCGTTTACTCATCGTTGAATCTAAAAGGAGAAGCGCTCATGCCCGCCACCCGTTTTCGATCACCCGTCGCCCGCGACTCCCGCCCCCCGTTGCGGCTGCTCGCGGTATCGCTGCTGCTTGCGACCACAGCTGCCCGCGCCGCTACCTCAGACAGCGCCGATGTCAACGCGCCGTCGAGCGGGTCGTCTTATGTCAATGTCGGCCATGTGTCCGCCAATTCGCGCGCCCTCAATACCCTCGAGGGCACACCCACCAAGAAACAAATCTTCAAATCGACCCAATCGATCAAGGTCATCGGCAAAAAGCAGATGTCGCTTGCCGGACCGGCCAATGGTGCCGCCCAGGCGCTGGCGATCGCCCCGGGCGTCAATGTCGAGGCCGAGGGTGTGAGCGGGGCCCCGCGGTCTAGCATCAGCATCAACGGCATGAAGACCGGATGGGGCAACATCGCCGGCAATGCCAATGACGGCACGGTCATGGTGACCTTCGACGGCGTCCCCATGATCGATCCCGCCTATACCGTCTGGCAGGCCTCCGAGGTCCCGCAGCTTTCATTGATCCAAGCGATGTCCGTGACTTATGGCCCGGGCTACGCGGTGAACCGCTGGTACAACAACATAGGGGGGGCCATCAATTTCACGCCGCTCGAACCGGCGCGCCGGGCAAGCGCCACCCTGGGGACGTTTGCCGGCAGCTTCGGAACCTACGGCGGATACTTCAATGTCCAAACCGGCAAACTCGGAGATGGCTGGTCGGGGGTCGTCGCCGGCGGCGTGACGCGCGCCGACGGCAATTATCTGCATGGTTATGGATTCAATAACCCAGCCAAGAATCATGCCTACTACGCCAAATTCCGCAAGACCTTCCATGGCGGACATGTGAGCTTCGGCGCCTACGATGCGCGCTCCGAATCCTACCGCCCGTTGCCGATCCCGGTGACCCCCAATGCCAACGTCACGGTCAACGGCGTCAATCCCACCACCGGCGCGGTCAATCCCGGGCCCCTCTACAGCCAGCAGACCACCGGGTTCTATACGACCCTGCCCTATTCCGAGTACTGGAAGCAAAGCGTCGTCAGCACGGAGCTGCTGTACTCACGGTTTGTTGATGAGATCGCCGACAATGTCACGATGCACAACCTGATGTGGTACCGCTACGGGCACCGCGAGCATCTGCATTACGACAACTACGGCAACAACAACAACGTCCTTGATCAGTACTACTATACGACCAGCGACACCTACGGGGACAAGCTTTATTTCGATATCCGTGCCCCCTATAACGATGTGTCGGTGGGCGGTTATTACCTGACCAGCAAATATGCCTCGCTGCTCGAGTTCTATAATCCCTCGCTGCCCGCCCAGTACGCCTACGGGCCCAACGCCGGCAGCAATGCGACAGTGAATGGACAACCCGTCAACTACAGCCTGTCGCTCCCGAGTCATTACCACGATTCCTACCTGTATATGACCGACCTCGCGGCCTTCATCCAAGACGATATCCAGCCGCTGAAATCACTGCGCATAACGCCCGGCATACGGGTCGTGAGTTTTCAGACCAATTTCGTCAATAACGCCTCGTCCATGTTCCCGATCAATGTCACAGACCAGATCGGCACGAATGGCGACGGCACCGGCGGCAACAATGCCCCGAACTCGTCAACGACGTTTAGCGAGATCGAACCGTCCATAGGGGCCAACTGGCAGGCCACCAAGGTCTTGGCGTTGTATGCCAACTACTCCACCGCCTATAAGGCGCCGGCGGGTGCTACCGGGACCTATGCCCATCTCCTGGCAAGTTCGCTTGCCCCCCAAAAATCCGCCCAATACCAGGTCGGATTGAAGGGCTATATACGCCACGATGGACTCCTAAACGACGCCGCGTTCGGCGCCAACTACTACAACCTCGATGATACCAACGAGATCATACCGATCCCGGTGGTAAGCCATCTCTACAGTCTGTTTGCGTCGGGATCATCGCGCTTCAACGGCGTCAATATCTATGCCGAAGACAACCCGCTCTACACGCTCCATGTCTTCGCCAACCTGAGCTTCGAGCGCGCGATCTATTCCCAGTACACGACACCAAGCGGCGGTTCATATGACGGCCTGCCGGTCTCCAATGTCCCGGCGCAGACCGCCAACGTCGGGTTGTTCTATGAGATGTATAACCGCGGCGTTGTCTATACGCCCAGCATCTGGTGGCAATATACCGGGCCCCAGGACATCTACAACAACAACACGAACGCGCCGACCACCCAGAAGTTGCCGGCATTCGGGATCTGGAACGCGTCCCTGAAGATCGCCATCGGGCGCACCGATCTCGGTGCCCATGTGCATCGCGTGGACGTCAATGTCGGGGTCTATAACGTCTTGAATAAGCAGTACAACGCCTATGAATACATCAGTAGCGGCGGCTACTACGGCGTGGCCGGTCAGCTCCTCGGGGAGCCGGGCGCGCCGCGCTCGTTCGAGGTCTCGCTCAGCACCAAGTTTTAGCCCCCCCGCCCTTTAAGCACGGCCGCTGAGATGGTCGCGGCCCGGGAGAGGGGCGGAAATTTAAGGGTGTGAGAATGACGTCCGGTGAGCGGGCTCATGGCCTGCGCTATCGGTCCTAGCGGGGCCGCGCAACGATCAACGCGGCCCCGGCTTCGTGCGGTCGGACAGCCGGCCGTGCGGCTCCCACCAGGCGAACGCCACGCCCGCGGTTCGTGGTGTCGCGCCCACCGGCCTTATCTCCCGAGGGCGCGCCTCACATCGCTAGGGCGCCGGGATCCCGATCTCACCACCCCATTGCTGGAGCAGTGTAAGACTCCCTTCGGCCACGTCGATCGCGTCTTGCGCGTCTTTGGCGTCATAGGCCTCGCTGATGTCGGTGCCTTCAGGCAGCGCATCCGGGCAGCGCGTGGCGATGTAAAGCTTGTCGAGCCGCGCCGCCGAAGCGAGCAGCGGATGCCTCTCCGGGTCTTCGGGGAGTTCCCGCAAAAGTTGGGCGATCGAATGGGTCTTCGGGAGCCTGCCGGTGGCCACGAGGAGGCCCTTGAAGGCCTTCTCGGCGGCTTGCTGGGCATGGAAACACGCTGGCGCGTAGCGCTCTAGCCCGAGGAGCGCGCGGGCGGTATCGAGATCACTGCGCGCGGCATGAAACCAGCGCACAGCCTGCGCGAAATCAGTCTCGACGCTCATAAAGCAACTCCCGTTCTCCCCAGAGGGTCCGGAAAAACGGCCCGCCCGCCTGGTGTTTCGCGGCGAGCTCCGCGGTGGTCCAAGGGATGATGTCACAGCCAAATGCCAAGGGCGCGCAGGCGACCACGTCGTAGGCCGCCGCCACGCGCTCCTTGAACGGCAAGCCCGCGACGTTCTCTCCGACTTCCACGAGCACGTCCAGGTCGGAATCCGCCGACGGCACGCCTCGTGCCACCGACCCGAAAAGCCAAATCCGCCGCGCGTCCAGACATCGCGCCAGCGCGGGGACAAGCACGCGGATCGCCATTTCGCGCATGGATGCGGCTCGCTCCCGGGCCTGCGCGCGGATGTCAATGGGCGGGTGACGCCCTTCCGGTGCCGATTGCTTGTCGGTCATGACGTTCATGGTTTCGCCTCTCAGCGTAGCAAACAGCATACGCGGGTGGCGATGCCCGCGCCAACGGCGAGCGGCGGTCTTTCTGCCCCCCGGCCGCACCCAAATACCCTAGGGCGCCGGCAAGGCCCCGGCGTTCTCGCGCGCCACAGTCCAGCCGGTGAGCGTGATGGGGCCTGTGGTCTGTGCGAAACTAAAGCCCTGGTAGTAGCCGGCGGCATTGGCAAAGCCGATGGGGGTTGCCGTCACGAGTGCCGGCACCCCGTTCATGAGCGTAAGCGGCATCCAGCGATCGCCGCGGCGTGTAAAGTACATGTGCTCGTCCATGCGGTAATACGGGACCCAGGCATTGCCTTGCGGGAAGTAGCGGACATCCACGAGACACAAGAGCTTGGGCTTCACGCGTCCGGCCACGTAGAATCGGACGACCCGGTCGGGTGGCTGTGGTCCGCTCACCGGGTTTCCGGGGGTCACCGTCCAGGCCGAGACGGTAAGGCCCGCCACCGGCGCTGGCCCAAGGTCCGGAATAACGCCATTCGTGATCCCCGTGGGATGTGCGGGATGGGGCGCCCGGCCCTGGATAACGGCACGCTCGTGGTCGATGGTGGCCTAGCGTCGTGGCTCAACGGACAAAACCGAACCTTTCGCCGAAATGGCACGCCGCCACGGGTACGACCCCGGACCATTTGCCAGCGGTTTGCGTATGTGACATTACGCATACTATGGGTAGACCAAATAAACAAAAGCTAAACCGGCTTCAGCGCAAGCTCCCCAAGCGGTTAGTGGTCGACGCAGGCTAGTTCGAGGCCCGCGGGTATTCGAGGGCTTTGCGCAGCAAATATTATGTCCCGTGCGGCTGGCTCGATTCCGTGGCGCGCAGGGTGTGCCTTCGTCCGCCGGCGCGCCTCATGGCATCCGCAGAGCAAGCGGCCCTCCCTTGGCAGAACGTTGTCATCTCGCTTCAGACGCTGCTGGAGCGACACTTGATCGTAGGTGCGCACTGCGCTGGAGGTGCAGGATCTCGCTCATTATCTTGGCGCTTACCCGCCGCGCGAAATCCATCTCTACGGTGGCGCGCCCCCGCCCGCACGGGTCGGCAAGCTCGGGCTCGCGGCTCAGTTTCTTTTTCATAATGCCGGAAGGCTTTTTGGAAACGAACCGGTCAGACTCGGCTGAGGCGTGGTTGATGCTCGTCTATCAGACCGAAAGCGTGACGCGGATCTGCGGCAAAGGGGCCTTACACGCGAGACGTGGGGTCATTGGGACTGGCCGCTCGTCACCTCCGGCTCGCGGGCCCTGGTTATCCGCGCCCCGGCCACTTTTCCGCCGCGGATGTGACGGCCCATGTCCTGCACACTGGAAACAAGTTTCGCGAACGCCTTCTTTTCCATCGTGTGCCCCTCTTTCATTGCCTGGAAGCTAAAGCGCTGAAACCGCCCGTGCATTGATTAGCATCTCAATCCTATGCGGCGTTCGTGTAAAGATCTTGATGCTCAAGGTGAAAAATACGGCCGCCAGAAGCACTAGAAACCCAAGCGGAATCAGCACGAGCGACCGCCGGTATACATGCCATACCAACACAAGATGCATTCTTGTTATGATGTGTTGTACTTCGGCGCGGGTCTTCTCGTCTTCGATCTGACCCACAAGATGCGGTATTTGCATCGCGCTCTTGAAGATTGCACCCTTACGCCGACGCGCCACCAAGTAAAAGGTCAGAATGTGAACCCAATCTGCCTGGTGCGCAAAACGTATCCCGGTATTGAAAACACGGCGGAGGATTTTATAGGAGTCGCTTTCGAAAGAGAGCCTGCCATCGGCTGCGATATCAAACAACTGATCCCGCAGCTCGAAGAGCTGCTGTCTCGTCACATCAACGACATGCCGCTGCCACACCACATAAAAAAAGAAATAGCCGATGGCTAGCGTGATCACGGCGGACAATGGACTAACAATGGCCGGCTCGGTCATACTTTGTCCTCTTTATTGGTTTCACCCGTCGGCGTTAATTGACTTGATTCCCTCCGCGGGTCTCGCGCTTGCTCGAGTTGAGTAATCCTTGCCTGAAGGTACTTGGTTTTTCGCTGGCGAAGTTTCCGCTCGACAAAACCATAAAACATCGATAGGAGCGCGATGACCCATGCACTGTTTTCCGATCCCCAATGCGACAGCACATGGACGAAAAAGCTGCCATTGGCGCTCGCTGATAACTTAAAGTCCGTATTCTTCCCGGCAAGCGCCGCCACCATGGGCACTGCTACATACACTATGATCGCGGCACCTCCAAGCTTTACGATAAGCATGATGATGCTTGTCGCCCGATCAATAACGCGCAACCATAATGCCAACCGCTGGTCCGCACTTAGTTTATTTTGCACCGCGTCTTCTTGGTGGTCTACCATAAGTATATTCGATCTAGCATTAGTGTTTTATATCCCAGGCCCATCTGCCAAATCCGCTTGCGATGAATCAACCCAACAACTTTGCCAGATCGCCAGCCCCGAGGTGTGTCCCACTTCAGCATCCGCAGCGTATTGTGCCCAGTGATGGCCGCCACTCCCGAGGGACTGCAAGCCCGTCCGGTCTTAAGTCGACTGATCCCCGGAAAGCACCCACCGCCCTCGCGGGCGGACGAGCAGCGGCGCGAGAGCTCGCACGGTTTCAGAACCCGCGTATTGGTCCTTGACGCGGTCTGCCTCCGCACGGCTGCGCCACTGACTGATGACAAACAGATGTCCGGCTGTATCCTGGTCCACCAGCAGCTGATGCGATAAATATCCATCGAAGCCTTTCATGTCGGACCAGATTTGGCGCGTGAGACGGAGTCCTTCTATTTCAGTGCCGGGATTCAACCAGGTTTCCCAGATGATGGTAACCATCCTTATCCCTCGTAGGCCGTTTTCCGACTGAGCAGTCTACCCCAGTCTCCCCACCAAATCTTTGGCACCGGGCGGCACAGACCGATGTTGCGGCGGCGCGTCCATCAGCGCGACTGGGCCGGCCGTCGCTGCTGAACCGCGCCGATGAGTGTACGGCGGCGGGAAGGTCCTGCCAGGCTGGTTGCTCGAAAGGCGAACTCGCCGGGCGGCGGCGCGAATCGCTCGGATTCCGGTTCACTTCACTCCTCACATTGTGGCTTAGCGGCCCCTCGATCATCTTTCATTCCCCGGCCGCACCCAAATACCCTAGGGCGCCGGCAAGGCCCCGGCGTTCTCGCGCGCCACAGTCCAGCCGGTGAGCGTGATGGGGCCTGTGGTCTGTGCGAAACTAAAGCCCTGGTAGTAGCCGGCGGCATTGGCAAAGCCGATGGGGGTTGCCGTCACGAGTGCCGGCACCCCGTTCATGAGCGTAAGCGGCATCCAGCGATCGCCGCGGCGTGTAAAGTACATGTGCTCGTCCATGCGGTAATACGGGACCCAGGCATTGCCTTGCGGGAAGTAGCGGACATCCACGAGACACAAGAGCTTGGGCTTCACGCGTCCGGCCACGTAGAATCGGACGACCCGGTCGGGTGGCTGTGGTCCGCTCACCGGGTTTCCGGGGGTCACCGTCCAGGCCGAGACGGTAAGGCCCGCCACCGGCGCCTGGTATATGCCGGATTGGGCGGCCACCGTCCAGTTCAGGTCTTGTCCCTGGTAGACATGCTGCAAGACGAGCAGCGTCGGCGTGGACGACCACAGGTTTGGCAGGAAGCCCAGCAGCCCCACGGCCCCGCGCCAGGAGGGCGCTTGGCGAAAGAGGAGGCGTGTGATGGATCTGATCCTCGGTCTTATCTTTGGCATCATCGGTTCCGCCTATTTCGTGTATGGGCGCAAGCAGCAACACGCCACCGCGTTGTTTGCAGGCGTTGCGCTCATGATCTTTCCCATGCTCGTCTCCGAGGAAGTATGGCTCATAATCGGCGGCCTTGCGTTCACGGTGTTGCCGTTCGTGGTGTCGATTTAGGGCGGCCGGATAGGCGTGCCACGATATCGGCGAGCGCGCTGTCTGGTGGATCGCCCGTGACGGTATGGACATGACCGGCGCGCGTCTTGTAGACGAGAAACGGCACGCCTTGGGCGCCGACGGCCTCGAACAGACGGAAATTATAGAGCAGGCCGCGCGCCACAAGCGCCGTGGCGCGCCGTGGACGTATGGCCCCGTGACCCTCATGAAAACCCGCCTCCATGCGCGCCATCGCCGCCGCGGGGTGGGCGGCCTCGAGCAGGGCCGCGGCCTTGCCATAACTCGATAGGGCGAGTATCCCGACCGGTACCCAGCCCACCCCGAGCTTTTCGGAGCCTATGATCGGTTGCAGGGTCTCGTAGAGGTCGTGACAGTACGGGCAATTGGGGTCGAAGAACACGTAGAGCCGGACGGGATTTCGGCCCTCGCGGATGGCGGCGGTATGCCGCACGAAGGTCCAGAGGCGACTATCGCCGGCAGGCCGCGCATGCGCGACCGCGACTGCCATGAAAAGTGCCAGAATCCCGACCGCCACTCGTGTTGTACCGCGCACGCGCCCTCCTGGATCGTGCCGCCTGTCCCTAGTCTGGTCCGGCCAGCCAGTCCCGGGGCTTGAGATAGATGTCGTAGAGCTCCGCCTCGCGGCTACCGGGCGCGGGGTGCCAGTCATAGCGAAAGCGCACCTCGGGCGGCAGTGACATCAAGATCGACTCCGTGCGCCCCCCGGACTGCAGTCCAAAGAGCGTCCCACGATCATAGACCAGATTGAATTCCACGTAGCGCCCGCGCCGGTAGAGCTGAAAATCGCGCTCGCGTTCGCCGTAGGGCTCATCCTTGCGCCGTTCGACGATGGGTCCGTAGGCCGGCAGGAAATGGTCGCCCACCGCCTTCACGAAGGCAAAGTCCCGGGCAAAGTCGCCGCTTTGAATATCATCGAAGAACAACCCCCCGATGCCGCGCGGCTCGTTGCGATGCTTGAGGAAAAAGTATTCGTCGCACCATGCTTTAAAGCGCGCATAGGCCCCGTCGTCATAGCCCGCGCACGCATCGCGCGCCGTCGCATGCCAATGGCGGGCATCCTCCCTGAAGCCGTAATAGGGCGTAAGGTCGAAGCCCCCCCCAAACCACCAGGTCATGGGCCTGGTGTGGACCTCGAAATAGCGCAGGTTGCAATGGGTGGTGGGCGCATAGGGATTGCGCGGGTGAATGACAAGCGACAACCCTATGGCCTCGAACGCCGATCCCGCGAGCCCCGGCCGCCCCTTGCTTGCCGCCGGCGGGAGATGTTCCCCGAAGACGTGCGAGAAATTCACGCCGGCCTGTTCAAAGACCGAGCCGCCGGTGAAGACCCGTGTGCGCCCGCCGCCGCCCTGGGGACGCTGCCACAGGTCCTCGCGGAATCCGCCGGCCCCCTCGAGTGCCGCCAGCGCCTGGCAGATGCGATCCTGCAGATCCTTGAGGTAGGCCTCGACTGCGATGCGCGGCGTGGTCATGATCGTGCCAGGCGCCCGCGCGGCGCGCTCATGGACGGGTCCCGTAGGGCCTGCGACCTATGTCGCGCCGGTACAGCGCACCGTCGAGCGCGATGGTCCCAAGCCGCCGATAGACATGCTCGCGCGCCTCCTCGAGGGTCGCGCCAAGGCTCGTGACGCCGAGCACCCGCCCGCCGCTCGACCGCACCTGCCCTTTGTCCTCGCGGGTCCCGGCGTGAAACACCTTGGTCTGGAAGTCGGCGGTATCGAGGCCCTCGATCACATCCCCCAGGCGCGGGGCCGCGGGATAGCCGGGCGCGGCCAGTACCACGCAGAGCGCCGGACGCGGGTCGATCTCAAGGGTCGCGCCGGCGAGCCGCCCATGGGCCGCGGCGTGCGTCAGGGCCACGAGGTCGGACCGCAGGCGCATCATGATGGGCTGGGTCTCGGGATCGCCGAAGCGGCAATTGAATTCGAGCACTTTGGGTCCGTTTGCCGTGAGCATGAGGCCGGCATACAAAAACCCGCGGTAGTGGTGGCCGTCGGCCTTCAGTCCGCGCAACGTCGGCTCTATGATCTCGTGGCGGATCACCACCTCGAGGGGCGCGTCGACCGCCGAGGCTGGGGAGAACGCGCCCATGCCGCCGGTGTTGGGCCCCCGGTCGCCGTCGTCGCGCCGTTTGTGATCTTCCGAGGTCGGAAAGGCCACGTAGTCGAGGCCGTCTGCAAGCACGATGAAGCTTGCCTCCACGCCGGTCAGGCGTTCCTCGATGACGATGCGCCGGCCGGCCTCGCCGAACGCCCCGTTCAGCATGGCGGTGGCGGCCTCCAAGGCCGCCTTCTCATCGTCGGCCACCACCACGCCCTTACCGGACGCCAGTCCATCGGCCTTCACGACGTGTGCGCCCGGATGGTCTTTAAGATAGCGCGTGGCGGCCGCAAGATCGGTGAAGGTCGCGTGGCGCGCGGTGGGTATGCCGTGGCGCGTCAGAAACTCCTTGGCAAAACTCTTCGAGCCCTCGAGTCGCGCGGCGGCTGCGGTCGGCCCAAGGCAGGGTAGCCCCTCTTCAAGGAAACGATCGACGATCCCGGCCACAAGCGGCGCCTCCGGGCCCACGATGGTGAGATCCACCCGTTCACGGCGCGCGGTCGCGATCAGCGCGGCGATGTCGGTGGCTTCCACCGGGCAGTTCCGGATCTTGGGTTCGCGGGCCGTTCCCGCGTTGCCCGGCGCCACCAGCACCTCGGACGCAAGCGGCGACTGCGCGGCCTTCCAGGCCAAGGCATGTTCGCGGCCGCCGGATCCTACGATCAGTATCTTCATCAGGCGTGCCGAAAGTGGCGCCGGCCGGTGAACACCATGGCGATGTCATGTTCGCAGGCCGAGGCGATGACCTCGGTGTCGCGTACCGAACCGCCCGGCTGGATGACCGCCGTCACGCCGGCCTCGGCGGCGCTGTCTAGGCCGTCGCGGAACGGGAAAAACGCGTCCGAGGCCAGCACCGAGCCCTTGACGTCAAGCCCGGCCTCTTCGGCCTTCCACGCCGCCACGCGCGCGCTGTCGACGCGGCTCATCTGACCGGCCCCTATGCCGATGGTGCGCCCGTCGCGCGCAAACACGATGGCATTCGACTTGACGAATTGGGCGATGCGCCAGGCAAACACGAGGTCGCGTGTCTCGGCCGGGGTCGGCCGTCTGCGGCTGACCGGCTCGAGCGTGATCTTCGCCTCGGGGGTGTCGCGGTCCTGGACTAAAAGCCCGCCGCTTACGCGCCGGTAATCGAGGCCCGTATGCGTGGGTTCGGTCATGTTGACGACCAATACCCGGATGCCGGGCTTGGTGCCCAATATCCGCGCCGCCTCGGCGCTTACCTCCGGGGCGACGATGACCTCGACGAACTGGCGTCCGACGATGAGCGCGGCAGTGGCTTCGTCCAGGGGGCGGTTTACGGCGATGATGCCGCCGAAGGCCGATGTCGGATCGGTGGCGTAGGCGCGGTCATAGGCCGTGGCCAATGTCTCTCCGAGGGCCGCGCCGCAGGGGTTGGCGTGCTTGACGATCACGCAGGCCGGTTCCGCGAAGGCGCGTACGCATTCGAGCGCGGCATCGGCATCGGCCACGTTATTGAATGACAGCTCCTTGCCCTGGATCTTGGTGGCCTGGGCGATGGACGCCGGGCTTGCGTCGGGCGCCTCGTAGAACGCCGCGCGCTGGTGGGGGTTCTCCCCGTAGCGCATGGCAAAGCGCTTCACGAAGGTGAGGTTTAAGACCTCGGGCAGTGACTCGGCGGCGTCCGTCCCGCCCTCCAGATAGCGGGCGATCAGGCCATCGTAGCGCGAGGTGTGCGCGAATACCTTGGCCGCCATGCGCCGGCGCAGTTCTGGTGTGAGGCAGGCCGGGTTCTTCAAGGCCTCGATCACGATTGCGTAGTCGGCGCAGTCGACGACCGGCAGCACATGCGCGTGATTCTTGGCCGCCGAGCGCAGCATCGCCGGTCCTCCGATGTCGATCTGCTCGACGACCTCGGCAAAACTTGCGCGCGGATCACGGCTCGTGCGTTCGAAGGGGTAGAGGTTGACCACCAGAAAATCGATGGTATCGATTCCGGCGTTTTGCATCGCCGCGCGGTCGTCCGGCCGGTCTGGCCGCCCGAGCAGACCGCCGTGGACGCGCGGGTGCAAGGTCTTCAGGCGCCCTTCGAGCATTTCCGGGAACCCGGTATAAGACGCAACCTCCATGACCGGGATGTGGGCCTGGATCAAAAGCCGGGCCGTGCCGCCGGTCGAAAGGATTTCCACGCCCGCCTCGTAAAGTGCGCGGGCAAGATCGATGATGCCGGTCTTATCCGACACGCTGATGAGCGCTTTTTTCATAATGACTCGCTGCCTTGTATGGTGGACGGAGGCTCCGGACGTTCGGCGAGCCCATAGCTCAAAAGCTTCTTGCGCAAGGTATTGCGGTTGATCCCGAGGATCTTGGCCGCCTGACACTGATTGTGGCCGACATGGCGCATGACCGTCTCGATCAGCGGGGCCTCGACCTCGGCTATGACCGTTTCATACAAGGACGTCCCCGGACATTGACCGTTCAGATCCAGGAAGTAGCGTTCAACGGCCAGGCGCACGCATCCGGCGAGCGGTCCCTGTCCGGCTTTTACCGGTTTATCGCTACTCATGCGGCGAGCCCCGCCGACGCTTGTCCAAAGAAGTCCTCAAGGAGGCGTCTTTGGTCTGCGATCGTGCCCGCCTGGTTGACGGCGCGCCGGAAGCCCGCACCATTCGCCAGACCCTTGCTATACCAGCCGATGTGCTTACGCGCCACGCGCACGCCGGTATGCTCGCCATAGAACGCATAGAGCGCCTCCAGGTGGCCCATCAGGATCGCGTACAGTTCGGCACGGCTTGGCGGCGCGAGTTTCTCGCCGGTCTTTAGGTAGTGGTCGATCTCACGAAAGATCCACGGTCTTCCCTGGGCGGCGCGCCCGATCATGAGGCCGTCGGCGCCGGTGGCATCGAGCACCGCGCGCGCCTTCTCGGGGCTGTCGATGTCGCCGTTGGCGATCACCGGGATGCGCACCGCGGCCTTGATGGCGGCGATGGTCTCGTACTCGGCCTCGCCCTCGAAAAAGCAGGAGCGCGTACGCCCGTGGACGGCAAGCAGCGCCACCCCGCACGATTCGGCAAGCCGCGCGATCTCGACACCGTTGCGATGGTCCCGATCCCACCCCGTGCGGATCTTGAGGGTCACCGGCACGTCGACCGCAGACACCACGGCCGTCAGCAGGCGCGCGATGAGTGCCGGGTCGCGCAAGAGCGCCGAGCCCGCCATGACGTTACAGACCTTCTTCGCCGGGCAGCCCATGTTGATGTCGATGATCTGGGCGCCATGCGCGACATTGTGGCGCGCGGCGCAAGCGAGCAGGACCGGGTCGGCGCCGGCGATCTGAACCGACTTGGGTTCCGGCTCGCCCTCGTGATCGGCTCGCCGGCGGGTCTTCTCGGAGCCGTAGAGCAGCGATTGCGAGGTCACCATCTCCGATACCGCCATGCCAGCCCCCAGCGTGCGGCACAGGATGCGGAACGGACGATCCGTGACCCCCGCCATGGGCGCCACGAACAGGGTGTTTTTGAGTGTATAGGGTCCGATTTGCATAGGCCGCGTCCGGGAAGGCGGACATCATACCGACAAAACACCCGCGCGGGGAGACCTACCGTCTGGCGGTGGCGAGGAGCGAAAGGCGCCAGCCCGCGGCGCGGGCCGGGGCGTGCAGGCTAAGCCGCACGGCGGCGCTCGCGCCGGGCCCGAGGGCCGGCCGCGGGTGGCGCAGAAAGACGTGAGCCGGAAAGCGCGCGCGTGCGATTATCCGGCCCCGCGCCGACCGCAGCGTCACCCCGAGAAGCGGGAGGGACTGCCGGAAGGCCGCGGTATTGATAAGCCGCGCGCGGATGCGCAGCAGGCCGCCGTCGGAAAGCGTCACGCGCGGCGCGAGCAGATGCAAGCGCCCCAGTGCCGCCGGGTGGGGCAGACCGCACGGCACCGCCCGACACAGCGCGCGGATCACGGGCCTTGTGAGGACCGTCCGGGCGAGGGGTGCGCGCGCCGCGTACAGCCCTTGGGCGCCGAGGGCCACGGCGAGCAGCACCGCCGCCACCGCAAGCGGCCAGACGCGCGAGCGCGGCTTACGCGGATGGGCGATGGCGGCGGAGTCCAGGCTATAGATGTCGGCCTGAAACACCGCCCCGCATTGCCCGCAGCGCACCGCTCCGCCGCACGCCTCCAGGGCCTCGCTATCGATCTGAAAGAGTGTGCGGCACGCCGGGCATTGGGTGAGGATCATGAGCGCGCGCCCTGCAACAGCACCCATCCCTCGTCCTCGCGGGGGGCGAGCGTGAATCCAGGAAACGCCTGGACCACCGCCGGGACCTGGTCTGGGAGGATGCCAGACAGCGCAAGCCGCCCCCCCGCGGCGGTGGCGCGCTCAAGCGCCGCGGCCTGCGCGATCAAGGGGCCGGCGAGGATATTGGCCACCACCAGATCATAGGGGCCGTCTGCCGGCGCAAGCGCCGCGGCAAGATGCAAGCGCGCGCTTACGCCGTTGCGTCGCGCGTTGTTCGCGGCGGCCATCAGCGCCAGGGGGTCGATATCAATGCCGGCCGCGCGCCGTGCCCCGAGACGCAAGGCGGCGATCGCGAGTATCCCCGATCCGCACCCGAAATCGAGCATGTCGAGATCTCGTTGCGGGTCCGCTTGCCGGGTTTCGTAAAGCCACTTGAGACACAAGCGGGTCGTCGGATGGGTGCCGGTCCCGAACGCAAGTCCAGGATCCAGATGGAGCGCCAATCGCCCGGCCGGGGCCTCCTCGTCGTTGGGGTAGATCCACAATCCATCCGTTATCGAAAACGCCTGCCAGTCGCGCGACGTGAGCGCCTCCCAGCCTTCGTCTGCCACCCATTCCCGGCATGGCGCCTCGACCTCGCTTGCGACGACCTCTTCTGCGAAACGCGCCTGTGCCTCGCTTGCGAAGAATGCCGCGATACGGGTGCGCGGCCAGTAGCGGGGTTCGGCCGCCAAGCCCTCGTCGTAAAAGGCCGGTCCACCGGCCACCTCCTCGAGCGCGAGCGCCCGCGCCCCGGCGGCTTCGAGGATCTGGCCCAAGGCCTCTACGCGACAACCGCGGGCAATACACGAAAGCCTCACGCTCACGGTGGGACCCTCACGTCTTCAGGCGTTCTTCCAGGTAATGGATATCGACCGGACCGGCCTGGAACAGCGCGTCGTTCAAAAGGAGATGATGGAGCGGTATGTTGGTCTTTATGCCGTCGACCACCATCTCGCTCAAGGCGATACGCAGCCGCGCCATCGCCGCCTCGCGCGTGTCCCCATAGGCGATGAGCTTGCCGATCATGGAGTCGTAGAACGGCGGCACGACGTAGTTGTTGTAGACGTGCGAATCGACGCGGATGCCCGGTCCGCCGGGCTGATGATACTGGGTGATGCGCCCCGGGGACGGCATGAAGGTCGTCGGGTCTTCGGCGTTGATGCGGCACTCCATGGCGTGCCCGCGCATGACGATGTCTTCCTGACGGTAGCGCAGCGGCTCCCCGGAGGCGATCAAAATCTGCTGCTGCACGATGTCGACGCCGGTCACGAATTCGGTGACGGGATGCTCGACCTGAACGCGCGTGTTCATCTCGATGAAATAAAACTGGCCGTTCTCGTAGAGGAACTCGAAGGTCCCGGCCCCACGATAACCGATGCGCCGGCAGGCCTCGACACAGATCTTCCCCATGCGCTCGCGCATCTCGCGGGAGATGCCGGGGGCCGGACACTCCTCGATCACTTTTTGGTGGCGGCGTTGCAGCGAGCAATCCCGTTCCCCGAGATGGATGGCATGCCCGTGCTCATCGGCCAGCACCTGGAACTCGACATGGCGGGGCTTTTCCAGATACTTCTCCATGTAGACGACGTCGTTGTTGAACGCCGCCTTGGCCTCGGCGCGGGTCAGCGCGAGCGCACTCAAAAGCGCGCCCTCGGAATGCACCACGCGCATCCCCTTCCCGCCGCCCCCGCCCGTGGCCTTGATCAAGATCGGATAGCCGATGGTCTGCGCCATCGCCTGCGTGCGCGCCTCGTCGTGGTCGAGCGGGCCATCGGAGCCTGGCACGCACGGCACCCCCGCTTCCTTCATGGCGCGGATCGCCGAGATCTTGTCACCCATGAGCCGTATCGTCTCCGGACGCGGCCCTATGAAGATGAACCCGCTCTGTTCGACGCGTTCGGCAAAGTCGGCGTTCTCCGACAGGAAGCCGTAGCCCGGATGGATGGCCACGGCATCGGTGACCTCGGCCGCACTTATGACCGCCGGTATGTTGAGATAGCTCTTGGCCGCCGCCGGCGGGCCGATACACACCGACTCGTCGGCCAGCCGCACGTATTTGGCGTCGCGGTCGGCCTCTGAATGCAGTGCCACGGTCTTGATGCCGAGCGCCCGGCAGGCCCGCTGGATGCGCAGGGCGATCTCCCCGCGATTGGCAATCACCACCTTGTCGATCATGGCCGTTATTCGATGATGAACAACGTTTCGCCGTACTCGACGGGCTGGCCGTTTTCCTTGAGGATCGCCTTGATCACCCCGGCGCGGTCGGCCTCGATCTCATTCAACATCTTCATAGCCTCGATGATGCATAGCGGATCCCCGACGTTCACAGAGGTGCCGACCTCCACGAACGGCCGGGCATCTGGTGATGGCGAACGATAAAACGTGCCGACCATGGGCGAGGCGACCGGATGACCGCTCGCCGCCGTGACGGCCGCCGGTTCAGTGCTTGTCGCCGGGGCGATGGTCGCCGCCGCCGGGGCCGGCATCGGCATGGGGGCGGCGGGCATGGGGACCGCCGAGGATCCCCGGCTGATGCGGATCGACTCCTCCCCTTCCTTGATCTCGATCTCGCCTAAGTGCGAGGCTTCGAGCATTTCGATCAGTTTTTTGACTTTGCGGATATCCACGGAACCTCACCTAGGTTGCAAGTAGGAAATGGCAGCCATCAGGGCCAGCTCATAACCCAAGGCGCCAAGCCCGCTGATCGTACCGGCGGCGATATCCGAGAAATAGGAGCGGTGACGGAACGGCTCGCGGGCATGAATATTTGAAAGGTGGACTTCGATGAACGGCAGCGCAACCGCCCCCAGGGCGTCACGCAAAGCGACGCTCGTGTGGGTAAACGCCGCGGGATTGAAAATGATGGCGCGCGTGCCGTCGGTGGCCGCCTCGTGGATGCGCGCAATCAGTTCGTGTTCGGCGTTGCTCTGCAAAAACGCAATGCTATGCCCCATGTCGGCGGCCAATGCCGACAGACGCTCCTCGATCACGGCCAGCGAGTCGGTGCCATAGTGGCGCGGCTCGCGGGTACCGAGAAGATTGAGGTTGGGACCGTTGAGTACGAGCAGATCAGCCATGCGCTTCCCGCCGGGACGTCCCCGGTGCGCGCATTGTGCCCGTATCCCCAGTTCTTGTCCAGTTACCCGCTTTTCGCTGCAATTCCCGGCAAATCACCGCCTCTTAAATGCGCTGGCAATGGCTGCCTTGAGGGTGCCCCGGGTAAATGCCCCGAGTTGACCGGTCAAGATACGTCCGTGGGGTGTGACGAACAGGCTAAACGGGATGGCCCCCTGCATATCCCCGAATTGCGCCAGCATCTCCAGGCCGCGCTCTCCACCGAGCAGCACCGGATAGGGGATGTGGTGGGCGCGAACGAAGCGCGCGACCTTTGTCTTTCGGTCCAGGGCGATACCGATGACCTCGAGCCCGCGGGCCTTGTCGGCGCGGGCGCTCTGAACGAGGAGCGGGATCTCGGCCCGGCACGGCGGGCACCACGGGGCCCAGAAATTGATCAGGTAGACCTTGGCCGGCCAGTGGTCGAGGGATCGGGGTTTGCCGGCGAGATCGGGCAAGGTGAAGTGCACGCGCATGCTATGCCGGGTATGCGCCCGCGGATGCGGTCTGGTGTAGTGTCCGATGGCAAACCCGGCCGCCAGGGCCCCGATGACGGCCGCGGCCCAGACCGCGTGGCTGTATCCTTTCATATCGATTTCACCTCATGCGCGAGGCGCGCGAGCGCCCGTGGACCCTTGTAGCCGTAAAAATCTTTTTGGCGCAAAGGCCGTCCCTGCGCCGAGAAAAACAGGATCGCCGGTGGCCCGAGCACCCCGAACCGGCGCTTCATGGCGCGCGTGGCCGGTGTGTCGGCGGTGACGTCCGCTTCGATCAACATAAAACCGCGCAGCGCGCGCCGGACACGCGGATCGGGAAAGGTCTCGCGCCGCAGGCGCGTGCAATCCACGCACCAGCTCGCGGAAAAATCCACCAACGCGGGTTCGTTCAGGCTCGCCGCGCGCGCCAGGGCCTCATTAAGCGCCGGCAGTGACGTGACCTTGCGGAACGCCAAGGCATGGGTCCCGGCCTCGGTCACGCCGGCGCTATGGAAGGTGAGCGGGTGCAGCGGGTCGCGATTGCCCTGCAGGCCCCCGACGAGCGCCAGCACTCCCCAGACCAGCAGTACGACCCCCAGTCCCGCGCGCAGCTTCTGAAATCCCGTGGCCCCCGGTTCGAGGCGGCCGCCGCCGAGATAGACGCCGACTACGATAAAGAGCGCCCCCCAGAGCAGCAGCACGGGCACCGCCGGCAAAAGCCCGAGCAGGTAGATGGCGACCCCAAGGAGCAGTACACCAAAGGCGTGCTTTACGGCATCCATCCATGGCCCGGCTTTGGGCAGGAGGTAACCTGCGCCGACGCCTAAGGCCACCAGCACCACCCCCATGCCGAGCGCCATGCTAAACATGATCGCCGCCCCGAGCCAAGCGCTGTGGCTCGAGATCGCCACGGCCAGCGCCGATACCAGTAGCGGGGACACGCACGCCCCCACCACCAGGGCCGACAGCAGGCCGAGTAGGTAGGCGCCGGCCAGCGAACGGCGGTTTACGCCCTCGCTATGCGCGACGATACGGGCCTGGATGAAGCCCGGCATCTGGAGCGTGTAGAGACCGAACAACGAAAGCGCCATGAGCACAAACAATAGGCTCAAGAGTCCGATGCCCCAGGGGTTCTCGAAATAGGCCTGTAGCTGTTGGCCGGTGGCCCCGGCCAGCGCCCCGGCGCCGGCGTAGGTCGTGGCGGTGCCGAGCACGTAGGCGACGGAAAGCATGGCGCCCTCGCGTTTGGTAAGACGGTCCTGTCCGCGACCGACGAGCATGCTAGACAGGATCGGGATCATGGGCAGGACGCAGGGGGTGAAGGTGAGGAGCAGCCCGACCCCGAAGGCGCTCACAATCGCGAAGAACCAGGTCTTCGCATCCGCCCCGGCGGCGTGCCGCGCCGCGGGCGCCGCCGTCTGGGGTTCTGGGATCGCATTCAGGACCACGGTGCGGGCCGGCAATCGGATGCGCAGGGTGTGCGTCACCGGCGGATAACAGATGCCGGCGATCGCGCAGCCTTGATAGTGGGCGCGCACGATCAGGCGCTGGTTGCGGTGCGCGCCGGTCAAGGGCAGGGGCAGGGTGAAGGACTTCTCGTAAATGAGGAGCGTGCCCAGGACCGGATTCTTCTCGACGGTCGCGGGCGGCATCGCGACCGGTCCCAGGGTTACGCCGTGACGCGGCGATACCAGCGTGAACCGGATCTTGTTGCGATAGAGATAATAGCCGTGGGCTATACGAAAGTGCGCGAGCAACTGGTTCGTGCCGGGCGCGCTCACCGTCAGCCGGTAGGCCTGGCCGCGTTTCAGGAACGGCGTCTGGCGGTGGCTGAAGAAGGCCTTGAAGGCCGCAAGCGGCCCCCCGGAAGTGGCGGCCTGCGCGACGGGCGCCATGGCGAGCATGGCCGTGATCGCGAGACTAAGCGCGAGTAGCGTCTTTAATCCATTGCAGATACGGCACGTCGCCGCAAGCGATCGGGATCGCCAAAATCTCCGGGACTTCGTAGGGGTGTAAATCGCGCAGGCGCCGTTGCAATTCGTCATAATGATCCGTGGTCGTCTTGATTATCAAAAGCGTTTCCGTGGCCGTCTCCACCTGTCCGTGCCAACGGTACACCGATTGTACGGCGGCTAGGATATTGACGCAGGCCGCCAGCCTTTCATTCACGAGCGCGTCTGCGATCCCCGGCGCATCGGCCTGCGGACAGGTGCTAAAAACGATCAGGGCCTCATGGGGCACGACCAAGCCTCGCTCTAGGGCCGCGGCCGATTACGGCGCGGGGAACTTCTTGTCGGTTCGCGGCATCTGAAGGACACGAATGGCAGGTAATGCGGCCGATGCGCCCCCTCACGTACGTCGCGCGATCGTCGCACACTCTTACCGCCGCGGTCTGCGCGGAGAACGGCTTTGGCATCAGATGGTCGGCCCATCGCGCGAAAGCCTCTCATCTTATACCATAACCCCTACCCGATACCCGGAAACCGCCATAAAGTGCCTGAGACCGCGTTTTCCCTCAATACTCGTCCGGATATCATGATCCGGGGGCACATAGCGGACACTGGTCATGGCCCCGTTGGACTATTCCTCCACGGCTTTCGTTCCCACTGCGCCGGCGAAAAGGCCATGGCGCTTACCCACCATGCCCTGGCGCGGGGGTATTCGTGGGCGCGCTTTGATCTGGCCGCGCATGGCGCATCGACCGGGGCGCTTTGGGAGCAGACCCTTTCAGGATGGCTCGAGGATGCCCTGGCGGTGGCTACGCTCTTTGCGCCGCGGCCGCTCTTTCTCGTCGGGTCCAGTCTCGGGGCCTGGCTTGCGGTGTTGATGGCCCGTTCCGGGCGTGTGCCGGTGGCCGGTCTCGTGTTGCTCGCGCCGGCCTTCAACTTCCTGGAGCGGTACTACGCCAGTCTTTCGGAAGACCTGCGTCAACAATGGCGGCGCGAGGGCTATTTAATGCTGCCGGATCTCTACGGCCCGCCCGGGGCCGTCTATCGGCTCGGCTACCGCCTGATCGAGGATGCCGCCACCCATGACGTCTTGTCGGTGCCCGCGGTCCTCCCCTGCCCACTGACCCTGATTCATGGCGATCGGGATGAGGTGGTGCCGCTTGCGGTCAGCCAGGACTTCGTGCGCCGGGTCCGCGCCCCGGCCAAGCGTCTGGCGGTAATCGCCGGTGGCGACCACCGCCTCACCGCGGCCATCCCGAGGATACTGGCCGAGGTCGATGCCTTGTGGCCGCGCGCCGATGCCGCCACCGGGGCGCGCGCGTGATCGCCCGGTGGCTGCGTTTCGCAGTCTTCCTGCCGCTTATCGAGGTGGTGATCATCGTGCTTGTGTGGCAGGCCATCGGCCCCTGGTGGACGTTGGGCCTCTTGGCGGCGGGTCCGATCGCCGGGGTCACGTTGCTGCGGCTTTCGCCGGAGCGCACCTTCGGCCATGTGCGCGCGGCCCTGTCTCGCGGTGAGCTCCCCCATGAGGCCGTCTGGGAGGGGGCGGCTTTGGGTTTGGCCGGTTTGCTCCTGATCTTTCCGGGATTTTTCTCCGACCTCCTCGCGCTCGCGTTGTTGATCGGGCCTGGGCGGCGAGCCCTGCGGCGTCCGTCCGAGGCGCCCCCGCCGAGCGTAGAGGATCATGCGCGTGAGCCCCTCGAGGGCCGGTTTCGCTCGCACCGCGATTAGGCTGGGCTTGACAAGAGGCTGGTCTTGTTTATGATTGGCACTCACCTGAGCCGAGTGCTAGCAAGCATTGGTATTCCCAGGTATTGCGATTTCTTGAGAGTAATAAGGAGATTCCT
>JAKARW010000085.1 GCA_021819125.1 Pseudomonadota bacterium | reverse complement strand
CAGTAGCAAGAATCGGAGGAGTTTATGCACCTATCGCAAGAGATCGCCCGTTTTTCGGCTACACGGCAGCTCTCTTGCGGACTCAGGCCCGACAGGCTGCTCGTGGACCAAAATTGGACCAAAAAATCAAATGAAGCCGATTTTGCGGAGAGGAAATATCACTTAAGTGCCTATTTTTTTTGGTGGAGCCAGGCGGGATCGAACCGCCGACCTCCTGCATGCCATGCAGGCGCTCTCCCAGCTGAGCTATGGCCCCGTAGTGCGCCGCCACTCTAAGGCCTCGCTCCTCGAAAAGCAATACTTGCTCACCGTGGGGCCGCGGCCGATTTCAGGCGTGTCACGCAGCGCTCTCGTCCGAGCAGGGCGCAGGTGACGTCGATCGGTGGCGAGATCGAGGTGCCAGTCACCGCGATACGCACCGGTTGGGCGAGCTTGCCGAAAGTCAGCCCCTGGCCTTCGGCGACCGCTTCGAGTGTCGCGTGCACGGTCTCGCGCGTCCAAGCGGGCTGGGCGGTGAATGCCGCAGCGAGCGCTTCTAGGGCCGCGCGCGGGGCGCTCGCCAGGATCGCCTGATTTTTCGGATCGCCGATCGCAACCTCCTGCCGGTAGAAAAAAAGCGCATGCTCGGCCATCTCGATTAGGGTCTTGGCGCGTTCCTGGAGGGCGAGGACAACGTCGGTGAGCGCCGGGCCGGCCGTGAGATCGGCGCCGCGCTCAGCGAGGAAGGGCCGCAGGCGCTCAGCGATGTCGGCGGCCGGCAGGGTCTTAATGTAGTGTTGATTGAGCCACAGAAGCTTTTTGGGATTGATCGCCGCCGCCGCCGCATGCACATCCTTGAGATCAAAGAGCGCGATCATCTCTGCGCGCGTAAATATCTCCTGATCCCCGTGGGCCCATCCAAGACGCATCAGGTAGTTGATGAGCGCCTCGGGCAGGTAGCCCTCATCGCGGTACTGCATGACGCTCACCGCCCCGTGGCGCTTGGATAGTCGCGCGCCGTCTTCGCCCAGGATCATGGGGATGTGGGCGTAGGCCGGCGGTCTGGCGTCGAGCGCGCGCAGCATGTTGATCTGTCGAGGTGTGTTGTTCAAGTGGTCGTCGCCGCGGATCACGTGTGTGATGCCCATGTCCATGTCGTCCACGACCACTGTGAAATTGTAGGTCGGTGTACCATCGCTGCGGGCGATGATGAGGTCGTCTAGCTCATCATTGCGAAACACCACGCGTCCCTTCACGGCGTCGTCTACCACGACCTCGCCTGAGAGCGGGTTTTTGAAGCGCACTACCGCCTCCGGCGACGGCCCGTGGCCGGCCTCGCGACACCGGCGGTCGTAGCGGGGTTTTTCCTTGCGCGCCATCTGCGCGGCGCGCCGCTCCTCGAGTTCGGCCTTCGTGCATGTGCAGTAGTAGGCATGGCCGTGGGCGATGAGCTCGGACAGCACCTCGCGGTACCGATCGAAGCGCTCTGTTTGGTAGAATGGACCCTCGTCATAGTCGAGGTTCAGAAATGCCATGCCTTCGAGAATCGCGGCGACTGATTCGGGCGTCGAACGCTCGAGATCGGTGTCCTCGATACGCAGGATGAAGCGCCCCTGATGTTTGCGGGCAAACAGCCAGGAATAGAGCGCGGTGCGCGCCCCGCCGATGTGCAGGTAGCCCGTGGGACTTGGGGCAAAGCGTGTGCGTATCGTCATAGTGGGGGGGTATGGTACTGAAAACCGCGAACGAATTCACGGGTGGCGCGGATCAGGAGCTGTACGCGGCGCTGGCCGCCGGGGCCTGCGTCATCACCGCCAACAACCGCCTGGCCCGCCACTTACGCCTCGGTTATGCGCACAGCCTGAGGGCCGCTGGCCGCCTGGTCTGGGAGACGCCCGATGTACTCCCCTGGCAGGCCTTCGTGCAGCGCTCGGCGGAGGCGGCTCGTGCACGGGGAAAGTCGCCGCCACCGCTGACCGAGGCCCAGGAGCACTGGCTGTGGTCTGAACTTGTGACCGAGTACGATCCGGGTTTTCTGTGCCAGGACCGGGCGTTCGCGGCGCAGGCCGCGGATGCCTGGCAATTGCTTGCCGATTACGCCTTGCCGCTACCGGAAGCGGGGGGGGATCGCGAGAGTGAGATCTTCGTGGCATTGGCGCAGGGCTTCACGCGCCGCCTCGCGGCCCTTGGCCGGGACGATGCCGCGCACGATCCCGCGCGTGTCACCGAGGCGATCGGTGCCGGGCGCGTGGCGATCGGCGCTGAGATTATTTGGGTGGGATTTGAGCGTCTGATCCCGGCGCAGGAGGCCGTAAAGGCGGCGTGCGTGGCGCGCGGCGCGTCCTGCACGGTCCTGCCATTGCCAAACCGGGGCGGTGAGGGCGATGCGCGGATCTTTGCGACCGCGGCCGAGGAACTGACGGCGGCGCTTGTATGGGCGCGCGAGCGTATCACCGCGCCCGGCCACGGGCGCTATGCGCTGGTGGTGGCCGATCTTGCCGCACAGCGCCGACGCATCCTGCGGCGCGCCCACGAAATCCTGGTATCTTGCGAACCCGACGGGGTCGTGCCCTATGAGATCTCGCTTGGCGCCGCACTTTCCGAGGCGCCGGTGGTGGCCGCCGCGCGACGCATCTGGCAGCTCGCGGGGGGAGTGCTGGCGGCGGGGGAGGCCGCCGCGTTGATCCAGTCGCCGTTCATCCATGAAGCAACAGCCGAGCATTCGGGGCGCGCGCTACGCGCCTATGAGATGCTGACGGGTATGGCCGAGGTCGATCTGACGGCGGTGGCGCGCGGCCTTGCAGTCGGCGCGCCGATGGCGCACGCCGGCTTTGCGCGCCTTACGGGTATCGTCCGCCGCTGGCCGAGGCGGGCCTCGGCCAGCACTTGGGCGGGGTTGCTCATGGGTGCGCTCACGGCGGTCGGCTGGCCGGGCGCGGCCACGCGTGAGGATTATCAGGCGGTGGCGGCAGTCCACGAGGTCCTGGAGTCGTTTGCAACCCTGGACGCCGTGGCCGGCGGGTTGTCGTATGCCAAAGTGCTCACATTTGTGACCGGCATGCTAGGCGATCGCGTCTTTCAGCCGGCTGGGGGCGATGCCCGGTTGCAAATCTTGGGACCGCTCGAGGCGATAGGTCTTACGTTTGACGGGTTATGGGTGATGAATCTGCACGATCGGGTGTGGCCGGCCGTACGCCCGCCGCATCCGCTGCTGCCGTTGTCTTTCCAGCGCGCCCATCGGCTCCCGCATGCCTTCGTCGAGGATGATATCCGCTACGCAGGCCGTGTGCTCGAAGATCTCGCGCACGCCGCGCCCGAGACGATATTGAGTTGCGCGCGGCATGACGCATCCGGTCCCCTGCGCCCGAGCCGGGCCTTGATCGAGCGCGCGGCGCGGGAGGTACCGGCACCGGCGTTCATGGACCGTTTCGCGCGGGCGTTTGCCGCGCGCGGGGGGCTTGAGAGCTATTCCGGGCGCGCCGCGCCGCTTGATGGCACGCGCGCCGGGCCGTTCGGGGCCGGCCTGCTCGCTGCCCAGGCGGCATGCCCGTTTCGGGCGATGGCGCAGTATCGGCTACGCGCCGATCCGCTCGATGCCCCAGGGTGCGGACTGGCGCCCGCCGTGCGTGGCGCTATCGTGCACAAGGTCATGGAAATATGGTTTGGCGAGTTTCCAGAGCCGCAGGCGTGGCAGATCCTGGATAGCGGTACCCGCTTGCGCCGTATCGCCGAGACGGTAGCTGCCGCGCAGGCCGCAGCGGCCGATGACTACGCGCGCTTTCCGGCGGCGTTCATGGTCCTTGAGGCGCGGCGCATGGAGCGTTTGTTGGCGGAATTCCTCGAGCGCGAGGAGGCGCGGCCGGCATTTCAGGTGGTGGGGCGTGAGAAGGAGGTGACGCTGCGCTGCGGGCCGCTTATGGTGCGCGGGCGGATCGACCGCGTGGATAGGGTCGGCGAGTGCGCGGTGCTGATCGATTACAAGACCGGCCGGATGCCGGTCGTGGATTGGACGACCGATCGCCCCGAGCACCCGCAGCTTTTGTTTTATGCCGCGGCCGAAGGCCCGGAGGTGGCGGGCATCGCCTATGCGGGACTATCGGTGCGTGATCGCGGCTACAAGGCCTGGGCGCGCAACGCCGACCTTCTGCCTGGGACCACGGTGGTGGCCGATTGGGACCAGGTGACGGCGGCGTGGCCTGCGCTCGTCGCGCGCCTGGCGGCGGACTTTGCCGCCGGCACGGCCGCGGTCGATCCTTTGGAAAAGGCCTGCGATTATTGCGGGCGCGAGAGTTTCTGCCGGATCGACGAGGATGGCGGGGATGGCGATGACGAGTGATGCCAAGGCGCGGCGCGCGGCCGCCGACCCGGCGCGCTCACTTGTGGTTCAGGCCCCGGCCGGGTCCGGCAAGACCGCGCTTTTGATTGAGCGCTATTTGGCGCTGCTCGCGCGCGTTGATACCCCCGAGGAGATCCTCGCGCTGACCTTCACGCGCAAGGCCGCAGAGGAAATGCGCGCGCGAGTGCTCGCGGCCTTGACGGCGGACTTTACGACGCCCGGAGACAGCGATTACCACCGCGAGCTTGCGGCCCTGGCGCGTGCCGCCGCGCGTCACGCTGAGGAGCGCGGCTGGTTTCTGGCCGAATGCCCGGGACGCCTGCGCATCCAGACGTTCGATGCGTTTTGTGCGCAGATCGTCAATCAGTGGCCGGCGGCAGCCGGGGTCGGCGTGGCCCTGGAGGTTGCGCCGGATGCCGCGGCCCTTTATGCCGAGGCCGCGCTCGCGACGTTTGCAAGCCTTGGGGCCGATGACGCCGTCGGTCAGGCGCTCGAAGGGCTGCTGCCGGCGCTCGCCAACGACGTCGACCGCTTCGTGGCCCTGGTCGGTGAACTTTTGGGGCGCCGCGAACAATGGCTACCGATGGTCCTCGAGACCGGCTCGGCGGCTCCCCAAGAGGCGCGGGCGCGGCTTGAGGGGGTGTTCCTGCGATTGGCCCATGAGGCACTGCAGCGCGCGCGGGCCCTGTTTCCACAAGAGGCCTTGGCGCCGGCGTGCGTGTACCTTGCGACCATAACGGGCGATCCGGACTGGCAGCCGGCGGCGCTGCGGGCCGATGGGGTGGCGGCCTTGCGCCTTTGGCAGCGCCTTGGCGCGCATTTCTTGACTGGCGGCGGGGGTCTGCGCAAGCAGCTCAAGGATTGGCCGAAAGAGCTCGGGTCTACGCGCGCCTTCATGGCGCAGTTTGCCGATCCCGAGGGCCTTGCCGCAGCGCTCAGCGCGCTCGTCGCGTGGGGGCCGTGCACCTATGACGATGGTCAGTGGCGGCGCCTGTCGGCCTTGTTGCGTATCCTGCCGGCGGCCTCGGCGCAACTGCAGATGGTATTTGCCCGCCGCGGTGTATGGGATTTCACCGAGGCCGCCTTGCGCGCCCTGCAGGCCTTGGGTGTGGAGGGGGAGCCGACCGCCGGGGCGTTGCGGCTCGACCGGCGTCTGCAGCACATCCTTGTGGATGAGTTTCAGGATACCTCGGTGCTGCAATACCGGCTTCTTTTGCGGCTGACGAGCGAATGGGTGCCAGGCGAGCCACGCAGCCTGCTGGTGGTCGGCGACCCCATGCAATCGATCTATGGGTTTCGCAAGGCCGAGGTCGGACTGTTTTTCAAGCTCGCCACCGAAGGGCTTGGGGCGTGGCCGCTGGAGTCGCTGACCTTAAGCGCTAATTTCCGTTCGCGCGAAGGCCTGGTCGCCTGGGTCAATGACGCCTTCGCGCGGCTTTTGCCGAAGCGGTTCGTGAGCGACGAGGGGGCGGTCCCGCACACGCCCGCGGTGGCCGTGCGCGGCGCCGGTGGCGCGGTGCGTATCCATGGGCTCGTGGACGCCAAAATGGCCGCCGAGGCGGATTACGTGGCGCGGCTCGTGGGCGAAATCCGCGCCGAACGCGCAAAGGCCGAGATCGGGATCCTGGTGCGCTCGCGGGCGCACGGGCACATGATTGCCACCGCGCTTTCGGCGGCCGGTCTGCGCTTCGCCGGCGAAGAGCTCTACGCGCTTGGGACCCGTCCCGTGATCCGTGACCTTTTGGCGCTTACCGAGACGTTGCTATTTCCGGCGGCGCGGTTGAGCGCCTTAAGCACCCTGCGTGCGCCGTGGTGCGGGCTCGACCTGGCCGATCTGACCGCGCTTTGTGAAGGGGATTTGCGTCCACTGGTCGATATCCTCGCCGATGAGGCGCGCGTGGCGCGTTTGAGCGACGA
>JAKARW010000084.1 GCA_021819125.1 Pseudomonadota bacterium | reverse complement strand
AATGCGCGGACAAATGTTCACAATGTCGTAGCCAAATGGCCGTCACGCGACTCGATCACCGCTTCGGGATGAGCCTGAGATTGGGCTCCATTTCGGCCAGGTGTTCAAAATCCCGGTCGTCATGCAAAAGCCAGACGTCGTGTTCCACGGCAACCATGGCGATCAGGCAATCGTGGGGGCTGCGTGGTGTGATGCCAGCCCAGCGACAGCGGGCATACAGCTCGGCCGCCGCGACATGTGTTGCTGCGCCCGACCGTGATTCCAATAAGGGCAGCGGGAGAAAATGCGCATGTAGTCGCTCGAAGCTCGAGGCATCAGCCGCGCCCTGGAGAATCTCCTGGACGATGACCCGCGTCACCGCGGCCTCCCCCAGGTCGAGCAAACGTTCGAGAATCGCTGTGGGCTTTGTCCGCCGCTTGCGTAATAGATCGATCCAGACCGTCGAATCAACCAGGATCACGCGTCATCGCCTGCCGGACTGCGCGCACGTCGTAATCCGGCGCGATCAGATCCTGACCGATGAGCTCGAGAATATCCCGCTGCTTGCTGCGGGCGACGAAATCACGCAGCGCGAGATCCACCGCTTCGCGCTTGGTTTTTACCTTAGCAAGACGCATGGCCTGTTTGATCAAGCGGTCATCGAGCACGATATTGGTACGCATATACACCTCCAATGGTGTATCGTAGCCCGTCATACGCTCGGTCTCAATAAGAAGCTCGCATGCCCAGAAATGGCCCTTGTATCGCCCTGAAATCAGGCAAGCCTGCGATATAACCGGGTTACCGCGGCATGGATGCCGTGCCCTTTGAGGCCGCGTGGCGGTCGTGCCCTTGTCGTTTCTGTGGGGTGAGGGTTATGCGCCGATTGTGCAAGGGGAGCGTCTTGAGCGGGGCCATCGCGTCGACATCGGGGTCCAGTCGCCCCTTGTTAGGCGCGGATATACCGGGGATCGGACCGACGACGGTCTCACGCATGCGCGCGCAAGGGTGCCCCGGTGGTTTACTGTCCTCATGCCGGTCGTGGCTTTGTCGTTGGCTTCCTACCCATGCGATGACATGAACGAAGACAGGAAGGGTGTGCATGGCTCCGGCGCGCCCCTTCCGCTGGCGGAGCCGAATACCGCTTACCCCCCCCAAGCTATGGGAGCGGCAGAAAGATCGGCTCTGTGGGGCGCCCGTTGCCGTTTTTCGCCTTCTGGAGGTCGAGTCCGCGGCGGCAGTATTCGCGAGCGCGGGGCTCGTCGCCCAGGCGCTCCATGATGATCGCAAGCTCGGCATAAAGGTCGCCGGGGGGGTTCTGGCGGGCGCAGCGCTCGGCATATTCACGCGCCTTGCCTGGAAGATTGGCGGCGAGCGAAAGCTTGGCGAGCGCAAGGAGCAGGGCCGTGCTCTGCGGCGCGACCTTGAGCCAAGTCTCGGCCTGCGACAGGAAGCGAAGCGCATTGTCTCCCTGTAGCTCTCCATAGGTGGCAAAGAGCTCGTCTGTGGGTTCGTGGCGCAAGGCGGGGACGAGAAGGCGTTCGGCTTCATCCACCGCCCCCTGTCGGATGAGGTTACGGGCATAGACCGCAATGAGGGCCGGGTGTTGGCGATAGGCCCGTGGTATGGCGCGCCACACGGTCTCGGTATCGGTCTGCGCATGGTGGCTTGCGAGCAGCAGGAGGTGGCGATGGGCGTCGCGCTCCAGGTCGTCGATCACCGCCGGTTCCATGACCTTGTAGCGGCGCAGCTCCGGGGCGAGCTGGGTGATGGCCGTCCAGTCGCGCAGCCCGCGCGCGCGTTGCGCGAGCAGGCGCAACACCACGCGGTTTCCAGGGTGGGAGATACGCAGGGCGTTGAGGGTGGCGAGGCTGCGCTCATATTCGCGCGCGGCTTCATGCAGGTAGGTCTGAAGGAGGCCGGCGGCAAGCGCAAGACCGGGGGCGCGTTGCGCCTCAGTGAGATATTCGTCGCGCTTCTCATCATGCCCCTGACCCTGCGCCGCGCACGCCGCGGCCAGATAGTGGATGGCCGGCACGTCGTTGGTCTTGATGTCGCCGACCAGGTCCTTCTCGGCGCCCGTGTAATCACCCTCCAGGAATTTGATAAGACCGGAATGGAGCGCCTTCTGTTGGTGACGCAGGCGTCGGTCCAGGCGCCAGCGACCCACATCTTTCGGGAGGCGCAAGAGACGCATGGTCACATGCAACAGGGCATAGAGCAGGATGACGGCGGCAACGAGCAGCAACCCAAAGAGCGTGAGCGGCATCTCGACGCTCCAGGGGCTGCGTTCGATCAAGACGTAGCCCGGGTTGTGCATGGCCGCCAGAGTCACAAGGATCGTGACCACGAGCAAAGCGACGATGGCCGACAGGATTTTCATGAGGCCGCGCGCGACAGCCGCCGCAGGAGATGCAGGGACCGCGAGATGTCCGGCCATTTCAGGGCGCTGGTCTGTTTTTGAAGCGCCGCGAGTTTCGTTAAGACCGCCTGCGAGGTGCGCGCCTTGACATCGAAGTAACGATTGATCCAGCGGTCGGCGGCGGCGAGGTTCGCACCCACGAGTGCCGGACGGTGTTCGAGCAGCGCAAGCTGTGCCCCGTAGAGCCGCAGTTCCAGGTTCTGGCGCACAAAGTAGGCGCGCTTGGGCGCGAGCAGGGCGCGTTCATGAACGGGCTCTTTGCGGATCCTGATGAGGTTTGTGAAATCCCGCCAGATGCCATAGGCGGCGCGCCGCCAGAAGGGCGAAGGCTTAGTTTTGGCGCTCGCGGGCGGTGGGGTGCGCAGGGCCTGCGGCACGGCAAGCGGTAGGGTCCGGGCGCTATGGGCGAGGGCTACGAGCTCGAGCGCCATGGTGGATGTATGCTGGCGGCGCAGGGCCTTCAACCGCAGGATCTCCTGCAGGATCGCCTGGCGCACCGGGATCAGTCGGGGGTCGCCCTGGCGGCGCAGCTCGCGTTGCGCCTGATGGAGCGCAAGCTGCGCGAGCGGGACGTCGTGCTGAAAGCGCAGCTGGTCGTTGGCGATGAGCAGCAGGTCGGCGGCCGCGCGCACTCGCCAATGGCGCCCCGGACGATTGTGAGTGGCGAGTGACGCCTCGCGCTGCGCCAGATCCTTGACGGCCTTGCGATCCACGGCCTGCATCGTGCCTAAAGCGGCGATCTTGCGGTCCAGCTGGACCAAAGCCGTGCTCTGCGCCTGGAAGCTTTTCGTGACATCAAGACCCACGATATGGGCCTTGTAGGACAGCACATACCAGACGTAGCCGAGGCCGATCAGGGTCACGAGCGACAGGAGTAGCGCGAGCCCCCCGGCGACCGAGCGGGCGCGGCGCGGGGTTACGGGCGGCGCGGGAAGCGGCGTATTTTCGGTTTCGTCGGTCATGGTGGCCCTTTCAAGTTAAGGCGATTATAGGGGGTTTTGGCCAGCACGCCAGGCAAGCAGCGCGGCGATCAGCGCCTCGTCGTCGGCGCCGGGGGCCACAATGAGGGATCCCTGCAGCCCGAGGGCCAAACAGGCATCCCGCTGGCGGGTCCCGACCACGACCAGCGGGGTCTTTGTAAGCCATTGGCGCCCGACCTGGCCCAAGGCATCATAAAGGTGGTGCAGGCCCTCGACGCTGGTCACGATGACGGCATCCACCCCATGGCGGGCCCAGGCGCGCAGCAGTCCCGACACGTCTGCCTGAGGCGGTGCGCGCCGATAGCATTCGGCGTACTGGACGCGCGCCCCGCGGGCCGTGAGGGTGTCCCCGAGGAGCTCGCGCCCGCCCTCCCCCCGAAAGATCACGATGGCCTTCCCCTGCACATCTTGTAACGGATTCATCAAGAGTAACGACTCACTATCGAAGCGCCCTTCCGGGACCAGGATGTCGGTGATCCCGAGGCGGTGCAACTCGCGGGCGCTGCCGCGGCCGATGGCCGCCATGCGCAGCGTCGGCGGCCATCCGAGCCCCCAGCCCTGCATGAGATTGAAGGCGCGGGTCACGGCGTTGGGGCTTATGAAGATCGCCCAATGGAAGGCGGCAAGATCCATAACGACCGCCTTCAGGGCGGCGATGTCGCGCGGTTCCACGATCTCCAGGGCCGCGAAGTGCAAAGGTTTGGCGCCGAGCGCGGCGAGTTTATCCATCAGGCCCTGAGCCTGACCGTCGGGCCGGGTGACAAGGATATTGAGACCGGCGAGATCGGTCACGTCCCTTCCTTCAAAAGCCGCTCGATGATGGCGCCGGCCCCCTGCGAGAGCAGCCCGTCTGTGACCGCGCGGGCGATTGTCGTGGCCTCCGCGGCGCTTCCGGAGCGGGTCTCGATCAAAAGCCGGCTGCCATCGGGCTCGCCGACCAGGGCACGCAGGGTCAGCTGATCGTCCTTAAGAGTCGCGAACGCCGCGATCGGCAGCCGGCATCCGCCTTCAAGCGCGCCTGTCACCGCGCGCTCCGCTACCACGCACAGCGCCGTGTCCGGGTGATGCAGGGGCGCTATGAGTGCGCGGGTTTGGGTATCCGCAAGCCGGCATTCGATACCGATCGCCCCTTGCGAGGCCGCCGGCAGGCTCTTGTCGATCGGCAAATAACCGCTGATGCGCGCGGCAAGCCCCAGGCGCTTCAATCCGGCCGCGGCCAGGATGATCGCCGAAAATTCGCCGGCATCGAGCCGCGCCAGACGGCTATTCACATTGCCGCGCAGGTTCTCGATGTGGAGATCCGGGCGCCTGTGACGAATCTGGCAGGCACGGCGCAGGCTCGCGGTCCCGATCCGTGCCCCGGCCGGGAGGCTGTCGAGGTCCGAGGCCCCAAGGGGGGAGACCAGGGCATCGCGCGGATCCTCGCGCTCCAGGATCGCGCCTATGGTCAGGCCATCCGGCAGTTGCGCGACCACATCCTTCATGGAATGAACCGCGAGGTCGATACGTCCTTCCCCGAGACCCTGCTCTAGTTCCTTGGTAAAGAGGGCCTTGCCGCCTAAGGCCATCAAGGGACCCGAAAGCTGGCGGTCGCCCGCGGTGGTCATCGGGACGAGGGTGACGTTGAGCCCCGGGTGCAAGGCGAGGAGCCGGTCACGGACGTAAGTGGCCTGCCATAGGGCGAGCGCGCTCTTGCGGGTTCCAAGGTGCAGGGTCGTCACGGAGGATCCGAATGGTGGAGTGTAAGGGCTGTCATCCTAAGAAATTGGCAAGACTTACGCAAACCGTCGCGTATCCGGCCCCGAGCCCGTCCGGGTGCTGTCTTGCGCGCCGCGCGTGAACCGAACCGCCCTCGGCGGGCGACACCGGCCGCGCGAGCCCCAAGGGTTGCGCGCCCCTGGTCTCTTGCTTCGGGGCCGCGCACGCGGCTTTGGCGCGACAACGGATGGCCATGGCTCGAGACTTAACCGTGGCCGGGTGTGTTGGTACCCCACGCTTGCGCGATGCCGGAATTCCGATGACACGAGAGGCCCCGAAGGGTCTTCCGGTGCGTGTGATCAGTAAGGCGCGGCTCGGGCGAAGGTTTCTTGCCCGGCGGGTTCCTGCTATAAGGTCCCTTGATGTCGCGGGACATGACAAGGCCTCCGGCAGGCCCGGTGTGGCGTGCCCGGTCCCGCGCACCCTCGCGACTTTACGCCGCCTGCACGCGAGACTTAAAAAGGGTCGGCTGCGGGGACGCGACCTCATAATAAATAGAGATTTGTCAAAACCCACCAGAGGAGCACAGCGATATGACGTTCAAATCCGTTCATAACCGGTTTGCGGCGGCGTTTGCCATGATGGCGTTGCTCATGTTCGCGGCGCCCAGCTATGCTGGTATGCAGAGCCATGCATTTGCCACCCATCACGTCGTTTTCCAGATCAGCAACGGTTCCGCTCTGGAGCAAAGGCTGGTGCTGGCTAATGTGGCGAACGTCTTGAAGTATTATGGTCCCACCAAGGTGCAGATCGAGATCGTGGCCTTCGGCCCTGGCCTGCGCCTACTCTTGAAGCATAACGTGCATTCGAAGATGATTCAGAGCCTGCATGCCGAAGGCGTCGAGATCGCGGCCTGCCATAACACGATGATGAAGATGCATTTGACGAAGGCCGATTTGAACCCCGTAGCCCACGTGGTCCCGGGTGGCGTGATCGAGATCATGCGCCGCGAGAGCGAGGGCTGGAACTACATCCGCCCCTAAGCGCCGAGGCGTGTCGGTTAGTAATAAGAAAAGATTAAAAACCGCAACATCATCTGGGAGGAGTTTGTGAAAAAGCAGTCGTTGCTGACGGCGGCGGTGGCCGCCGCCTGTTTTGTGGGGAGTGCGCACGCCACCAACTGGTTCCAACTTCAGGGCACGG
>JAKARW010000083.1 GCA_021819125.1 Pseudomonadota bacterium | reverse complement strand
GCGGCCTCCTTTGCGGCCATCGATCCCCACTCCCTTGGAATCGAGCTTGTCGAATGGAGCGCCATCCAAGACATCGACTCGGCGCGCGCACTCATCATGGACTGCCGGGCGCTCGGCGTATCCGTAGCCCTCGACGACTTCGGGACCGGCTATGCGTCGCTCCAGCACCTCCGATCGCTGCCGATCGACAGCATCAAGATCGACCGCGGCTTCGTTGGCGAACTGACACATGAACCCGCCGGCCGGATTCTGGTGCAGAGCATGATCAGCGCCGCCCAGGCCTTCGGTATCGAGGCCATGGCCGAGGGCATCGAGACCGAGGAACAAAATCAGCTTTTGATCGCCATGGGCTGCAAATATGGGCAGGGTTATCTGTTTGCGCCACCCCTTACGGAAGAATCGCTATGGGTCACTTGTTTCTGACTTGCCGTATGGCCTGCCGCCACGCCTCGTGTCGCCCCCTCGTCTGCCTCATCGCTCCCAGTTCCCGGTGCTCGTTTTCCGGGATCGCATGGCCTTTCGTGAGGCCTCATACTGGCGGCTCGCGAATCAAGCGCCTAAGCTAAAGGCGGAACTTCGGGGAATGCCGTGGAAATAGCGATCATACTGGCGATCCTGGCGGCAGCCGCTTTGGCCATTGAACTGTCGTCCATGACCTTTTATCTGCTCGCCGTGGCCGCCGCCCTGGCAACCGGAAGCGTGGTCGCATGGGCCGGCGCCTCGACGGGTTGGGCCTTGGCGGCGGTTGCCTTGAGTGCCGCGGCCGGCCTTCCCGTGGCCCACAGGGTCCGTGCGCGACTGTCACGCCCGACGCCGGAATCGGAGCAGCTGGCCGATCCGGATGCGGGGCATGCGGTGCGCGTGGAATCGGTCGCGCCCGAAGGGCTGCGCGTCGCCTACCGGGATACCTCGTGGGCTGCCCGCCTCGCGGATGAATACCAGGACACCGCAGTCTCGCCAGGCGACCTTCTGATCATCGTCGGCCGCAAGGGCAACGATTTACGGCTCGCGCCGGTCTCGGCACGGACTTCGGCACAACCGGCCGATCCCGACCTTGGACATCTCGTACGCGCGGAATCGGTGGCACCCGAGGGGCTGCGCGTCGCCTATCGGGATACCATGCGGACCGGCCACCTGGCGGATGAATACCACGACACCGCAGTCTCGCCAGGCGATCTCCTGACTATCGTCGGCCGCAAGGGAAACGATTTAGTACTCGCGCCGGTCCCGGCACGGGCCCCGGCACGATCATAAATAGAGAGGATAAGGAGGCAGCATGGGGGCAAGCATCGTCATTCTGGTCATTCTGGCGCTTATCGCGCTTTTTGTGGTAGTCAAGGGTATACGCGTAGTCCCGCAGCAGCATGCCTTCGTGCTCGAGCGACTCGGGCGCTTTCACGCCATATTGGGCCCCGGACTCAACATCATCTTTCCGCTGATCGATCGCGTCAGCTATCGCTTCGATCTGCGCGAGACCCCGATCGATGTCCAAAAACAGGTGTGCATCACCAAGGACAACACCCAGATCGCCATCGACGGGGTCTTGTATCTACAGATCACCGATCCCAAAGCCGCCGCCTATGGCACCACCAACCCGACGATGTCGATGATCCAGCTGGCCCAGACCATCCTGCGCGCCGATGTCGGCAAACGCGCGCTAGACGAGGTATTGTCCCAGCGCGCCGAATTGAACGCGACCGTCGTGCAGGAACTCGACCGCGCGGCGGTCACTTGGGGGCTCAAGGTCCTGCGTTATGAAATCCGTGACATCACCCCGCCGGCCGACGTGATACACGCCATGGAACTCCAGATCACGGCCGAACGCGAGAAGCGCGCCACCATCGCCACCTCCGAGGGCGCCAAGCAACAGGCGATCAATATCTCGGAGGGCGAACGCCAACAGGCGATCAACCGCGCCGACGGCGCGCAGCAGGCCCAGGTCCTGCGCGCCCAGGGCGAGGCGCAGGCGATTTTGCTGGTCGCCAAGGCCACGGCCGAGTCTTTAAAGGTGGTTGGCGACAGCCTGAAAGATGAGAGCGCGCGTCAGGCGATGGCCATGCGGGTCGCCGAGGCCTTCATTGCCCAATGGGGCGCCATCGCCAAGGCATCGAACGTCATGATCGTGCCAGCCGACATGGGCGATCTGTCGCGCATGGTGGGCACCGCGTTTCGCATGACTGAAGGCATCAAGACGAGCATGAATAAGCAAGCCGGCGGCTAATGGGCGGCCGGGAGCCGCGCACCGCCGTTCCCGGCCGTCCTTGACACGCGCGATTCTATTCGCCATTCTCGGCCGATTCTGAACGGACACGCATGCTTCCTTATCCGCACATCAATCCTGTCGGATTTCATATAGGCCCGATCCCCATCCACTGGTACGGCCTACTCGAAATCATAAGCTTTGTCATCGGCACGTTGTGGCTGATCCGCCGCGGCCGTCGCCGCGAATGGCAATGGACGCGGGAGCAAGTACTCGATCTCGAATATTATCTGTCGCTGGGGGCGATCGTCGGCGGACGCCTTGGCTATGTCCTGTGGTATGACCTCCCCTACTATCTCGGCCATCCCGTCCAGATCCTCGAGGTCTGGGATGGGGGCATGTCCTTCCATGGCGGGCTCATAGGTGTGATCGTCGGCTGCTGGGCCTATGGGCGCAAATGCCAGCGGTCGACGATGACGGTCCTCGACTTCGTGGCGCCGGCTGCACCCATAGGGCTCGGCCTCGGGCGGCTCGCGAACTTCATCAACGACCAGCTGTTTGGGCGCGTGAGTCACCTGCCGTGGGCGGTCGTGTTCCCGGCCGGCGGTCCCCAGCCGCGCCAGCCCTCGCAGATCTACGAATTTTTGCTGGAAGGGGTCGTGCTTCTGATGATCCTCGCCCTCTATAGCCGCAAACCGAGACCCGTGGGCGCGGTCGGAAGCCTGTTCGTCCTCTTCTACGGGATCTTCCGCTTCCTCGTCGAATACACGCGCCAACCCGACATCCAGCTTGGTTTTGTGCTCGGCCGGCTCGACATGGGTCAGATCCTGTCGATCCCCATGATCCCGATCGGTATTGCGCTCCTGTATTGGTCCTACCGCGGCGGCTTCGAGGCGCCCGCGCACGAGCCGCCGGGGAACACCGCGTGACGGCGCAACCCGCGGGCCTGAGCGCGCGCGCGGCGGCCCCGCACCAAGCGCAAGACGCCGCCACACGCCGGCTTGCACGCATCATGATCGCGCTGACCATTCTCTATGGGCTGTGGGCCGCGGTTTTGAGTTTCCGGATCGTGGTCGAACAGCAGACCGTGCGCCAACATCTGGATGTGGCGCTGCGCGCGCGTCCGCGCGGTCCCTTTGCCTCTCTCCGTCAGGCGCGCGCAAAGGCGCGTGGCTTCGTGGCGCGACTCGACCACGTCTTCCCGCGCAATTCCTGCGCCCGTGGTCCGGCCTTTGTCCTCGCCCGACCCACGGCGATCCCCCACAGGGATTGTCTGGTGGTCATCGTGCCGGGCTTAGATCGCCTTCATGTCCGCGCCTATGACACCCAGGGTCATCGCATGGACAATGTCTTCGAGCGCCTGAATCCACCCCCGCGCCGTCTGTAAGTCGGCCCTGCGGCCATCGGGCCGATACCGAGTCTTTGAGCCACCGCGATTCCCGCCGCCGCCACCTCACATCGGGGAACTTTTGCAACCGATCGGTCTCTCACTTTATCCTAAGCGCCATGACAATATTGACCCGTTCTGACAAGGTCCTGGCCACGCCGCGACGCGCGGTCCGCGCCCAATCCACATAAAGCCCGCGAAGCCCGTGTCGATGCCCGAACCCACACCCTCCCCATCACGGCCCCATCCCCGGTGGCGGTTTTGGGTGCTGCTCGCGCTCGCGGTAGGTGGATTCAACGCACTGCTCGCGATCGGCACCTGGACATGGTGGACCTGGGACCATCTGCCCGCGGTGCGCGCCCTCGAGGACTGGCACCCGGAACAGCCTTTACGCATCTACGCCGCCAACGGCCGGCTCTTGCAGGCTATGGGCCCCCAGATCCGCTTCGCGCTACCCCTGGCGAAGATCCCGCAAGACCTCCAGCAGGCGTTCATCGCCGCCGAAAACGGGCAATTCTATAGCCACGATCCTCTCTATTATCCGGTGAGCTATCCGGGGATACTGCGCGCCGCATTCGTGGACATCGTCCACATGGCCCCCGTACAAGGCGCGAGCACGATCGCAGAACAGGTCGCGCGCAACTTCTATCTCTCGCCGAAAAAGACGATCGCGCGCAAGGTCGCCGAGATCCTGCTCGCCTATAAGCTTGCCGATCACCTCACGCGCGCGCAGATCCTCGATCTTTATTTGAACAAGATCTATCTCGGGCAGGGTGCCTACGGCGTCGAGGCCGCGGCCCGCACCTATTACGGCAAGGACGTCGGGCAACTCACGCTCGCGCAGGCGGCGACCTTAGCCGGATTACCGGCGGCCCCATCTTACTTCAATCCGGTAAAGAACCCGCAGCTTGCGCGTGAGCGCCGGGATTACGTCTTGCACCGCATGTTCGCCGATCATGACATCACGCACCACGCCATGATCCTCGCCGAGGCGCAACCCATCCGCACGCGCTATCACGCGCCCGCGAACAACATCGCGCCTTATGCGACCGAGTGGATCCGTAAATGGCTTGTGAAGCGCTTCGGGGCAAGCTTTACCTACCGCCGCGGGCTACGCGTCTATACCACCATCTCGCCCCGAGACCAGCGCGCCGCCGATCATAGCCTGGCGGTGGGGCTCGAGAATTACGCGATGGGGTTAGATAGCCTCGATCCCAAGACCTGGCGGGGGCCGATCGCACAACTGAAGGGCGCGGCCTTGAAAACCGCCCTGGCCGGCGGGCGTCCGTCCGTGCTTCCCGACCGCGACCCGGCCAATCTGCGCTGGGGTGTCGTCGTGCAAAGCAGCCCAGGGGAGGCGCGCGTGCGTCTCGAGGGACATCGCAGCGTCATCCTGAACCGCGCGGATATCGCCTGGGTGCATCTTTCGCCAGAAGGCCCGCAGGCGAACGCCGTAAACCAGATTTTAAAGCCCGGTGACCTCATATGGTTGCGTCACTACGTGGCCGCGACCAACGCCGGGTCCGGTAATCGCATTTGGGGGGCGACCGCGGTCTGGCAACGCGTCCATGATGCCGGCTGGCAACTGGCGGTGGTCCCCAAGGTCCAGGGAGCGCTCGTCTCCCTCGATGCGCACACCGGCGCGATCCTGGCCTTAAGTGGCGGCTTTAGCTACAAGCTGAGCCACTTCGATCGTGCGCTGTACGCCTATCGGCAACCGGGGTCTGGCTTCAAACCCTTCGTCTACGCCGCGGCCATGGACGCCCCGGCCTTGAAGGCCGCCGGCGTTCGCCATGACCTCACACCGGTGTCGCTCATCAAGGATACGCCGCTCACCATACCACTGCCTGATGGCAGCGATTACCGGCCAACCAATTACAGCAATGCCTTCTCGCGCACGCCGATTCCCGTCTGGCAGGATCTGGCCGACTCCCATAACGTCCCGAGCGTGCGCCTGCTGCTCCATATCGGCATCCCCTATGCGGCGGCCTACGTCCATCGCTTCGGCTTTCCGGTTCAGCAGATCCCCGAGGTTCCCTCCATGGTGCTCGGCTCCGGCGACTACACCCCCCTACAGATCGTCCGCGGTTATGCGACATTTGCAAGCGGCGGCTACCGGCCTCGCCCCTATCTCATCTCACGCATCCAGACGGCAAGCGGCGGGCACATCTCCTTACGCAACTGCGCGCTCGGTGCCAAATCCGAGCCGCGGTCGGCACCTGTGATTTCGCCGGGTGTTGCCTTCCTGATGACCCGCATGATGGAGCGCGTCATCCGTGAGGGCACGGGGGTCGCCGCCCAGATCCTCCATCGCCGGGCGCTGGCTGGCAAGACCGGCACCACCAACGGGGAGACCAACGCCTGGTTCACGGGCTACAACCCGCGCGTGGTCACCACCGTCTGGGTCGGCTATGACGACAACCACGGCCTCGGACGCTGGGCCGCCGGGGCGCGCGAGGCGCTGCCCATCTGGATCCATTTCATGAAGGCCGCACTCCGGCACGAACGCGGCCTGCGGTTTGCAAAGCCCGCGACCGTCGTGCGCCGGCGCTACAACCCAAAGACCGGTCTGCTGGCCGAATCCGGGCACCACAAGGCTTACTTTCTCAAAGGCTATCTGCCGGCAAACGGCGCCTCGGGGCTTGGGGCCATCAAGCACTTCTTCCATAACATCGCGAACCTCTTGTAACAGCCGATCGCGCTTAAAACATC